>JAGNKU010000001.1:540311-901202 GCA_017999985.1 Phycisphaerae bacterium | reverse complement strand
ACCCATGCGGGAGATAATGCGCAGGCCTGAGGCAAAGCGCAAATTAAGATCGTGTTAAACCCGCGTGTGTTTTTCGCATGCCCTAGCAAGTCGAGTGCCGAACAGAATTGATGGTGTCCCCAGATTCCCCCAGATTCCAGGCGCACACTCCCTTTCCTCTTCCCCGCCCGAAGCGCGGACGAACCCGCCGCGCATCCCCGCCGCCGGTCGCACACGCGCCCGGCGCGCAGTAATATGTCGCCAGAGCACAAGCCGCGGCCGGCGTCTGCATCCCCGGCCGGTCGGCCGCCCGCCGACGAAGCTGGAGGCATAGAAATAGGTGGCTGTCACTGGATACTCATTGGTCTACGCTGTCTGTTGTGTCGCACTGTCGCAAAGCACAGACACTCAGCCTAGCGAGCATGACGAATTGGCTCTCGAGTTCGTCCGATTTCCTCCCGGTCACGTGCAGCTCGGGCGCAGTGTGACCGGAGACAAGGTGGGTGCGGCCTTGGGGGGGTCCGTCGCGAGGCTTGACGAGGGGCCACCGCAGGAGATGGTCATTGAGCGCGGCTTCAAACTCGCCAAAGAGAAGGTTACTGCGCAGCAATATGCGAAGTTCCTGAATGACATGCCCCGCACAGACGCTGAGCGTTACGTGGGGCTAAACCAGCGCTCGACGATCGAACGGCGCGATGGGCGGTATCGGGCGCGCCCGGGGATGGAGTCCTGCGCTGCCAATACGGTTAGCTGGTCGGGCGCAATCGCGTTCACCGAGTGGCTTTCAGCGCGGACCGGCAAGAAATACCGATTGCCTACGGAGGCGGAGTGGGAGTATGCGGTCAAGGGAGAGGAAAACCGCGACCATCCTTGGGCGAGCAACACAGTATCGGATGAAGAGGCGCGGCGGTTCTCCAGGGAAGGCGCTTGCATTTCAGAAGAGGCAAGACAGGCTGCGGCCACGCCCGAGGGACTGATCGGTACGGCGGGCGCCGTGGGAGAGTGGGTACAGGATGTCTATCGGACGCAGCACGGCAGAGCCGGGGAAACTGTCGATTGCGACGGACAACCCTGTCGCGTGCTCAAACGCCTGCTTCACGGGGACCCAACTGAAAGGGAAGCCGGTTTGCTCGTAGATACTGCCGGTATCTATGGATTTAGAGTTCTGCTGGAGGATGAGCCTAGCGAGCCCGGTGCTCTGGGTCCGGGAGCAACATCAAAGCCGTGCGGCGTTGGGCGCGAATAAGGAGGAACCGGGAATTGAGGGGAATTGAGGGACAGCCACCTATGATCTTACTCTAATGAACTCGGGCACCGGGACGGTCAAGTGCCATAGAACATCTAGGATCCGCACGTCCCACAGCCGGTCGGCCACGGCACACCGCCCCGGCGAGCCAGTGTCCAGCGGCAGCGCGGTGCCCCCGCCCGGCGCCGCCGTTTCGGCTTATGTCTCCGTCGCTGTTCCCCGTTCGCTCTCCTGCTCTCCTGCTCCACTGTTCTGTCCTCAGGCGGCCCCGCCGCCGCCCCGTTCCCACGCTCCCACCTTCCCACTTTCGCACGCTCCCACGCATACGCCGCCACAATCCAGCAATCCCAGCATTCTCCGCGCCCTACGCGCCCTCTGCGGTTATCCTCTTTCAGGATGTGCGAACGCGCATCTGGCTGAACGCCGAGTGCTGAAAGCTGATTGCCTCGAGGTTTGAATAACGAAGAGTGCCAAATAGGCCGCGCAAAAAAGAAACCGCTTGCCCCCTTGGCCGCGACGCCCCGACGGAAGCTCTGCTATCCCGCGCCGCCCGTCGCCCGGCCGCTACAATACTCGCGATTGCGCGGCGCGAGTCGCGCACGGAGGCAGGTGCAAATCATGGCTGACCCTGTACGCATGGACACCCAGGCCGGGTACGACCGCTGGGCCACCATCTATGACGATGAGCTCAATCCGCTCGTCCTGCTCGAAGAGCCCATCGTCCGCGGCTGGCTGCCTGCGCCGGCGGGCCGGCGCATCGCCGACGTCGGCTGCGGCACCGGACGGCACACGCTCTGGCTCGCCGACGCCGGCGCCCTGGTGGACGCCTTTGACACCTCCGACGGCATGATGGCCCGCGCCCGTGCGAAGCTCGCCCGCCACGGTGTGCGCTTTCACGCGCACACGCTGCCCGAGCCGCTGCCCGCCACGGATGCGACCTACGACGTCGTGTTGCTCGCGCTGGTCGCCGATCACATCGCCGACCTGCCCGCCACATTTACCGAGCTGCACCGCGTGTTGCGGCCCGGCGGAGAGCTGATCTGCACCGTGCTCCACCCGGCGATGAACCTGCGCGGCATCACCGCCCGCTTCACCGATCCCGACAGCGGCCACGAAGTCCGCGTGGCAGCGTTCGAGCACACGTACGCGGATTACGTGATGGCACCACTGCGGGCCGGCCTGCGCATCGAGGAGATCATCGAACGCAAGGCCGACGCGGCCCTCGTCGCGAAAACGCCGCGGGCGGAGAAGTACCTGGGTTGGCCCTTGCTGCTGGCGCTGCGGTTGCGGCGGCCGGAGTAGCGCGCGAGGTCTCCTCCGGCCGACTCGGGGGTCGGCCGCTACTGACGGGCGCCGCGCGCGACGAGCCACACGCCGGCCAGCACGCACAGACCGCCGAACAACGCGTGCAGCGTGACCGGCTCGTGCAGCAGCAGCGCCCCAGTCAGGAGGGCAACGAACGGCTCGACATACAGCAGCGATCCAACGCGCGCCGGCCCATGATCGCGCTGGGCCGCGAACCACAAGTAGTATGCTACGCCGCTGCAGATGAGCCCCAGGAACACGAGCGCGCCGAGCGAAGCAGCAGTGGGCGGGCCGCTCCACGCGCCAGCCCAGATGGTCGCCAGCGCTGCGATGCCCGCCGCGACCGCCATGCCGAACGTGGTCACGCACAGGACGCCGTTGCGGGCGTTGGGGCCGGTCGCGGTCAGCGTGTACACCGTCCAGGTCAGGCACGATGCGACCTGCAGCAGGTTGCCCCAGTGCGCCAGGGCAAATGCCTGCGACTTCGCCAGCGTGACGATCAGCACGCCGCCGCTGCCGAGCGCGACGCCGGACCAGCCGAGCGCGCTGAGCCGCTGCTGGCGCGTCAGCCACGCGCCGAGCGCGATGGTGACCGGAATGAACCCGATGATCCACCCCGTCTGGATCGCGGTTGTGTAGCGCAGCCCGTAGGCCTGCATGAGCAGGTGCACACTCAGGATCACGCCCAGGAAGACGCACGCCGGCAAGTCGCGCCGCACCGGCCACAACCGGCCGCCGCGCACCCGAATGACCAGCGCCAGCAACGCGGCCCCCATGAGCAGCCGTGCTGCCACGAGTCCGAACGGATTGAGCGTCGCCAGCGCCATCCGCGTGGCGACAAATGACGCGCCCCACACGGCGACGGCAATGAGGCCCTTGATTGAGACGGCGGCGGAGAACTGGCGAAAGGTAGCGACCAAGCCGGGCTTCATCGACCTGTCCGATCACGTATCAGAAGACGACGCTCTGACCCTCCCCCTGCCCCCTCCCAAAGAGGGAGGGGTGTGTTGTCGGGCGCAATCAGGCTACCAGCCAATCCGCGATCGGTCGAACGTGGCGGGCGAATTCGCGCACCGGCAGATTCACCGTGCCCCACTTCGGGCTGCGCAGCCGCGCGCCCACCTCGTAGTCAGCGAGCGGGATGCCCGCGAACACGTAGCGGGCTTCGCGAAACGTGTGGACGACCTCCGCCGGCGGATCGCCGCCCGCGTCCAGCCGGTACGCGAATACCAATAGCGCCGCGAAGCCGGCGCCGAACACTGCCTGCCACTGGCGCAGACCATCGAGATCGGCCTGCGTGATCCAGTTCTCCCACGCCGGCCGGCCGTTGCCGCGCCGCGTCGCCCAGCGCCGGCCCTTGATGTCCACCAGCCAGTTCGTGCCGCCGGGCGAGTAGACGATGAAGTCGAAGCTCTTCAGCTTGGCATCGCGGAACGCCGCCCGCTTGGCTTCGTCGACCGCGACGTACGGGACCTGCCGGTGCTGCAGGTAGTCCTCGAACGCCGCCTCGTAGTCGATGTGAGCTTTCACGCCAGGTCCCCGTCACAGGTCCGCGCGACCGCGGCATGATACCGCACCGGACCCGGCGGCTCCAAGCAGGGTTGCCCGGGAGCGTCAACCTTCGGCCGGGGCGGCGGACAGCGCGGGCGCGGCGGGCCGCGCCAGCTGCTTGCGCAGCACGGCGAGCAGTGTCGGCGGCTCCAGGAAGCGCTTCGGCAGGCGCCAGTGGATCGTCTGTGGGTCCGGCACGCGCGGCGAGCCCGGGCCGTCGGCGAACAGTGGCTGGACCTGCTGGAAATCCGTCACGGCGAAGATCACGTCCGGCCCGTCCAGCACGAGCGAGCGGATGCCCCACGGCTGGGCGAGTACGCGAATCTCCGCGAGCGCGAGCAACGTCTCTACGGTGTCCGGCAACGGGCCGAACGCATCGCGCAAGTCGCCGCGCAGCACATCGATCTCCGGCATCGTGCGGCAGCCGGTCAGCCGCTTGTAGACTTCCATCCGCTGGCGGTCGGCGCGGATGTAGCCGCGCGGGATCGTTGCCGAGATGCCGAGGTCCAGGTTCACCGGCCGGTACGGCTCCGCGGGCTCGTTGCGCATGCGCCGCACGGCCTGTTCGAGCAGTTGACAATACATCTCGTAGCCGACGGCCTCGATGTGGCCAGACTGCTCGGCACCGAGGATGTTGCCGGCGCCGCGGATTTCGAGGTCGCGCATCGCGATCTGGAAACCGGCGCCCAGCTCGCTGTAGTGCTCGATCGCCTTCAAGCGCCGGGCGGCGACGTCGGTCACGGGGTGCTTCGGCGAGAGGAGCAGGTAGGCGTACGCGCGGTTCTTCGCGCGGCCGACGCGCCCGCGGAGCTGGTGCAGGTCGGCCAGCCCGAAACGCTCGGCGCGATCGATGAAGATCGTGTTCGCCGTGGGGATGTCGAGCCCGGACTCGATGATGTTGGTCGAGACCAGCACGTCGGCCTCGTGGTGGAGGAACTTGAGCATCACGTCCTCCAGCTCGTGCCCGGACATCTGGCCGTGGCCGACGACGAACCGGGCTTCGGGCACGAGCGTCCGCAGGCGGTTGGCGACGGCGTGAATGTCGCGCACGAAGTTGTGCACGAAGTACACCTGGCCGTCGCGGTTCAGCTCGCGCAGGATCGCCTCGCGGATCAGTCGGTCGTCCCACATGCGCACCTGCGTGACGATCGAACGCCGATCGACGGGCGCCGTCGCCAGTGACGAGATGTCGCGGATGCCGAGCATCGACAGGTGCAGCGTGCGCGGAATGGGCGTCGCTGTCAGCGTCAGCACTTCGACCGTGGCGCGCAGCCGCTTGAGCCGCTCCTTCGCGTCCACGCCGAAGCGCTGCTCCTCGTCGATGATGACCAGCCCGAGATCGGCGAAGTGCACGTCGGCCGAGAGCAGCCGGTGCGTGCCGATCAGGATGTCGATCTGGCCCTGCCGCGCGCGGTCCACGATCTGGGCTTGTTCCTTCTTCGTGCGAAAGCGCGAGAGGACATCGACGCGGAACGGGTAATCGGCCAGTCGCTCGATGAAGGTTTGATGGTGCTGCTCGGCCAGCACGGTCGTCGGCACCAGCACCGCGACCTGCTTGCCGTACTCGACGGCTTTGAACGCGGCGCGGATCGCCAGCTCCGTCTTGCCGTAGCCCACGTCGCCGCACAGCAGCCGGTCCATCGGCCGCGGGCGCAGCATGTCGGCCTTGATCTCTTCGAGGGCCCGCAGCTGGTCCTCGGTCTCCTCGTAGATGAACGCGCCCTCGAATTCGCGCTGCCAGTCCGTGTCGCGCGGGTACGCCACGCCGGCCTCGGACTCGCGCCGGGCCTGCACGGCAATCAGCTCGGCGGCCAAGTCGGTGACCGCCTCAGCGACGCGCTCTTTCGTCCGCTTCCAGCCGCTGCCGCCGACCTTGCTGAGCTTCGGCCGGCCACGAAAGCTCCCGATGTACTTCTGGATCACGTGGATCTGGCTGATCGGCACGTGCACGACGGCCTTGTCCGCGAACTCGACCGCCAGGTACTCGTCGGTGCGCTCGCCGCGTTGGAGCGTCTTCAGCCCCAGGAACCGCCCGATCCCGTGCAGTGCGTGAACGACATGATCGCCCGTGTCCAGATCGAAGAAGCTGTCGATCGGGCGGGCCGGCTGCACACGTCGGAGCGTGCGCCGCTGCCGGTAGCGGTGGAACAGCTCGTGGTGCGGCAGGTACGCGGTCGTGCCCCACTGGAACCCGCGGTGAATCACCCCGACGGTGGTCTGCACGCGTGCCGGCGGCGGATCCTGCTGCGCGAGCAACTCGCGGAAGCGCTGCTCCTCCGGCGGATTGTCGCAGAGCACCACGACGTCCGTGGTCTGTGCCAGCTCGGACAGCGCGCGCAGCGCATCGGCCGCTTTCGGCTCGAACTGCGGCAGGCTCGTCACGTCAAAGCACACGGCGTCCGCCGCGACGCCGGTAAACCGGTGCAGGTGCAACTGCGTGAAGTCGTTCGCACGCCGGAAGATGGCATCCGCCGTGATGATGCCGGCCCGCTCGCCGAGCCGCTGCCAGTAGGTGCGGCCCAGCTCCTGGATCTCGCTCGGTTCGCTGAAGGCGATGATCGTGTCCGTTGGCAACAGCGCGAGGAAACTGGTGGTCTGCTTGCCGCCCTGCTGCCCGGCGGTGTGGAACGCCAGCGCGGGAATCTGCACGCTGCCGAGCGTATGCGACGAGCGCTGTGTGCCGATGTCGAACAGCCGGATCGAAGCCACGTCGTCGCCGAAGAACTCGATGCGCACGGGATCGGTGTGGGCGTTCGAGAATACGTCCATGATCCCGCCGCGGCGGGCGAAGTCGCCGGGCACCTCGACCGCCTCACAGCGCTGGAAGCCGTGCTCCGGGAGCCAGCGGGCGAGCACGTCCGGGTCGAGCGTGTCGCCGGCATCCACGCGGAACGACTGGGCGGTGATGGCGTCGGCTGATGGCACGGGCTGCATCAGGGCCATGATGGGGGCGACGATGCGCGGCGGCGTGGCGTCCGCGCCGTGCGGCGTCATGAGTGCGACGCACAGGCGCAGCCGCTCGCCGGCCAACTCATCCGCACCCGCCGTTTCCTGCGGCAGCGTGTCCAGTTGTGGGAGCAGCTCGGGCGGCGTGCCGACGGCGGTCTCGATGTCGTCGCGAAGATCGTCGGCCTCGTCGGCGTGGGCGGTGACGAGGAGCAGCGGGCGCTTGAGGCGCTCGGCCGCGAGGGCGGCCAGAATGGGCGCAGCGGATCCCCACAAGCTCTCGGCCGCAACGGCCCCTGGGCCGCGTGCCAGCAGCCGGGTCAGCTCTGCCAGTCGCCGATCCGTGCGGATGGTCTGAAACACATCCACTGCACGGATTCTATCGGCTGGAACTGTGCCCGCGAAGTACGCCCTCTGCGCCGCTACAATTTGTCCATGGGCACGAACCTCCGGAACCAGATCATCGTCATCACCGGCGCCAGTTCGGGCATCGGCGCGGCAACGGCAGTCGCTTGTGCCCGGGCGGGCATGGACGCCGTGCTCCAGGGGCGCGACGCCGAGCGGCTGGCGCGCACTGCCGCGGATGTGCAAGCGGCCGGAAGAGCGGCGGAGGTCGTGGCGGGCGACGTCACGCACCCCGGCCTGAATCACCGACTGCTCGACACCGCGCAGCAGCGTTTCGGCCGCTTCGACGTCGTGTTCGCCAACGCTGGCTACGGGTTCAAGAAGCCGACGCACGAGCTGTCAGACGCCGAGTTGCGCCACATCTTCGAGGTCAATTTCTTCGCGGCGCACGATCTGCTCGCCGAAGCCGCGCGGCGGCTCATCGCGGCCCGGCGCCCGGGTCACCTGCTGATGTGCTCGAGCGCGCTCTCCAGTTTCACGATGCGCAACTTTGCGGCCTACTCCGCCAGCAAGGCGGCGCAGCACCATTTCTGCCGGGCGATGCGCATGGAGCTGCGACCGTATCGCATCGAGGTCGCGTCCGTCCACCCGATCACGACGGAGACGCAATTCTTCCCGCGGGCCGCGGCGTATTCCGGCGTCGACGCCAGCCGCGCGGCCAGCCACATGCCGCGCTGGTTCGTGCAGCGGCCGGAATCCGTGGCGCGCGCGATTGTGCGTTGTCTGCGGCGACCGCGCCCCGAAGTGTGGACCAGCACCGCGACACGGACCCTGGCTGGGCTGATGACGGTCTTCCCCCGCCTGATGGACGTCGTCGGGCGCATGTGAGCGCGGCAGGCGCCGGCGCGCGGTTCCAACTCGCCCGCCGGGGACGCGGCACGTCTGAGTCTGCCGCGCATGTCGATTGGGGCCAACCCACCGCCACCACTTCGATCCCTTGATCCCTCGCTCCCTTCAGCCCGTGCCTGCGTGCCTCCATGCCCTCCCCCATTTGACGCGCCGCGCCTTTCGGCGTTTACTGCCCCGCTATGACATGCACACGACACCTCACGTTCATCAAGCTCTGTCTGGGCATCCTCGTGGCTGCCGGCGCCCTCAGCGGCTGCCGTTCCGCGGGCGCGCCGGAAGGTGCCCCGCCGCGCCGGACGGCTGCCCGCCGGGTGGCCCCGCGTCCGATGATCCGCCCCGTCCGTGGCATCTGGGTCGCGCGCTTTCACTATCGCTACCCCGACGACGTGCGGGCCATCATGGCCAATTGTGCCGCCGCCGGCTGCAACACCGTTTACTGGCAGGTCCGCGGCGAAGGCACCGTCTGCTACCCGTCGCGGATCGAGCCGTGGGGTCGCGAGTTCGACTACAAGTACCCGGGCTTCGACCCCCTGGCCCTCGCCGTCGAGGAGGCCCACAAGCACGGGCTGCGGATCGAGGCGTGGTTCAATGTCATGCCCGGCTGGAAGGGCACCGCGCCGCCGCCGATCGGCTCACAGGTCTTCAACGCGCATCCCGAGTGGTTCATGCACGACGCGAACGGGCAGCGCCAGCCGCTCAGCCGCGAGTACGTGATCCTGAACCCCTGCCTGCCCGAAGTCCGCCGGCACATCACGAAGGTGGTCGACGAGATCATCTCGCGCTACGACGTCGACGGCATCCACCTGGATTACGTCCGCTATGCCTGGGACAGCACGCCGAACGCCAAGCGCGCCTATCCGCGCGACGCGCGCACACTCGGCTTGTACCGCCACGACACCGGCCGCGACCCCGATGATGACCTGACGGCGTGGGACAGTTGGCGCGCCAACCAGCTCACGCGCCTCGTCGATGACATCCGCCGCACGGTGAATAAGCGCCGCCCGGGCGCGACGCTGACGGCGGCGGTGTGGCGGGAGCCGCGGATCGGCTACAACGACTACCTGCAGAACAGCGTCGCCTGGCTGCGGGCGGGGCTTGTCGACGCGCTCATGCCGATGGTCTACACGGAGCGGTTCGGACAGTTCGAGGCGGACATCGACAGCTACAAGCGCCTGGTCGGCCGGCATCCCATCGTCCCGGGCCTCGGCCTCTACATGCACACGAGCGACGAGGTCATGGCGGAGCAACTGCGCCAGTGTCAGTCCTGGGGCGGCGACTTCGCGCTGTTCTCATACGAGTCGCTGTTCCCCACGGCGGGCGACCGCGGCGCCAACGCGGCCACGCGCGACACGGCCCAGAGCCTGCGGCACATGCGCCGCCGGGTGCTGGAGGCGTACACCGGTCGATAGGTGTGCAACACACGCCCCGCTCTCTCCGGGAGACGGGCAACAGGCGAGTCGAAACGCGCTGCGTTGCACCGCAACCTTCCTCTGGAGGGAAAAGGAATCTCGATTGCCACCCGTGGTGCGTCAATCGGACATGGCGACGTCCGGCCGGGCGCCGGCGATCTTCTGCAGCAGAAATGCTTCGAGCAGCGGGTCGCGGCCGAGGGGCACCCACTCCACGCGATGGCTCCGCGGGCCGCGCAGGCCCTCGACATCGGGCGTCTTCTCGCTGTAGATGGCCAGCGCACCCGACCCCGTCGTGACCTGCCGCTCCGGAGCGCTGTACCGCAACTTGTCCACCTGCACCTGCACGTGATAGCGCGGCGCGCCCGCGGCGTCGGCGGGCTCCGGCGGCGCGGGAGGCGCGGTGGCCTCGGCGGACTCAGGCCATTCGGTCAGGTCGGGTACCTCGGCCGGCTCAAACGCGCCGACGAACCCCGGAGGCGGCGTGTCGAGCGGCCTGATCTGGATTGTGACGACCCGCCGGGTGGTGTGCAGGCTCGCTTCGAGAGACTGGTAACCACCCGGCGCGTCGACCCGCCAGAACTCGAACCACTGAGCGCTGGTTGTCGGCTGGGAGACGATCAGGCCGCGCGGGCGATCGACGCGGCTGGGCGGCAGGTCGTATTGGCGGAGGACTGATAAGGACGCATCCACGAAGCGCTCGTAGTCCGGTATGCGCAGGACGAGCTCGGTCGGGCCGGACGGTTCCGTCGGGGCCTGGCAGCCGGCGAGGGCGGCAACGACCGCTAACAGGAGGGACAGTCCCGCGCGGGGCAGAAAACCGCCGATGGTGTGCGGACCGGGTTTGGGCATGCCGCGATAATAGATGGGGCGGGGCGGAATGCAAGCGGTCAAGCGGCACGGGTACGGGGCCGGGCGGGGGGAGACAGGACATTTCGTCCAAAAGTCGCAACCTCTTCACGATTAAATTGAATGATTTCATGTGGAAGCTGTCGTGTCCCCCTTCGGGAGCCCGCGGCGCCTCGGACGGCGCCGCGGGTTCTTTTTGCGCGGAAGGCACGCAGGCACGTAGGGGAGAGAACGAGGGATCCAGGGATCGGCGCGTGGCTGGCGCGCGCGTCTCGGATCAGCGCCGCGAGCGCCGGCGACCGGCCTCCGGATGGGCGTCGCCGTGCAGCAGCGCTTCGTATGCCGCGTAGCGGGCGTCCAGGCGGGCACGCATGGGCTGCGCGGACGGGCTGCGCTCGCCGGTGTCCAGCGCGAGGGCTTCGAACCAATCCACCATGCAGTGCCAGTCGCGCAGGCTGATCGACTCGCTGGCGATTCGCGCGCTCTGCTTGTCCATGTTGTGGTAGTTGCCGAGTGCGAGGCAGATGCCCGTCGCCGCGTAGCCGTGGGCCATGAACGACGTGGCCTCACACGTGCCGCCGTCCATGAGCTTGCGCTGAAACGCGAAACGCTTGCGGCGCTGCCCGAGGTCGCGCGCGACACGCTCGCAGAACGCCGTGAGGTGCGGCGAGAACACCGACGCACGATCGCCGACCCGAAGAATCGGGCCGGCCCCCTGTGGCGCGTTGACGAGGACGCTGCTGGTCTCGATCGAGATGACCGGGAGCCGCCTGGGCAGCGTCCGTGCGCGGGCCGCCGCGATCGCCCCGACGAAGCCGACCTCCTCGGCGCGGGTGAAGAGACAGTAGACCTCGGCGCGGGCACGCTTGCGGCTCAGACGCTGCAGGAGGGCCAGCATGGCGGCACAGCCGGCCAGGTCATCGCAACCGCGCGCGGTCACCACGTCATCCTTGAGCGCGGGATCGGGCAGGTCCCACATCCCGGGGCCGCCGATGTCCACGGGCCCGCTGACGCGCACCAGCGCCTCCGCGACCCGGGCGGTCCAGCCCGGAACATCAGTCACGCGCACCATCTTGGACAAAGCCGTCACGCGGCCGGGCACCCAGCGGCCAGCGCTCCAGAAACGCACGCGGGCACCCGTGACGTACTCCGGGCGCACGCCACCGTGAAACGCGGCCCGCACGGTCCGGCGGTCCCGCATTTCGAGGGCAATGAAGCCCGGATGGTCGGTGTGCGCGACGAAGGCAAGCGGGGCGGGCTTCGGCGGGATGCCGCGGTAGTGGGCGAGCAGGTTGCCGTGGCGGTCGTACCGAACGCGGACGCCGGCGAGCTTGCGGCAGCACGCCTCCAGGTGGCTGAGGACGGCGGATTCGACGAAGGGTGCGGTCGGCAGGGACAGCAGGGTCCGGAGTGGCTCAGGTACGGTCATGGGGGGTCTCCGTGCGCAACATATGCCTGCGCGTTGTTCCGGATGGTAAGTTATTGGCAGCAAGCGGCCAAGGCGGTGCCGGGCGACGGGATTTTGGGATTTCTCGGCGGTTTGTGGCGGACCGGCGAGCCCTGGGTCGTCTTACCTGGTGGAATGTCGAGCGTGACGATCGACGCCGAGTCAATGCGACAACTGGTCGCAGAGGCACAACAGGGTGATCGCGTGGCAGCCGACCGGCTGGTACGCGAGCATGCGTCTTGGGTGCGCAGCGCGATCTACGCGGTCACTGGGCGGAGAGACCTGGTGGACGACATTGCCCAGCAGGTGTGGGTCCGCGTGTGGCAACGACTCGGCACGCTCGAAAGCCCCCAGCGGCTGCGGCCCTGGCTGTACGCGGTGGCCCGGAACACGGCCCTGGACGCGCGGCTGGCGGAGCGGCGGCACGAAGCGCTGACCCGCGCCGCGGCGGCGCTCGCGGCGGACGGTGCCCGGCCGGGTCCGCACGGGGCCGTGACGGGTAGCGAGTTGCAGGCGACGCTCCTGCGGGCCGTACAGGCGTTGCCGGCGCTCTATCGCGAGCCGTTCGTGCTGCGGCACCTGGAAGAGTGGAGTTATGCGGAGATCGGCGACGTGCTGAACCTGTCGGTAGAAACGGTGGAAACGCGGCTGGTGCGGGCGCGCCGGCTGCTGCGCGAGATGCTGCAAGGCAAGGTTGAATCATGAGTGCGGGTTCGGACAGACTGGAGCACCTGTTTTCGCGCTACCTCGACGGGGAGTGCACGCCCCAGGAGCGGGCGCTGCTCGAATCGCTGTTGCGACGCGAGTCGGAGGTGCGGGCGCAGTTCGACGAGTATCGGGCCGTGGACCGCGCGGTGGGGGGGGCGTTGCGGGCGGCAATGGAGCAGCCGGGATCCGTCGTCCCGCGCCGCGGCGTCGGGCTGCGGGTCGCGAAAGGGCTGACCGTGGCGGCGGCGGCGTGCCTGGCGGCGTTTGTCTGGTTGCAGCCGAAGCAGACCGCGCCCACGTGCGGCGCGGGACGGCCAACAATGGAGGCCGGGGCCGGGTCGTGGTTTGCGCCGCTGGTGCCGCAGGTGGACAGCATCGAGCAGGTGCCCACGGCATACGTGCGACCGGAGTTGCGGGTGCGCGGGACGGAGCGCGAGTGGATCGTGATCCCCGGGGGTGAGCCGAATACGTATCTGGTGATTGAAGTGGATCGCGTGCGGACGCACGTGATCGGCGTACATCGCGATTTCTGACAAGAGGAAACAGCCATGCTACCTGCATTCATGAATCTGTGGCTCCTGGCGCTGGCCGCGCTGGGCGCGGCGACGGCTGCGGCGGTGCCGGTGGAGAAAGACCAGCCGACGTCGGTTGCGATCGCCGTGGGCTGCGCAGATGGGGAGTCCGGGCCGGTGGTTTACCAGACTCTGGCGGAAGTGGACGAAGATGCGCCGGCCGCCGGGACCCGTTGTGTGCGTGTGGTCAGACTGGCCGGTGAAGACGAGTCCAAGGTCTGGATCGGCGTGCGGCTCACGCCGGTGCCGGCCCCGCTGGCGGCGCACATCGGTGAGCAGGGCGTGATGATCTCGAACGTCATGAAGGACAGCCCGGCGGACGCGGCGGGGCTGGCGCAGTATGACGTCGTCGTGCAGTTCGGCGCGACGGAGATCGAGTCGCCGGCGGACCTGATGAGCGCGGTGGGCCAGACGCTGCCCGATCAGCCGGTAGCGCTGCGGATCATCCGGAAGGCGGCGCCGCTGGCGGTGACGATCACGCCGATCACGCGGCCGGCGGAAATGAAGTGGGAGATGAAGTACGAGGAGCCGGAAGACAGCTTCGTGGATGCGGCGGTGAAGCTGCATGGCAAGGCACTGCAGCTCGGCCCGCAGGGCAAGTGGATCATGCGCGACCTGGGGCAGCTCCGCGACCTGCCGGAGATGCTCAAGGAGCTGAAAGACCTCGACGTCGGCATCGATCTGGACAAGCTGCACCAGGGGCTCGACGTATTCGGCAAGGACATGGATGTGAAGATCCTGCGCAACCTGGACGGCGGGTGTCTGTGGATGTCGAAGGATGGCAGTGACAACGCGCAGGTGCAGATCCGCATCCAGGTGGCGGACGACGGCACGACGACGACGATCCAGCGCATGCCGGACGGGAAGTTCGAGGTGTCAAAGACGGATGCGGATGGGAACGAGTCTTCGGCCACGTATGAGAGCGAAGAGGAGTTCGAGGCGACGGACCCGGCAGCGTACGAGTTGTATAGCCGGCACGCGGCCGGCGACGGGGTGAGCGTGATCAAGGTGCAGCCATTGGGCTCGCGGGCGCTGCAGTGGCGCCACGACTTTCAGGTCGACGTGAAGAAGCACATTGAAGACGCGCTCGAACGGGCGAAGGCCTACAGCGCGGATGCGCAGGAACAGTGCCACGAGGCGCTGCAGAAGGCCAACGAGGCGGTGCGCAAGGCGCGCACGGTCTGTATCCGCAAGCAGTCGGGGCCGACCGACGGGTCGCAGTCGCTAATGGTACTAGTCGACGATGACGGCAGCGTCGAGGTGACCGTGACGGAAAACGGGCAAACGACCAAGTACGAGTTCAAGAGCATGGACGAGTTCAAGCGCCAGCAGCCGGAGCTCTACAACCGCATCCACTGCACGACCGAGTAACCGAAACCAGACCCAGCACCCAGCGCGCAACGGCCGGTGCTTGTCGCCGGCCGTTTGCTTTGCGCGGGGGTTGGGTGGTATGGGCATCTTGCCCGTTCTGGGGACAAGCGGGACGGGGCGGGACGCCCGTACCACCCACATAGCCGAAGTCCCCGGGCCGCGCAGCGGGCGGCCCCGACCCGAAGAAACCTGACACCGGCAATGGGTCAATCGGTGGTGTGCATGCTGCGCAGGACGCTGAGGCGCTTCTGGGCCCGTTCGCGGGCGTCGCGGCTTTCGGCGTCCAACCCCGTGTGCTTTTCGACAGCGCGCTCCGCCGCCGCCACGACTTCCTTGGTGATCTGGTCGGCGGGCAAAGCGCGGCTGGTCAGGACAGTCACGTGGTTCTCGATGACCTGCGCGAAGCCGCCATCGATGAACACGCGGCGCGGGACGCCGGCCTGTGTATAGCGCAACTGGCCGATGCCGAGCTCGCACAGCACGGGGGCGCGGTCGCGCAGCACGCCCAGCTCACCGTCGTGCGCAGGAATGACCACCGCGTCGGCGGAAGCCTCGAGCACCTGCCGCTCGGGCGTGATGACCAGCAAGTCGATGGGCTGCGAATCGGCCATGGTTGCAGACTCTTCTATGGGACGGCGCCCGCAACGTCAAGCCGGCTTGGCTTTCTGCTTTTCCCGGGCGCGGGCCGGTTTGGGCGCGTCGGCGGGCGGGGTCTTCGCCGGAGTTTTCTCCCCGGACTTGGCGGACGAGTCGTGGCCGTTGCCACCGGAGCCCGTCGTGGCGCTCTTCTCAGCGTCGGCCGCTTTCTTGTACGATTCGCTGCGGTAGTCAGTCTGATAGAAGCCCGCGCCCTTGAAGATGATGCCGCCGCCGGTGCCGATGAGTCGTTCGAGCGTGCGCTTCCCGCAGCTTGGGCACTTCTTCAGCGGGGCGGCGGTGATGGACTGGAACTCCTCGAACGCGTGTCCGCAGGCACCGCAGCGGTATTCATAGGTCGGCATGACTACACCTGTGGTTCCGGTTGGTTCGGGCTCGGCGGCGGCGCGGCGGGGGCCGGACCGCTGGAGACAATCACGCGGCTGGGGCGCAGGACGCGCTCGTGCATCGTGTAGCCGCGGGCGAGCTCCTGGAGGACCGTACCGGCCGGCTGATCGGCGCTGGGCTGCTGGAGCAGCGCTTCGTGAAACGCGGGATCGAAGGGCCGGCCGACGGACTCGATCGGCGCGATGTGACGGCCGCGCAAGACCTTCAGAAAGTGGTCGTAGATGATCCGCACGCCTTCGGCCAGCGCCTGGGCATCCGTGGTGGCCTTCGCCGAATCCAGCGTGCGCTCCAGGTCGTCGATGACGACGAGCAGCTCGCGGGCGAACTCGGACTCGGCGTAGCGCTGCGCCTCCTGCTTGTCGCGCAGGGCGCGCTTTTGCTGGTTCTGCAGCTCGGCCATCAGCCGCAAGTGCTGGTCTCGCAGTTCGGCGACCTCGCGCCGCAGCGCGGTGGCCTCATCCTCCGGCGCGGGCGGCGTCTGCTCCGCGGTCGGCGACTCGGGGGCCGCCTCGGTCGGCTCGGTCACGTCGGGGTCGGGCTTGGCTTTTCGGCTCATGCTGTCGTCAACACGTTCACGCTACGGGATCAGGGGTTCTCGTCCGCCTCGCCGCGCAGGTACTCCTTCATCTGGTCGAAGAAGCCCTTGGACTGCGGCGAGACACGCTTGTCTTCGGTGGCCGCGAACTTGCGCAGCAACTCGGTCTGCTCCCGGCTCAGTTTCTTCGGAATCTCGACGACCACCTGCACGATCTGGTTGCCGCGGCGGCCGTTGCGCAGGTTGGGCAGCCCCTTGCCCGGCAACTGGAAGACGGTGCCATGCTGTGTGCCGGCCGGGATGCGCAGCGGCGCGGTGCCGGTGAGGGTCGGCACGTCGACCTGCGCCCCGAGCGCGGCCTGCGTGAAGCTGATCGGCAGGATGCAGATCAGGTGGTCGCCGTCGCGCTGAAAGAACTCGTGCTGCCGGACACGGATCACGCAGCGCAGATCGCCGCGCTGGGAGCCGGAGTAGCCGGGCTCGCCCTCGCCGCGCACGCGGATGCTCTGCCCGTCCTGCACGCCCGGGGGCACCTTGATTTCGAGGACGCGCTCGCGGCGGCCGCGCGCCGTGCCGTTGCACGCGCGGCACGGCCGCTCGGCAAACCAGCCGCGGCCGTGGCACTGCGGGCACTCGACGACGCTGCGCGTGGCGAAAAAACCCATCGACACCTGGCGCTCCACCTGGCCGTAGCCGCCGCACGTGGCGCAGTTACGGCGCTGGGTACCGGGCTCACAGCCCTGGCCCTGGCAGTGCTCGCAGAGATCGTTGCGCTCGAAGCGGAGCGATTTCTCCACGCCGGTGAGGACTTCCTGCAGGTCGATCTCGATCGTAGTCTGGATGTCGATGCCGTGGTTGGCATGCCCGCGGCCGAAGCCGCCGCCGCCAAACGCGCCGCCGAACAGCTCGCTGAAGACGCTGAAGATGTCGTCCACGCGCATGCCGGAGAAGTCGTGCATGCCGACGCCTTCGAGGCCGGCGTGGCCGTAGTGGTCGTAGCGGGCGCGCTTGTCGGCGTCGGAGAGGACCTCGTAGGCCTCGGCAGCCTCCTTGAAGCGGTCTTCGGCGCCCGGCTCCTTGTTGCGGTCGGGGTGGTACTTGAGGGCGGCCTGGCGGTAAGCGCGCTTGATCTCTTCGGGCGTGGCGCTGCGCTGCACGCCGAGGACTTCGTAGTAATCGCGCTTTTGCGTCACCATGCGCCTCGGGCCCGAGCCACTTGGCCGGGGCGAACCGGCTGCAAGCATTCTATCGGACGCGCGGGGCGCGGGCCGTTAAGACGACAGGGGCGTTCGCCGTGGAGCGCGCCCCTGTGAACCGGTCCGTTGGCCGCCGGGCGGCCGTTGCCTAGCGCGTCGCGCCTTCGATCGCCTCGTGCTTGTCTTCCTTGTACTCGGTGCAGAGCACGTCGGTCGTCAGCATCAGGCCGGCGACGCTGGCGGCGTTCTGCAGCGCCACGCGCGCGACCTTGGCCGGGTCGATGATCCCGGCCTCAAGCATGTCCACGTACTCGCCGCGCGCCGCGTCAAACCCGGTGCCCTTGGGCCGCGACAGGATCTCGTCGACGACCACGCCACCGTCCTCGCCGGCGTTCTCGGCGATCTGGCGGGCGGGATATTCCAGGGCCTTGGCGACGATGCGATAGCCGACGGCCTCGTCACCCTCGGCCTGTTTCGCGGCGTCCAGCACCGCCTTGATCGCGCGGAGGAACACCACGCCGCCGCCGGGGACCACGCCTTCCTCGGCCGCCGCCTTGGTGGCGTGGAAGGCATCATCGACGAGGTCCTTGCGCTCCTTGACCTCGATCTCGGTGGCGCCGCCGACCTGCACGACGGCCACGCCGCCGGTGAGCTTAGCCAGGCGTTCCTGGAGCTTCTCGCGGTCGTAGTCGCTGGTGGTCTTGGCGATCTGGGCGCGGATCTGCTCGCAGCGGGCCTGGATGTCCTTCTTCTTGCCGGCACCCTCGATGATGGTCGTGTCGTCCTTGGTGATGACGACGCGCTTGGCGGTGCCGAGCATGCTCAGCTCGACGTTCTCGAGCTTGATGCCGCGGTCCTCGCTGACGAACTCGCCGCCGGTGAGGACGGCGATGTCTTCAAGCATGGCCTTGCGCCGGTCGCCGAAGCCGGGGGCCTTGACGGCGGCGACGTTGAGCAGGCCGCGGAGCTTGTTGACGACCAGGGTCGCGAGGGCTTCGCCTTCGAGGTCTTCGGCGATGACGAGCAGCGGCTTGGCCACCTGCAGGACCTTCTCCAGCAGCGGGACCAGGTCGCGAATGGAGCTGATCTTCTTCTCATAGATCAGGATGTAGGGGTCTTCGAGCAGGACTTCGAGCGACGTGGGGTTCGTGATGAAGTAGGGCGAGATGAAGCCCTTGTCGAACTGCATGCCCTCGACGTGCTCCCAGGTCGTCTCGAGACCCTTGCCTTCCTCGATCTCGATCACGCCGTCCTTGCTGACCTTCTCGAACGCGGCAGAGAGGATCTTGCCAACCTCGGTGTCGCCGTTGGCGCTGATCGTCGCGACCTTGGCGATGTCGTCCTTGCCGCGGACCTTGGTCGACTGCTTCTTGATCTCCTCGACGGCAATCTGGACGGCAGCGTCAATGCCGCGCTTCAGAGCCATCGGGGCGGCGCCGGCGGTCACGTTCTTGAGGCCTTCGGCGAAGATGGCTTCGGCCAGCACGGTGGCGGTGGTAGTACCGTCGCCGGCGGCGTCCGAGGTCTTGCTGGCGACCTCGTTAACGAGCTTGGCACCCATGTTCTGGAAAGGCTCGGGCAGCTCGACCTCCTTGCTGACGGTGACGCCGTCCTTGGTGATGCGTGGGGCGCCCCAGGATTTCTGGAGCAGGACGTTGCGGCCGACGGGACCGAGCGTGGAGGCGACGGCGCGGGCGAGCTTGCGCACGCCGGCGAGCATCTCCTGGCGGGCCCGATCGCTGTACATCAGTTGCTTGGCAGGCATATCTTCGACCTCTAGTGTGCTGTAGCCGGCGATGACGGCTCGTATTCTCTTGTCATCCGCAGTCAGAAATCAGAAGTTCGAAGTCACAGGGCTGGCACATCGCAAGCCGTCCGCACTTCCGGCCTCACCCTTCTGACCTGGAGTCTAGTCCTGTACCGCGAGCACATCGCTCTCGCGGAGAATCACGTATTTCTCGCCTTCGAGCTCGACCTCGGTGCCGGCGTACTTGCCGTAGAAGACGGCGTCGCCGACCTTCAGCGACATCGTGCCGCGCTCGCCGGTCTTCTCGAGCAGCTTGCCGGGGCCGGTCGCGATGACCTTGCCCTGCTGGGGCTTCTCGCGGGCACTGTCGGGCAGGACGATCCCGCCGCGCGTGCGCTCCTCGGCCTCGAACGGCTGTACGACCACGCGGTCATCCAGGGGACGAATCTTCAGTTTCTTCGCCGTCGCGGTAGGCATTGCTCAATCTCCGTTTGCTATCGCAGCCAGAAGTTTGAAGTCATAAGTGCCAAGTCATAAGTCCGAGGTGCGTGATCGGATCGTCCGTTTTACTGCACACTTCCGACTTATTACTTCTAACTTTTCGGCCTACATCATTCCCATACCACCCATGCCACCCATCTCGTCGTCCATGTCGCCCATGCCGCCCGGTCCGTGGTTGTGAGCGCCCTTGCCCTTCTTGTCCTTCGGCTTCTCGGCGACCAGGCACGCGCTGGAGAGCAGGATGCGGGCAACGCTGCTGCCGTTCTCAATCGAGCTGCGCACGACCTTCGCCGGATCGATGATCCCGCTCTTCATCAGGTCCGCATACGCGCCCGTGTCGGCGTTGAAGCCGAACGTGGCCGTCTCGTTCGAGTCCACCTTCTTCAGCACGACGGCGGGCTCGTAGCCGGCGTTGGCCGCGATCTGGCGAATGGGCATCGTGAGGGCGTCGCGGACGATCTTCACGCCAACCTTCTCACCTTCGCCCTTGATCCGCAGGTTCTCCAGGGCCTTGCGCGCCCGCAGCAGGGCCACGCCGCCGCCGGGGACCACGCCTTCCTCGATGGCGGCGCGGGTGGCGTGCAGCGCGTCCTCGACACGGGCCTTCTTCTCTTTCAACTCGGCCTCGGACGCGGCACCCACGTTAATCTGCGCGACACCGCCGGCGAGCTTTGCGAGCCGCTCTTGGAGCTTCTCGCGGTCGTAGTCGCTGGTGGTCTGGTCGATCTCGCGGCGGATCTGGGCGATGCGGCCCTTGATGGCCGCGCTGTCGCCGGCGCCTTCGATGATCGTGGTGTTGTCGTTGTCGATGCGGATCTTCTTGGCCTGGCCGAGATCGGCGATCTGCACGTGGTCGAGCTCGATGCCCAGGTCCTTGAACAGCGGCTTGCCGCCGGTGAGGATGGCAATGTCTTCGAGCATGGCCTTGCGGCGATCGCCATAGCCGGGGGCCTTGACGGCCGCGACCTGGAGGATGCCGCGCAGCTTGTTCACGACCAGCGTCGCCAAGGCCTCGCCCTCGACGTCCTCGGCGATGATGAGCAGCGGGCGCTTGGCCTGGGCAACCTTCTCGAGCAGCGGGACGAGCTTGGTCACGCTGCTGATCTTGTCCTCGAAGACGAGGACAAACGCCTTCTCCAGGTTGACCTGCATTTCCTCGGGGTTCGTGATGAAATGCGGGCTGAGGTAGCCGCGGTCAAACTGCATGCCCTCGACGACATCGACGGTCGTGTCGAGGCTCTTGCCCTCCTCGACCGTGATGACACCGTCCTTGCCGACTTTCGCGAAGCAGTCCGCCATGATCTCGCCGACCGAGCGGTCGTTATTGGCCGAGATGGTGGCGATGTTGATGACGTCCGCGGCACTCTTGGCTTCCAGCTTGACCGGGCGGGCGAGCTTTTTGATCTCCTCAACAACGGCCCGGACGGCGACCTCGATGCCGCGATTGATCGCGTTGGGGTCGTGGCCGGCCGTGACGGCCCGCAGGCCCTCTTTGTAGATCGCCTCAGCGAGCACCGTGGCGGCGGTGGTGCCGTCGCCGGCGACATCGCTCGTCTTGCTCGCAGCTTCCTTCACGAGCTGGGCGCCCATGTTCTCGTACTTGTTGTGCAGCTCGATCTCCTCGGCCACCGTGACGCCGTCCTTGGTGACGGTCGGACCGCCCCAGCCCTTGTCGAGGACCGCGGTGCGGCCACGCGGGCCGTAGGTGCTTTTGACCGCGGCGGCGAGCTTTTCGACGCCGGCCAGAATGGCCTGCTGCGCCTCCTGATCGAACGCGAGTTGTTTGACCGCCATGCAGAGGTCTCCTTCCTAGCGAATCTTCATGCCGGGTGGCAGAGTCGAATACCGCTCCGTGCCGCGACGGCGCGCGATGGCCGTTCGGCGCTCCGGACGGGTAGCAACTGGGGTGCCAGACGGGTGACCGTGGGAAAACAGCCGCAAGGCGTTATCGAAACGTTGTTTATGAGATGGTGGTCGCGCGAGGGTTGGCGGTCGGCAGCGGCGCTGCTGTCGGGCTGGCAGTGCCAAAGTGACAGGCAGCGCCCCGTTGCGAGCCTGTGTGGCACTCGGTATCGTGGCCCGGCTGGTTCGGCGAACGCTGGCGCGGCCGGCGGAATCGGAGCCGGCAAGCCGAATCGGAACCCCTTTCGGCGCGAAGGGAACCCAGAGAGCCGATGAGCGACAGCCTGGCGACCAACTCCGGCGCGACCCCCCAGGGGCTGCTGGCGCAGCGGACCGGAACGGTCAAGCCGAGCAAGAGCGAAGCTCGGCGGGCATTCTGGCGGACGCTGAAGCTGGTCCGGCCCCATCGCCGTAACATGATCTGGGGCATGGTGTTAGGGCTTGGCGTGGCGCTGACGTACGCGGCGAGCCTGGCCGGGCTGTATCCCGTGCTGCAGGTGGTCGTGCGGGAGCAAAGCCTCCACGCGGCGATGGTCGAGGCCGCGGCGCGGAACGCGGAGAAGGCGGCCGAGATGGCGGGGGCAATGCAGAGCCTGCGACAGTGGTACGCAGGCTTCCTCACATGGGCGTCGGGGTGGTTCCCGGCGGCCGCGCAGCCGACGCCGGCGGATCGTCTGCGCGACCTGCTGGTCCTGCTCGGTGTGCTGGTCGGCGTGAACATTGTCGGCAACGTGCTGCGCTGCTTGTCGCAGTACCTGATCCTGAACGCATCCAACCGGATGATGATGGACCTGCGGCGACGGATGTACCGCAAGGCGCTGCGCGTGCCGCTGACGGAGCTCTCCGGCGATGTCTCGAACCGCGTGAATCAGTTCATGTCCGACGTGCGCGAGGTGTTCCTCGGCGTAACGACGCTGTTCGGGAAAGTGGCCCGCGAGCCGCTGAAGGCGATCTGCGTACTGATCGTGGCGATCTTTCTGGATGCGCGCCTGACGCTGGTTGTGCTCGCGATCGCGCCCATTGCGGTCGTATTGCTCTGGTACTTCGGCCGCAAAGTGCGCAAGGCAACCGTGCGGCTGCTGCAGGGCTACGGCCAGATGCTCGGCGGGCTCGAAGAGACCTTGCAGGGCGTCGAGGTGGTCAAGGGCTACGGCCGCGAGGGCTACGAGCGCCGGCGGATGTGGCACATCGAGCGCCGTATGCTCAAGCAGATGCTGCGGCTGGCGTGGATCGAGGCCTTGAGTTCACCGTTGATCGAGGTGGCCGGGATCCTCGTGACGAGCGCGGGGATCGTCTGGCTGGCGATGCGGACGTTCCACGGGGAGATCTCGCCGGCACATTTCATGACGATGGTGGCGCTGCTGGCGGCGCTGCTGGACCCCGTGCGCAAGGTCGCGAACGTCTACAACATGGTGCAGCGGGCCGGGGCGGCGTCGATGCGCGTGTGGGGCTTCCTGGACGAGCCGGAGGAGACTTCGCCGCCACAGGCGCGGCGCCTCGCGGGCACGGCCCCGCGGCCGGTGCGGTTCGAGCAGATCACGTTTCGCTACACCGAGACGCAGGAGCCGCCGGCGCTCGACGATGTGTCGCTGGACGTGCGGCCGGGCGAGTGCCTGGCAATCGTGGGGCCGAACGGCAGCGGAAAGTCCACGCTGGTGAAAATGCTGCCGCGGCTGCTCGAGCCACAGCGCGGGCGCGTCACGATCGACGGCATCGACGTGCGCGAGCTCAGCTTGCGCGACCTGCGTTTGCAGATCGCGGTCGTCGCGCAGAAGCCGGTGATCTTCGCCCGCTCGGTCCGGGAGAACATCGCGTACGGCAACCCGGACGCCGACCTGGCGCAGGTGCAGGCGGCGGCGCGGCAGGCCTACGCGGCCGAGTTCATCGAGCAGTGGCCGGAGCAGTACGAGGCGAGCGTCGGCGAGTTCGGCAGCACGATGTCGGGCGGGCAGCGCCAGCGGCTGTCGATCGCCCGCGCGTTTTTGAAGCCGGCGTCGATCCTCATCTTCGACGAGGCGACGAGCGAGATCGACGCGGAGAGCGAGCGAAAGATCCATGCGGCACTCAACGAGCTGCGACGCGGCAAGACGACGTTCCTGATCGCGCACCGGCACACGGTGATGGACATGGCGGAGCGGATCGTCGTCATGGACGCCGGGCGCATCGTGGACGTCGGCACGCACGCGGAACTGATCGCGCGGTGCCCGCTGTACGTGGCGCTGTACCGGTCGCCGGGGGCGAATTGAGTCGCGGCAGTCGGCGGCGGTGCTTGTTAGCCAGTCGGCCCGTCGGGATGATGGCAGCCGATCATGTGGCGCGCCATTGAGCGGGCGGTGTACGAGGGCAGCGCGATGACGAATGAAGAGCCGCAACCGGCCGTAGCGCGACCGCTGACACCGCCGACGCAAGTGGAGCTGCCCGTTCAGACCGTGTCCGCAGCCGCACCGAGCTGGCCGACGGTGCTCGGAATCATCGCGATCGTCTTTGGCGTGTTCGGAACGCTCACCGGCGCATACGGGGTATTGGCACCGTTCCTGATGCGCTTCATGGCGCAGATTGCGCCGGCGGCCGGTCGGGCCGGACTCCACGTGGCGCAGCAGTGGGCGGCTTGGGGCGTCGCCAACGGAGCGTTGACGGGCGCGTTGGCATTGCTGCTGTTGGCGGCCGGTCTCGGCTTGCTTCGGCGGCGCCGGTGGGCCTGCACGGCCAGTCAGGTGTGGGCCGTGCTGCGGATCATGCTGGCGGGCGTGCAGGTCGGCGTGGCGTACTTCATCCAGCAAGACACGCTCACCGCTGTGTCGCAGCAGATGCCCGCGTCCATGCCGTCGCAACAATATGTTCATTCGTTCGCCGCTCTGGGTCTGGTGGTCTCATTGCTGTGGTACTGGGCCTTGCCGGTGTTCCTGCTGATCTGGCTGGCGCGCGGGCGGGTCCGCGAGCACGTGGCCGAGTGGACGTGAGGCGACATGCGCTGCGGGACCTGCAACTACCGGCTGTGGAACCTGGAGGCGCGGCGCTGCCCGGAGTGCGGCACACCGTTCCTGCCCAGCCAGTACGAGTTCGCACCGAACAGCGTGCAGTTCTGCTGTCCGCACTGCGGCCAGGCGTATTACGGCACGGGCGCGCGCGGGCACCTGGTCCCGGACGAGTTCGACTGCGTGCAGTGCGCCCGACACATCCGCATGAACGAGATGGTCCTGCGTCCCGCGGCGCACGTGACCGAGGAGCAAACCGAGGTCTACAAACTGCCGTGGGAGGAGCGGCGCGAACGCGGTCCGGTGCGGGCGTGGTGGGGCACGGTGAAGATGGCGCTGACGTCGCCAATCCGGCTGGCCCGGGCGGTGCCGGACGACTGCCCGCCCGGGGCAGCGTGGGGGTTCGCGCTGCTGACGGCGCTCCTGTATACTGCGGGGGTGGCGTGCCCCTGGGCCGCCCTGGCGGTGATCGCGACCACCTCCACGGGAGGCAGGTGGGACGTGGAACTCGTCTGCGGCCTGCCGTTGGTCGGCCTCGTCGCCGCAGCAACGGTGATCGTGGGCATCGCCTTCTGGGGGCTCATCGCGCACGGCGTGCTGCGGCTGGGTGGACGGCCGGCCGGCGGGATCGGGCGCACCTACATCGCGCTGTGCTACAGCAGCGGCGCCAATGCGCTGCTGGTCTTGCCATGCGTGGGCATTTACGTGAGCTGGATCTGGTGGCTCATCAGCGCGGCCCTGATGCTCAAGGAAACGCAGCGCGTCGGTGGTGGCCGGGCCACACTCGCCACGCTCGTGTTTCCACTGCTGCTCATCGGCGGGCTGACCACGGCGTGGGTCATCGCAATCCGGGCCGCGATGGCCGCCGCCGGCGCGGTCGCCTGGACCGCGTCGGGAGGCGCGGCACTTCCGCCGGGGTACGCGACCACTACCCTGTCGAGCTTGCCGAACCCGGCCGACGAAGGCGAGACGGAAGTCGTGATGGACGCGTTGCTGACTTTCGCGCGCGGCAACGCGGGTCAGGGGCCAACGCACGCGGCGCAGTTGGTGGCCCTGCACCGGCTGAGCGGATCCGCGCTGGTCGCGTGGGATTCCACCACGTTTGAGGAAGACGTGGCGGTTGGCAGCGTGCGGCTGGATGAGTTGGAAGAACTCTCGCTGGCCCAGGCGAACGCGGCGGCGGACGCCGCAGCGCGCGCCTTGCCGCCCCGCACGATCGCCCACCGGCTCGGCGACTTCGTGTTCACGTACCACGGCCTGGACCTCACGCAGGCCGACCCCGAATTGTGGGTTGTCATCCGGCAGTGCGACCCGGAGGCCAACCCTGGGACGACGATGCCGTTTGTCTTCGTCGGGCGCGCCGATGGCACCGTGCTGCGCTTCACGGCCGACCAATTCCGCGCGCGGCGGGCAGAGCAAAACGAGCTGCGCGCCTCGCATGATCTGGCCCCCCTCCCGGACCCCGCAACAGTGACGCACACGCGGCCGGCAGTGGCACCGTAGAGCCGGGATTCGCCGCGGACCTGTTGCGCCACAGGGCTACGAGGCTTGGCACACGGTCGCCCGACCCTCGCCCTGTCACCTCCCCGGAAGCGCGGGGAGTACGGCTTGTCGATGCGCAGATGCGCGGTCATCATGCGTGCCGGCCGGGCGGGCGACGCCGACGCGCGGCGCGGCGCAGCAACCGGCGAGCAGCGGAGCGGTATCATGCTGCAGTGGCGCTGGACACGGCGGTCGGTGCGCACCACGGTGCTGGGCGGACTCGTGCTGCTGGCCCTGCTTGTCGTGGCGAAAATCCACGCATGTGCCTGCACCGGCGGCCCGCCGGAGTGGACGCCCGTCTATCCGACGTCGCAACCGTAATCCAGGGATGGTCGCCGATGGCGCGCGAGACCGCGGGGCATCCGGGTTTGAGTCTGCCAGGCATGGTGGCCTGGCCGCTGCTGATCGCGGGGCTGCTGGCCCTGTTGTGGGGCGCCTACATCATCGGCTGGCACAGCCGGCCCGCCCAGTTCACGAGTAGTGGGCCGCGGATCGAGGAGGTACGCCGGATCGCCAAGCTCGCCGTGCTGCGCGTCCAGGTGGCGAACGTGATCGAAGGGCGCACGGCGGGAGCGCAGGCCGCCGTATTGGTGAAGGGCGACGCGGACATTACCGTCGATCTGGATCAAATCGAGATCGTCGCGCGCGACGATGCCGCGCGGACAGCGACGCTGCGCATCCCGACGCCGCAGCCGGATCGTCCGCGAGTGGACCACGAGCGGACAAAGGTTTATGAGTTGCGGAAGACCGGCCTGGCGGTGCTCAACCCGTTCGCGGACCCGCGCGAGGACTTGCTGGTGGACGCGATGCGGGGGGCCCAGGCGGAAGTGGACCGGGCCGTGCGCGACGCGGACTTCGTCGTGAAGGCGAAGGAGCAGGCGGAGCAGCTTCTGACCGGCTTCTATCGCGAGATGGGGTGGACTGTCACCATCGAATGGAAATAAACGCGCGGGCCCAATAAGACCCACCGTGCCGCCCTCCAGCGTTGCCGCCGGTTATCGGCAATTCACGCTCGTCGCCACGGGGCCGCGACAATTTGTATGTTTCCCATGGCAGCACCTCGGGGCGAGGTGCCGGGGATGTTGTCGCCACACGGAGTGGCGAGCCTGGAGAACGCCATGCGGCGCGTGAAGACAACCGGCTGGACAACCGCAGCCACAGCGCTGTGGCTGGTGCTGGCCACAGCGACACCGTGCGGGGCGGACCTGCTGTGGTTTGACGAGACGGACGGCGGCGGGGGGTACACAACATTCGGCGCGTTGCGGGCGGCCTACGACGACTTCCTGGGGGCGACCACCGGACTGATTGATTTCAACGATCTGGCGAGCGGCACGCAGTTGTCGAACCAGTATGCGGACCGCTGGGGCGTAACGTTTCTGAACACGGCCGACGGGCGGCATGCCGCTTGGTCGGGCGTGTGGCCGGAGGGTGGGGCGATCGCCGAGCACGTGACGGGGTACGATGGCACGTACATGCCGTCGGGCGATTTGCTCTACGCGAAGTTTGACAATGATCTGAAGAACACGCCATTCACGATCCTGTTCGCGGAGCCTGCGACGGAGGTGGGGGCGTTCCTGGGGATGGGCGTCGAAGGCCAAGTCCACAGCCTGACGATCTCGGTCTATGACGTGGCGAACCAGCTTCTGGGGCGGAAGGTCGTCCAGTCGTGGCTCTGGGAGAAGAGCAGCAACAAGCAGAACTACGAGACGTTCTTCGCGGTCGGGGCGGCGACGCCGGCGATCGCCCGCGTGGAAATCCGCAACAACGCGACGACGGACTTCGCGAACGGGCTGCTCGTCGACAACGTCGAATTCGGATCGCGGGCGGTGCCGGAGCCGAGCGCGCTCGTGCTCGTGCTGGCCGGCGTCGTGCTGCATCGTTTCTTCCGGCGGGCGCTGGAAAGCGCGTAGGGCGGGCGGAGCAGCCGGGCGGGGAGCGCGTGAGCAGGGGGGCAGCGGTGTCAGGGGGTGGATCCGGCACGCAGCGTGCAGACAGGTCCCGGACTGGTTATGATGAGGCCAGTTCTAGGGAGAAATCTGCTGTGTTCGCATCTGCCGCTGACGCGCTTAAGTACATTAAAGACAATCAGATAGCGATGGTGGACCTGAAGATCGTGGGAATGGCGGGCCAGTGGTTGCATTTGACCATCCCGGCGCGCCAATTCACGCAGAAGCACTTCGAGGAGGGCGTCGGGTACGACGGCTCGTCCGGGGCCGGCTTCAGCACGGTCGAAAGCGGCGATGTCAACGCCCTGCCCCAGCCTGAGACGGGGTTCCCCGACCCGTTCTGGCAGGAGCCCACGCTGAGCTTCCTGTGCGACACCGTCACGGCGGACACGCACGAGCCGGCGTCTCATGACCCGCGCACCATCGCGCGGCGGGCCGTGGCGTACATGCGTTCGACCGGCATCGCGGACGAGGCGCTGATGGGGCCGGAGTTCGAGTTCCACATCCTCGATCGCGTGGACGTGACGCACGAGCCATTTCACACCGAGATCAGCATTCAGTGCTCCGAAATCGAGCCAAACGGGGCGACGCCGGCGATTCCGCACAAGGGCGGCTACTTCCGCGTGCCCCCGAGCGAGCATTTTCACGATCTGCGGTCGGAGATCGCGCTGGCGCTGGAGGGGATGGGCGTGGCGGTGCGCTATCACCACCACGAGGTCGGGGCGCCGGGGCAGTGCGAGATCGAAGTGAACCTGGCGCCGCTGGTGCAGGCCGCGGACCAGGCGCTGATGATCAAGTACGTGATCAAGAACATCGCGCGCAAGCACGGACGCATCGCGACGTTCATGCCGAAGCCGATCTTCGGCGAGGCCGGCAACGGGATGCACGTGCACCAGCGGCTGACGAAGGGCGGCCGACCGCTGTTCTACGACAACAACGGGAAGCGCTACGCGAACCTCAGCGAGCTGGCGCTGCAGTACATCTCCGGGCTGCTGAAGCACGGCGCCGCCCTGACGGGACTGACCAACCCGTCGACGAATTCGTACAAGCGGCTGGTCGAAGGCTACGAGGCGCCGGTCAACCTGTTCTTCTCGCTCGCCAACCGCTCGGCGGCGATCCGCGTGCCGAAGTATGCCGTCTCGCCGGACGAGAAGCGCATCGAGTATCGCCCGCCGGACTTCACGTGCAACGTGTATCTGGCGCTGGCGGCGATGCTGCTGGCGGGGCTGGACGGGATTCAGCGCAAGCTCGATCCGGCGGCGCACAATTTCGGGCCGTTCGACGTGGACATCGCGAAGCAGAGCCGCGAGTTCCGCAGCCGGCTGACGATGGTGCCGCGGGCGCTGGCGGACGCGCTGACGGCGCTCGAGGCGGACCACGAGTTCCTGCTGCAGGGCGGCACGTTCAGCAAGGACTTCGTACAGGGCTGGGTAGAGACCAAACGGGTGACCGAGGTGGTGCCGATGGCGATTCGCCCGCACCCGTACGAGTACCAGCTTTACTTGGACGCGTAGGCCCGACCATCCAGGCGCACGGGGGGGCGGGGGGCAGCGCACCGGCACACGCTGGCAACCTCCAACGACGGCGGCATAATTCCCGTTTGTGGCCGCTGGGACTTGGAATGGAGGAGCAGGCATGACTGCTATCAGAGCCGGCCAGCCGGCTGGCGCGGCGCGGATCCTGTTGTTGCCGCTTATCGCTCTGTCGATGTGGCCGGGCTGCGAGCGCGCGGAGCGCGGTGCTGCGGCCCCGCCGGTGGCCTCGGCCCCCGCGCCGACTCCGGAACCCACCTCGGCGCCGACGCCCGTGCCAGTCGCGGCGCCGGAGCGGGTGCTGCAGGCGCGCCTGGCTGATTTCGAGCAGAAGTGGCGGAACACGACGCCGCCGGCGCGCGTGAAGATGTACGACGACTTCGTGAAGTCGCTGCGCACGTCGGGGATCACGGCGCGGGCCTTGAACATTGGCGCCACAGCACCGCTGTTCACATTGCCCAGCACGGAAGGCGCGCCGGTGGCGCTGGCCGACCTGCTGAAGCAGGGCCCGGTGGTGCTGCTGTGGTACCGCGGCGGGTGGTGTCCGTTCTGCACGCTCGAATTGCGGGCGTACGCCGAGGCGTTGCCGCGGTTCCAGGAGCTGGGCGCGACGGTCGTGGCGATCAGTCCGCAAACCGTCGACAACGCGCTGATGACGCAGCAGCTCGGGCAGTTCAGCTACGCGCTGCTCAGCGACCTCGGCAACGTCGTGGCGCGGCAATACGGGCTGGTCTACAAGCTCGCGCCCGAGGTGCTCGCCGACGTGCGTGGCCGGGTGAACCTCGAGGAGTACAACGGCGACGACTCGTACGAGCTGCCACTGGCGGCGACGTACGTGATCGGCACGGACGGGACGATCCGCTACGCGTTCATCGACGCGGACTACCGCAAACGGGCCGAGCCCGAAGATGTGGTCGCGGTCTTGAGGACACTGCGCGCCGGAAAGCCGGAGGCAGCGGCGGACCCCGCGGTGCGGCTTCGATGCGAAATAACGCTGCGGGCGCCCGTGGAGCGCAAAGTGGACGTGACGTTGGACGTGGCGGGCCTGGCACCGGAGCGTCGTGAATTGCGCCTGGAGCTGCCGCAGGACTGGGCGTTTGTGCGATTACCAGAGCCGTTACTGGACGGTGCGGTGCGGGCGCAGGGGGGTGAGCGGGCGCTGCCGGACGAGCGAACGGGGCCGTATGCTTGGACCGTGCAGACCGGCGGTGCAGCGGACATCCGGCTGGCGTACACCGTGCCGCTGACGCATCGTGAGCTGGAAGCGGTGCGCGGCCGGCACGAGTTCGAATACCCATTTGTGACGCAGCAGAGCGCGTTTCTGCCCACCGGGCCGCTGGTGCTCGTACCGCAGGAGGTGCGTGCGCAAGAAATTCGGGTGCGCTTGAATGTGCCCGACAAGTGGGCCGTGTATGCCCCGTGGCCGCGCGCCGATGACGGCGATTGGGTACCGCCAAGTCTGACTGCGCTACAGAATGATTTGGTGGCGGTCGGGCAATGGAACCGGCAGGAGATTCGTGCAGGGGGCTTCGTCGGGACGATCGTGTTTGCGCCGGGCCAGGCAGCCATCGAGGAGGCGTTCGTCGCGCCGGTGACGCGCATCATCGAGCACGAGCTGCGGTTGTTCGGCCGGCCGGCGCAAGGACAGTACCTGTTCGTGGTGGGGCCGCCGATCGAGCGCGGGATGGGTGGCTCGCCGAAGACGAACTCGATGGTACTGGGGGCGGACCCGCGCATGATGGCCCAGGGTATCCGGCATGTCGCGCACCTGATCGCGCACGAGTTCTTCCACACGTGGGGCGGCGAGCGCGTGCACCTGCCGGACGAGTTGCGCTGGGTGAACGAGGGCATCACGGACTACTACGCGTACCTGGTCTGCGCGCGGCTGGGCCTGATTTCATGGCCGGAGTTCGCCGAGGTGTTGGCCGAGCAATTGCAGGCGGTCGAACGCAATCCGCAGTATGGCCAGATGTCGCTGGCGGATGCGGGCGGGCCTGTGTTCTTCCAGGACGACGGGGCGCGCGAACTGGTCTACCAGGGCGGGCTGATCATCGGTGCGTGGCTCGATCGGACGATCCGCGCGGGCAAGCGCGGCAAGTCGCTCGACGATTTCATGCGGGCTTTCATGAATGATCCGCGCTGGGTCCCGGACGGCCCGCAACCGACGCTCGCGGATTTCGCGGCGCTGCTGCCGCCATTCGTGTCGCAGGACGTCGCCGAGCGCGTGATGAGCGCCGTCCGCGAGCCGTATCGACTCGATCCCGTGGCCGCGTTTGGCACGGCCGGCGTCACCGTGCGGCGCACGACCGGACCGGCAAGCCTGGATCTGCGCGCGAACGTGGAAGGAACGATGGTCCGTGACCTGGACCATGATGGGCTGGCCTATCAACTCGGGCTGCGCGAATTCGACCGTATTGTCGCGCTCAACGGGCAGGTCGTGACCAATCCCAACGAGGTGCACGCCGCCTGGCGTCAGCCGCATGACGGGCGCGTGCGGGCCAAGATCATGCGCGGCGACGAGCCGCTCGACATCGATGCCCCGCTGCCGACCGTCACCCGCTATGAAGTTCCTGCAGAGGGCTGGGGCCCGCAGGCCTGAACCGCACCGCGCCGGCGGAGGCGGTGAACGATGGACGAATTCGTCAGCGAGTCGATCACTCCGCTCCGGGGAAGCTTCGATGCGAGCGCGATGGCGGCGGGATTGCCGGGACTGCCGCAGGGTTTCAGTTGGCACGGCGAGTGTTTCGCGGTCGGCGCCGTGCTCGAGTCCTGGAAGCACACCAGCCCGGAGGGCGGGCGGGCCGGCAACGAGGTTTACCTGCGCCGGCATTACTTTCGCCTGCGCATGAGTGACAATTCGGTCTGGACCGTGTATTTCGTGCGCCAGAGGCCGCGTGGCGGTTCGCCGCGCCAACGCTGGTTCCTGGAGACGCGGAGCGCGCCGTGACGGACGTGGCCGTGGTTGGAGGTGTGGTCGTGGTGACGCGCAGTCTGGTCGGAATCGTGATCCTGAATGCGGTGGTGAGTGCGGGGCTGGCCCAGGCTGCTGCCGCGGCCGGCCCGCAAGCGCCGCGGAACCTGCGGTGCGAATACCGCCAGGATCCGCTGGGCATCGACGTGCGGGCGCCGCGGCTGTCCTGGGAAGTGGTCGATGCGCGGCGCGGTGCGGTGCAGCGCGCCTATCGCGTGCTCGTCGCCGACGATCCCGCGCTGCTCCAGCGCGAGGAAGGCAACCTGTGGGACTCGGGACAAGTCGAGTCCGACCAGTCGATTCAGGTTGTGTACGCCGGCAAGCCGCTGCGATCGCGGGTGCGCGTGTGGTGGCAGGTGCGCATGTGGGACGCCGACGGTCAGGGTTCGCCCTGGAGCGCGCCGGCGACGTGGTCGATGGGGTTGTTCGAACTCGCTGACTGGGGCGCGCAGTGGATCGGCGACGCGCAGGAGCCGCCAGGCGGCAACTTTGATCCCTTGACGCCGCCTATGTTGCGCAAGGCGTTCACGCTGGAGGGCACCGCGCCGGTGACGCGCGCGACGGTCTACGTCACGGCGTTGGGGCTCTACGAGTTGCGGATCAACGGGCAGCGCGTCGGCGACCACGTCTTGGCGCCGGAGTGGACCGACTACCACCAGCGCGTGCAGTACCAGACGTACGACGTCACCAAGCTGATCGCGGGCGGCGAAAACGTCGTGGGCGCCCAGCTTGGCGACGGCTGGTACGCGGGCCGCGTCGGGCTGGCGGGCATCGTGAACGCCGGTCCGCCGCGCGCGATCTACGGGCGTCGGCCACGGCTGCTGCTGCGGCTGGAAATCGAGCGTGGCGATCAGCCGCCGCAGGTGGTCGTTTCGGATGGGAGTTGGGTCGCGACGACCGAAGGCCCCATCCGCTTCGGCGATCTGCTGGATGGCGAGACGTATGACGCGCGCCGCGAACTGGCCGGCTGGGACCGGCCGGGCTTCGATGCGGTGGCGTGGCGGCCCGTGGCGGCAAGGGCCCTCGAGCCGGGCAAGCCGGCGCTGGTGGCGCAGCCGAACGAGCCGGTCCGCATCACGCGCGTGCTGAAGCCCATCGGCATCACGGAGCCGAAACCGGGCGCGTACGTGTTCGACCTTGGTCAGAACATGGTCGGCTGGTGCCGCTTCAAGGTGCACGCGCCGGCGGGCACGACCGTTACGCTGCGGCACGCCGAGGTACTGAATCCCGACGGCACGATCTACACGGAGAACCTGCGCAGCGCGAAGCAAACGGACCAATATACGTGCCGCGGCGGCGAGGCTGAGACCTTCGAGCCGCACTTCACGTATCACGGCTTCCGCTACGTCGAGGTGACGGGACTGCCGTACAAGCCCGCGCTCGAAGATCTGGCCGGCTGCGTCGTGCACTCGTCGGCGCCGGAAGTCGGCCAGTTCGAATGCTCCGACGCCCTGCTCAACAAGCTCTGGTCCAACATCCTCTGGACGCAGCGGGCGAACCTGACGAGCGTGCCCACCGACTGCCCGCAGCGCGACGAACGCTGTGGCTGGATGGGCGACATCCTGGCCTTCGCGCAGACCGCGTGCTTCAACATGGACATGGCCGCGTTCTACACGAAGTGGATCCCGGACGTGCGCGATGCACAGACGCCGGACGGCCGCTATCCGGATTTCGCTCCGCACCCGTTCGAGCCGGCGGTGCGTTTCTCGGGCGTGGCGGCCTGGGGCGATGCGGGCGTGTTCGTGCCGTGGTGCGCGTACGTGAACTACGCGGATCGGCGCCTGCTGGAGCAGCATTTCGACTCGGCGCGGCGGTGGGTCGATTACGTGCACGAGCAGAACCCCGAACTGCTGTGGAAAAACAGCCGCGGCAACGACTACGGCGACTGGCTCAACGCGGACACGTTGAAGCTCGAAGGCTGGCCGGAGAAGGGCGCGGAAGTGCCGAAGGAAGTCTTCGCGACGATGTTCTTCGCACGCTCGACGGAACTGGTCGCGCAGATGGCCCGCGTGCTGGGGCGCAACGATGCGGCGCAGCAGTACGGCATGCTGGCCGAGCGCATCCGCGCGGCGTTCAACGCGGCGTATGTGTCGCCCGACGGACGCATGCAGGGCAACACGCAGGCGGGTTACGCGCTGGCACTGTACTTCGACCTGCTGCCGAAGGAGCAACGCGCCGCCGCCGCGAAGTACATGCTGGAGGCGTTTGAGACGTACAAGGGCAACATCTCCACCGGCTTCCACAGCACGATCGCGCTGATGTCGGAGCTGACGCGCTCCGGCCGCAACGACGAAGCCTATCGGCTGATCCTGAATCGCACGATGCCGTCGTGGGGTTACGCAATTGACCACGGCGCGACGACGATCTGGGAGCGCTGGGACGGCTATGTCGAGGGCCGCGGTTTCCAGAACCCGGGCATGAACTCGTTCAGCCACTACGCGATCGGCTCGGTCGGCGAGTGGATGTACCGCACGATCCTGGGGATCAACCCGGACGAAACGCACCCGGGATACAAGCACTTCATCCTGCGCCCGCTGCCCGGTGGCGGACTGACCTGGGCGCGGGGCAGCTATCACTCGCCGCACGGCGAAATCGTCTGCGAGTGGAAGCTCGCCGACGGCAAGCTCACGCTCAATGTGAGGGTGCCGCCGAACACGACCGCGACGGTGTACGTGCCCGACGCGGATCCCAAGACCGTCACGGAAAGCGGCCAACCGGCCGCGCAGACGCTTGGTGTGCTGGAAGCGAAGGCCGAGGATGGCGCCGCGGTGTTCCGCGTGGGTGCTGGGCGCTACGCGTTTGAACGCTGACGTCGCGCGTCCGATCTGGCTGGACGTGGGTGGCCCAGACAGTTGGCCTGTGCCCCCGACGGCCGGGACGCCCGTACGACCCTCCGGAAGTTGCGGTCCACACGCAGCCACATAGGACGTCGGCCTACAAGGCGGAGCCGATTGTCCGACGAATTGCGCGCCCCGGGCGCACCGCAAGCAGTATCCAGCCGCCTGCGGCGCGTTTTTCCTTGCGTTTGCGCCCGTCGGTTGGGTAGGCTCTGGGTGGGGTGGAAGCTGCGCTCGCATCATGTCCGTGGAGAAGTGAGCATGTGCCCGTCCAATTCACGACAAACACAGAATCTGGTCATCATCTCGCTCGCGGCCGGGGCGGCCCTCGTGATCTGGCCCGCCGCGCTGCAGGCCCGCTCGAACATCCGCGACGCGTTCTTCGCGGTCTATCCCGGCGCGACGGGGTCCGCGCTGGACACGGTGCCGAGCCATCCCGCGCATTGCGGCGTGTGCCATTTCGACTTCTCCGGCGGCGGCCCGCGGAACCCCTACGGCGCGGCCATCGAGGCGGCCCTGCCGAGCTACCCGAGCAACCCCAACGGCCGGCGCCAGGCGGTCCAGTCCGTGCAGAACCTGGACTCCGACAGCGACGGCTACACGGCGCTCGTGGAGATCACCGACCTCGGGAACTACACGAACACACCGACGTTCCCGGGTCTGACGCCATCGAACGTGCAGAGCGTATCCAACGTCGACGTGACGGAGATCCAGGGACACCTCGTCCCGACGACCTACGACGTGACGCCACCGACCGTGACCGTGCTCGTGCCCAACGGCGGCGAAGTCGCCACGGGCAACACGCCTTTCGTAGTGAGCTGGACGGCCACGGACACCAGTGGCGTTGCACGCGTGGATCTGCACCTCTCACTTGACAACGGTGCGACGTTCACCCCCGTCGCGGAAAACATCGGCAACGCGGGCAGCTACAACTGGTTCCCGGCGAATCGCCCGACGACCCAGGCCATTCTGCGCGTCATCGCGATCGACAACGCGTTCAACTCCGGCCACGACGACAGCGACGCCGCGTTCATCATCGTGTCGCCCCCGGGCGGCATCGCGCCGACCACGCTGCGGGACTTCGATCTGCCCGGCACCCAGCCGTTCGAAACCGGGACGCTCAATCACCCGACGGCGTGCACGGCGTGCCACGCGAACTACAACCCCGCCGTCGAGCCGTATCTCAACTGGCAGGGCAGCCTGATGGCGCTGGCCTCGCGCGACCCGCTCTACGAGGCTTGCCAGACCGTGGCCAACCAGGACGCGCCCGACTCCGGCGACCTGTGCCTGCGGTGTCACATCGGCGCCGGCTGGGTGCGCGGCCGCTCCGTGCCGACCAACGGCCAGCTCATGCTGGAGACCGACAAGCACGGCGTGTCGTGCGACCTGTGTCACCGGCTGGTGGACCCGTTCTACGTGCCCGGCGTCAGCCCGATGCAGGACGAAGACATTCTGGCGGGTCTGAGCATGCCGCCGGTGGATTTCGGCAACGGCATGTTCGTGATCGACCCAACCGGGGCACGGCGCGGCCCGTTTTTGGACGCCACCCTGGGGCATCCGATCCTTGTGTCGCCGTTCCACCGTGAGGCGGCACTGTGCGGCACGTGTCACGACGTGAGCAACTCGGCGTTCGAGAAGGACGGGCTGGGCAACTATGTGCCCAACGCGTTCGACACGCCGCCGGCCAGCACGTCCGCGCACACGCTGATGCCGATCGAACGCACCTACAGCGAGTGGTTCTACAGCGCGTACAACACGGCGCAGGGCGTGTACGCCCCCGAGTTCGGCGGCAACAAGCAGTACGTCAGCACGTGTCAGGATTGCCACATGCGGGACGTCACCGGCCAGGGCTGCAATTACCCCGCCGCCCCCGTGCGCACCGACCTGCCGCTGCACGACATGACCGGCGGCAGCGCGTGGATGGCCACCGTGCTGCCGCTGCTGTACCCCGATTTGCCCAACGAAGTGAACCCGACGGCGTTGCAGGCCGGCGCCGTGCGCGTCCGGTACATGCTGCAGAACGCGGCCGAACTGGCAGCGCTGCAGGACGGGCCGCAGGTCCACGTCACCGTGACCAACAACACGGGCCACAAGCTGCCCACCGGCTATCCCGAAGGCCGCCGCATGTGGCTGAACGTGCGGTTCTTCAACGCCGGCGGAACGCTGCTCGCCGAATCCGGCGCGTACGACCCGCTCACCGGCGTCTTGAGCCATGACGATGCGCTCAAGGTGTACGAGGCAAAACCAGGCCTCGACGAGGTGGTGGCGCCGCTGGTCGGCGTGGAGCCCGGACCGTCGTTCCACTTCGTCCTGAACAACAAGATCTTCAAGGACAACCGCATCCCGCCGCGCGGATTCACGAATGTCAACTTCGCCGGTTTCGGTGGCACGCCGGTGGGCGCCGCGTACGCAGACGGTCAGTACTGGGACGAGACGGCGTATGCGATTCCGATGGGGGCCGCGTCGGCGGCAGTGACGCTCTACTACCAGAGCACGAGCAAGGAGTACATCGAGTTCCTGCGCGACGAGAACACGACCGATGACACGGGGGCGCTGCTGTTCGCGCTGTGGGATCAGCAAGGCAAGTGCCCGCCGGAACTGATGGCCACGACGACGATCGCGCTGACGCCGTTCACACTCCCCGGCGACATGAATTGCGACGGCGTCGTCGGATTCGGTGACATCAACCCGTTCGTTCTGGCTCTGACCAATCCGACCTTGTATGCGTCCACGTTCCCCGACTGCACGATCATGAACGGCGACATCAACGGTGACGGGCAGGTCGGTTTCGGCGACATCAATCCGTTCGTGGCGCTGCTGACGACTCCTTGAAGCTGCGATCAATCTCCACCTGGGCGCGAGCGAACCGCACTGCGCGCCCCGCTGTTGATGGGAAATAGTCTGACCGCTCTACCTTGAACGCCGTACGTGCGTTGGCGCAGTCGCCTTTTCCAGAGAAAAGTTGATTCAACTCTGCCGGCGTTGTAGACTTTCTCTGGAGGTTTTTATCTGGACCGGCCTCCCCCCCGGGGAAAGGGCGGGAGAGAGGTCTTCGGCACGTTTCAATGACGAGTATCTCTCGGCCATGCTCTTGGTATGAGAACAGGCCGAGAGTCGGTGCTCGTCCTCGTTTCGGGCGGGCGTGGCGCTGGACTTGGCAGCAGAAGTCCTTTTGGGAGAAGCGACATGCATCAGCACACAGCGGGAGTGGCGCGTCGGATTCTCGGCTGGACGACTTGGGGATTGGTGAGTTGGTTGGCCTGCGGTGTCGCGGTCGCGGATGTGATCCACGTTGATGACGATGCCGCGCTCGGCGGCGATGGCACGCTCTGGACCAGCGCGTTCAAATACCTGCAGGATGCGCTCGCGGTCGCGACGGCCAGCGATGAGATTCGAATCGCCGGCGGGACGTATACGCCGGACCTGGGGGGCGGCATGGGCGCCGGCGATCGGCTCGCGAGCTTTCATCTGCTCAGCGGGGTGGCGATCTACGGCGGGTATGCCGGGCTGGCGCAGCCGGGCAATCCGGACGCGCGGGATGTGGCGCTCTATGAGTCCATTCTGACCGGCGACCTGGGCGGCAACGATGATCCGAACGACGTCTTCGTCAATCGCGGCGACAATAGCTACCACGTGGTCATCGCCAGCGACACGGACGCGAGCGCGCGGCTTGACGGGGTGACGATCACCGGCGGCTTCGCGGTGGCGTACGACGGTCAGCCCAACGGCGGCGGCGTGTACATGGTGGACGGCAGTGCGACGTTCGCCGGCTGCACGATTCGGCGGAACGCGACGTACTCGGGCTATCCGGCGGATAGCGCGGGCCAGCCTACAGGCGACGGCGGCGGGGTGTTTTGCCAGGGCGGTGCGCCCACGTTTACGCATTGCAGCGTGACCGACAACGCCGCCGGGCCCGGAAAGGAGGGCGGCCAGGCGTACTTCCACAATCCCACGGTGGGCGGTAACGGGGGCGGATTCTGCTTCAAGTCCACACAGCCCACGCTGTCCGAGTGCACACTGGAGCGGAACCGCGCCGGACATGGCGGCAACGGTCGATGGATTATCGGCGAAGGCGAAGGCCAATCCGGTGCCGCGGGTGGCAGCGGTGGAGCCATCTATGTGACTGGCCCGTCAACCGTTGTCATCACCGGCTGCAATTTGGTCGCCAACCAGGCCGGTGCGGGTGGCGATGGCTATGACGGAATCTGGTGGGCGGGCTCGGCCGCGCCGGGCGGCCACGGGGGCGCTATTTGCGCGCGAGACTCCAGCGTGTCGCTCACAGGCTGCACGCTCACTGGAAGCCGATCCGGTACCGGTGGAAGTGGCGGCAGTTGCTGGGGAGAAATGGGATCGGGCAGCGGGTGCGACGGCGCCCCAGCCGGCAGCGGCGGCGCGATATACGCGGTCAATGGCACGACCGAGCTTCTGAATTGCGAGCTTACGGACAACAGCACGGCGGCCGGCGGCGACGCCGGCGGGGGCGGCCGTCAGGGAAGCGGTGGCGATGGCGGGTATGGCGGTGACGGCGGCGCCCTTTACCTTAGCGGGACGCTCGTGTCGGTACGCAATTGCCACCTCGCCGGCAATTCGACTGGCGGTGGTGGCCTGGGTGGCTCGACCGGCTGTGACTACGCCTGCTGGGGCTACGGCGGGCCGGGCGGCCACGGCGGCGATGGCGGCGCACTTCACGTCAGCGGGACAACCGTGACGGTTCAAGCGTGCCAGCTTATCGGAAACCTGACCGGCGACGGCGGTGACGGCGGCGAGAATGGCAGCACGCCCGAATGGCCTGTAGGTGTGGGCGGCAGCGGTGGCGCCGGCGGTGACGGCGCGGGGCTGTTCGTGGCCGGTATGCAGACCAACACTACCTTCATCGACTGCATCGTCGGTGGCAACGCCACGGGTAGCGGTGGCGCGGGGCAACTGGGTGACACCTGGGGCGTCGGTGGCAGCGCCGGGCGCAGTGCTGGTGTGTGCTCGGAGGCACAGCTCACGCTCCGGAACTGCACGATTGCATACAACGAGGTGGGCGAGCCGGGCGATCCGAACAGCGCCCTCGCCCTGGCCGGCGGGCTCGAGCTCGTGACCGGCGGCACGGCGACCATCGAAAACACGATCCTGTGGGGCAACATCGGTGACGCACCGAGCGTTGAAACCCAGCAAATCGCCGGCACGCCGACCGCGATCAACTACTGTGACGTGGAAGGCTGGACCGGCGCCCTCGGTGGCACGGGCAACTTCGCACTGGACCCGGCGTTCGCCGACGCAAGCGCTGACGACTATCACCTCACGATGGATTCACCTTGCATCGACGCGGGCAATCCGGGCCTTGTGCCGCTGCCGGGTGAGACCGACATCGACGGCCAGGCGCGCGTGATGCGCAGCGGCGTGGACATTGGCGCGGATGAAGTCCCGCCCTCCGCCGGCCGCGGCGATGTGAACTGCGACGGCGTGGTCGGTTTTGGTGACATCAATCCGTTCGTGCTGCTCCTCAGCAATCCAACCGCCTGGCAGAAAATGTACCCCGGTTGCCCAGCGTCCAATGGCGACATCAACGAGGATGGCGTGGTCGGCTTCGGCGACATCAATCCGTTCGTCGCGCTGCTGACCAGCCCGTAAGCGAGGTCGTGGCGACTCTGGCGCGCATCATCTAGGATGGTGGCAATCGTCGCCGCCGCGCCCGGCATTCGTTCGGCGGGCGCGGCGGATGACGCGGTCCGTTGTTGAGCGGAACGTATGCCCCGTGCTGCGGCCATGCGCGCCACCTGGGTGGCAATCGGAGCGAACACGCTGCTGCTGGGCCTGAAGGCCAGCGCCACCAGTCTGTCCGACAGCCTCACGATCTTCTCCGAGACATTGAATTCGCTGTCCGACGTCGTTTCCTCGGTGGTCATTTTGATTTGCGTCCGGCTGGCGTGGCAGAGCCCCGACGAGGACCACCCCTTCGGACATCGTCGGGCCGAGCCGATCGCCGGCCTGGTCGTCGCCATCTTCACCGGCATCCTGGGGTTCGAGGTCTGCAAGACGGGCGTGCTGCACCTCGTGCACGGCGAATTGCCGGAGCGGATCGGGCCATATCCGATTGCCGCCCTGTGCCTGACGGCGGTGTTCAAGACCCTGCTGTCGGTGTTCTTCCGTCGGCGCGGCCGAGAGCTCAACAGCCCGGCCTTGCGGGCGACGGCGATCGACTGCCGCAACGACGTGTTTATCGCGCTCCAAGGCCTGATTGCGGTAATTGTCGCCGAGCTGAAATTGCCGCTGCTCGACGTGCTGGCCTCGCTGCTCGTGGGCGGCTACATCCTCTACAGCGGCCACCGTATCGGCATGGAGAACCTCGGCTACCTGATGGGCCGGGCGCCGGAGCGTGAGTTGCTGCAGCAGATCGAAACGGCGGCGGCGGCCGTGCCGGGCGTGCAAGGCGTCGGCGACGTGAAAGCGCACTACGTGGGGACGTTCGTGCACGTCGAGCTGACGGCGGTCGTCGACGGGGATCTGTCCACGACGGATTCACACGACGTGTGTGAAGCGACGCGCGCCGCGGTCGAAGCGCTCGGCCATGTGGACCGCGCGTTCGTGCACATGGCCCCGATTCATCACGTGCCCGCCACCGACGCGCGGAAGCGGCCGTAGGCAGCATCCCACGCGGCGCAGTTCCGGGGGTCATAGTTCGTCACCGGCGTCGACGCGCGGATCACGCGGCGCAGCTCCGCCAGCGACGACACGCGCCCCTGCGCGAGGGCCTGCACCATGACGTTCCCGGCCGCGGTGGCTTCGGCAGGACCGGCGCGCACCGGCTTGCCGGTCGCGTCGGCGATGAACTGGTTGAGCAGTGCGTTGCGCACGCCGCCGCCGACGATGTGAAGGACGCCGATCCGCCGGCCGGTGATGCGCTCCAGGGTGTCGAGCACGTGCCGGCATTTCAGCGCCAGGCTCTCCAGCGCACAACGCACCATCGGCCCGGGTCCGGCCGGCACCGGCTGGCCGGTCTCGCTGCAGGCGGCGCGGATGCGGGCCGGCATATCGCCGGGCTCGGCAAAGCGCGGATCGTCGGGATCGACGAACGCCACGAACGGCGGGGCGCCTTCGGCCAGTCGCGCCAGCTCTTCCCACGAGTAGTCCTGCCCGGCTGCGGCCCATGCGCGCTGGCATTCCTGCACCAGCCAGAGCCCGGTCACGTTCCGCAGAAAGCGGGTCGTGCCGGCGACGCCGGCCTCGTTTGTGAAATCGGCCCCGCGCGTTTCCGGCGTAATTCGCGGGGCAGGCAGCTCGACGCCGACGAGCGACCACGTGCCGGAGCTGATGTACGCCCAGTCGTCGCCCTGCGCGGGGACCGCGGCCACCGCGGCAGCCGTGTCGTGCCCGGCGCAGCGAATGACCGGCGTGCCGGCCTGGCCGACCTCGTCGCTGACCTCTGCCAACAGCGGGCCGGCCGGCGTCGCCGTCGCGGCGATGGTCGGCAGAATGTGTGCGGGCAGTCCGAGGCGGCGGAGCAACTCGACGTCCCACGCGCCGGCGCGCGGATCGAGCATCTGCGACGTGCTGGCGATGGTCCGCTCGGTGCCCAGCGTGCCGGTCAGCCAATAGGCGAACAGGTCCGGCATGAAGAGCAAACGCTCGGCCGCGTCCAGCATGGTGGGGGCGGCACTTTGCAGCGCGACGAGCTGATACAGCGAGTTGAACGGCAGGAACTGGATGCCGGTGCGCTGGTAGATTTCGGCGCGCGGCACGGTCTGGAAGACGCGCTCCATGACGCCCTGATTGCGCGGGTCGCGGTAGTGCCGCGGCATGGCGAGCAGTTCGCCGCCGCGGGCAAGCAGACCGAAATCGACGCCCCAGGTATCGATGCCAATGGCGTCCAGATGCACGCCGCGCTGGGTGCAGGCGGCAATCCCGGCCTTCAGCTCATCGAAGAGCCGGAGGGCATCCCAATACAAGTGACCATGAATGCGCACCGGGCCGTTCGCGAAGCGGTGCACCTCCTCCAGCGTCAGTCGCGCCCCGTCGAACACTCCCAGCATCGCGCGGCCGGAGGAGGCACCCAGATCGAAAGCGAGATAGTGGGCCGTTGCTGTCATGTGCCGCTCCATGACCAGGACCGCGATGCGCGTCAGGCATAGCTCTGGCCACCACTCTGCTTCCGTGGGCCGCGCTCTTTCGCCACCCGCGCGGCGTAGCCGCTCTCGCGGAAGGCCTGCAGCGGGTCCGGCGGCAGCTTCCGACTCTGCCGGAACTCAGCCAGCAGCGGGCGGACGTCCGTCGCGTACGCGTCGCGCAGGAGCGACTCCGCCATCACGAGGTCGTCGCGTTCGCGCGCTTTCTGCAACGCCGCATGATCGACGAGCAGCGCCTTCGCGAAATGCTCCTGCGCCGTCATCACCGTCTGGATCATTGCCTCGATCTTCGGCTTGAGGTTGTGCGACTGGTCCACCATGTACGCGATCGGCAGATCTTTGCCGCGTTCATGCTCCGCCGCCGTGATCTCGTGGAAGATGCGGAAGAGCTGATACGGGTCAATGCTGCCCATCGTCAGGTCATCATCCGCGTACTTGCGGTCGTTGAAGTGGAAGCCGCCGAGCATGTCCTCGTCGATCAGGAACGCGACGATGTGCTCGATGTTGCAGCCCAGCAGATGGTGACCCGTGTCGACGAGCACCTTGGCCCGCGGGCCGGCGTGCCGCGCGAAGGCACATGCCATCCCCCAGTCGGCGATATCCGTATGATACGAGGCCGGCTCGAACGGCTTGTATTCGACCAGCATCGTCCAGTCGCTGGGCATGGCCGCGTGCACCTCGCGCAGCGCCTCGGTCATCCAGTGTTTGCGTTGCCGGATGTGGCCTTGCCCCGGATAGTTCGTGCCGTCCGCGAACCACAGGCTCAGAAGCTGCGACCCAACGCGCCGGCCGATCGCGACGCTGTCGAGCATGTGCTCGAGCGCCCGCCGGCGAATCGCCGGATCGCGATTGGTCACTGAGCCCCACTTGTAGCACTGGTCCTGGAACACGTTGGGGTTGATCGCCCCGATGCGCACGCCGAGCTGCGCGGCCTGCGCGGCGATCGCGGCCGGATCGGTGCCCGTGGGGAAATCCCACAGCACGTGCACGGCGACACTCGGGCAGCAGCCGGTGAACTGGTGGACCTGGGCGGCGTCGGCCAGTTTCTCCGCGATCGTTGACGCGGCGGCGTCCTGGAGGAACTTGCCGAAGCGCGTGCCCGTGTCGGCGTAGCCCCAGGAAGGCGTTTCGATCTGGAAGCGGTCCAGACGCGTGACCAGCGCCGTTTCGTCGAGATGTCGCGGTAGATGCATCGTGGTCTCCAGACAGCGAATCCGCAGCCCGCCATGTTACCCGGAGTCGCTCACCGCACCCAAACTCCGCCGACCGCGCGCAACCGGGTGGTACGGGCATCTTGTCCGTGCCGACGACGGGCGGGACGCCCGTAGCACGCCCGGTGCCCGTACCACCGCTGTTGCCTGTACCGCCCCTGTTGCGCGTACCACCCCCGTCATGAGTTACCTTGAATGAGGCCGCGCACTAGAATGCCGACCCCGGGCCGGGTCGCGCGCGGTGCGACCTTGCTGTCACGACTGGAGACCGGGTGTGCCTGAGCAGGCCTTGTTTCAGGTGGCGTGCGTCGTTGTCCTCGGCGTTGGCGCCCAGTGGCTGGCTGCGCGCATCGGGCTGCCGTCGATCCTGCTCCTGCTGACGTTCGGCTTCATTGCCGGCCCGGTGACCGGGCTGCTGCAGTTCAATCCCCAGTTCGACGAGGTGCTGTTTCCGTTTGTCTCGCTCGCGGTCGCGCTGATCCTGTACGAAGGCGGCCTGACCCTCAAGCTCGCCGAGCTGCGCGGGGCCGGCCGCGTGGTCACGTATCTGTGCTCGATCGGAGCGCTGCTGACGTGGGCCGTGAGCACGGCGGCGGCGTACCTGATCTTCGACGAACTCAGCCTGGGCGTCGCGGCGCTGCTGGGGGCGATCCTGGTGGTGACCGGCCCCACGGTCATCGGTCCCCTGTTGCACCACATTCGCCCGACGGGGCCGGTCGGCCCGATCCTGAAGTGGGAAGGCATCGCCGTCGACCCGCTCGGCGCTACTCTCGCGGTGCTCGTGTTCGAGGTCATCGCCAGCGGACGCAGCCCCGACGTCGCGGCCGCGCACGTCGCGCTCAGCCTGCTCAGGACAATCATGATCGGGGGCGGCTTGGGGGTGGCGGCGGCGTACCTGCTGGCGCTGCTGCTGCAGCGCTACTGGATTCCGGACTTCCTCCAGAACTCCGTCTCGCTCATGTTCGTGATCGCGGCCTTCGCGGGCGCGAACGCCCTGCAGGACGAGTCCGGGCTGCTGACGGTCACCGTGATGGGCTTCGTACTGGCCAACCAGAAGCTCGCGGACGTGCGCCACATCGTCGAGTTCAAGGAGAACCTGCGCGTCCTGCTCATCTCGGCCCTGTTTATCCTCCTGGCAGCGCGGCTGGACCCGGCCAACCTGAAACAAGTGGGCGTGGGCGGGGCCGTGTTCGTGGCCCTGCTGATTTTCATCGGCCGTCCGCTCGCCGTCTGGGTCGCGACGGTGCGCTCCGGCCTGGCACAGCGCGAGCGGCATTTCCTGGCGTGGATGGCGCCGCGCGGCATCGTCGCGGCCGCCGTCTCCTCGCTGTTCGCGTTGCGCCTGGAAGATGCCGGCCACAGCGGCGCCCACCTGCTGGTGCCGATCGTGTTCCTCGTGATCATCGGCACCGTGGGTATCTATGGCCTGACCGCGCCGCTCGTCGCGCGCCGGCTCGGCGTAGCCGTGCCTAACCCGCAGGGCGTGATCCTGGTCGGCGCGCCGGCGTGGACGCGCGCGCTGGCCGTCGTGCTGCGCGACAAGGGCTTCCCGGTGCTGCTGGTCGACAACAACCGCTATCACGCCGCCGCCGCGCGCATGGAAGGTCTGCCAACGTACTCCGGCAGCATCCTGGCGGACTACGCGATCGACGAGATCAACCTCGGCGGCATCGGCCGGTTGCTAGCCGTCACGCCCAACGACTGGGTCAACGCCCTGGCCGTGCAGCGCTTCACCCGCATCCTGGGCAGCGCACACTGCTACCAGCTTCCGCCGCGGGCCGATCCGCAAGACAAGCCGGCGACCTACAAGCACCTGCACGGGCGCTGGCTGTTTGGCGAAGGCGTCACGTACTCCGAGCTCGCGCGCCGCTTCGGCGAGGGCCACACGATCAAGGCCACGCGACTGTCGGAGTCGTTCGATTACGCCGCTTTCACCTCCCGCTACGGGCCGACGGCCGTGCCCATGTTCGTCATTACCGAGAGCGGACGGCTGAGCGTCATCACCGCCGGACAGCCGCTCCTGCCCGTTGCCGGCCAGACGCTCATCAGCCTGGTCAAGGACCAGCCCGCGCCCGCCGCGCCGCCGCCCGCCGACGATGCATAGCGGCCGGCGGCGCGCGCGAAGCTCTGTGGCTGAAAGGGCTTGCAGCCGGCGGGCAGATAGCGCCGACGCTGCGCGCTACACTCCAGGTGTGAGCACTGCGCTCAGGTTTTCTCGTCGTTCATCCGATTGAAACCAACGTGGCCCCGGCGACGATTGTGCTCTCGGCCGGGCCCCGCGATGGAGGCTTCCCATGCCCACTGGTAGCACCGCCAAAGGCCTGCGGACCCGCCCGCGATCCAAGGCCGCCCTAGAGATTCCTGTCGTCGCCAACCCGACCGAAGAGCAGATTCGTCAGCGCGCATTCGAGATCTACCAGTCGCGTGGAGGGACACCGGGCAATCCCGAATGGGATTGGCAGCAAGCCGAACTTGAGCTCCGCGCGCGGATGGCCCTGCTCGGCAAACCTTGACCCAGACACCGTGTCCTGCGCGCCGGATTCGCGCTGGCGTGTCCGGCGCGGCGCTCGCGAGCACGCGCGATAGCTCCCCCCGCCTGACCGCTCAGCCCTGCCGTCATTCTGAAACTGCGTCGCCGGCTACGCGCCTACGCACAGGCGCGCGGGCACCTGCCCGCTGCCGAAGGCAAACCCGCCGAGCCATTCTCCACCCCTTGAGCGACGACTCGATCCACAGTCGCACGCCGCGGTGGGCGCCTCCGCTCATTCGCGCTCCAGCCGCGCCTTTTCGGCCGACGGCAGCGCGGCGTACAGCAGCAAGTTGCGCATGATCCGCAGGGCTGTCTCGGGCTCGTAGCCGCGGACGTTATATACCGGCGTGCCCAGCAGCCCTGTGCTCAGGTCCAGCGGGGAGTGAATCACGCTCAGACGCCGACCCGCCCGCACTCCCACCAAACGCGGGTACGACTGGCCCCGGGCCTCGGCACGCGCCGCGCGCCGGTAGGTCGCACCCGCGAGATCCTGCGCGTCCGGAATGCCGCGCCCGGTCAGGATGTACGACTCGGCCGGGATTGTCTCCGGCGCGCTGTAGGTGGCCAGTTGCACCTGCTCCTGCAGGCTGCGGGTGAAGGCGCGCGACCCGCCAGCCGCATCGGCCAGCAGCGTTCCGCCACCGCTGAGAAATTCGCGCAGGCCGCGCAACTCGCTCGGGCCGAGCTCAAACGCGTCGGTGCCGGTCAGGTAGGCGATGCTGAAGCTCTTAAGTTCGGGCGAGTCCAGCGTGATACCGGAGGTCACGAGCAGGCGCGTGGCGGCCTCGTTGTTCAGGTGGAGCCGTAGGCGTGTCCAGCCGTACGGCTCGACGTCCCAGCGGCCGTTGTACTTGATGCGGGCAACGCGAATCGTCCGCGTGGGATCCACATCGCGCTCGACAATCGTCGCCGTCTGCAGCCGGCTGCGAATCGAAGTCTTGTCAGTGGCGTAGTGGTACACGTTCGCCGCCAGTTGGAAGTCCCGTTCAAGCGCGCCACGTGGCACGTAGCGGTTCCAGGCGTCGGCCAAGTCGCGCGTCGACAGCAGCATCAGCGTGCGCACACCGTTGTGGGCCTCCAGCAACAGCGGCGGGTCCTCGATGCGGAACTGCACCTCGCCCGAAAGCAACGGGTGACTGGACTCCAGCGGGCGCAGGGGACAATCGGGCAGCACCCGGCGGGCTAGGTCCTCGAACCCCTCGCGAAAGGCCTCCCCTGAGCGGCCCGCGACGCCGAACAGGAGCCCGCCGCGCTGGCAATACTCGCGGAGCTTCTGGATCTCGACGGCATTGAACTCGGGGCGCTGCTCGCCATAGAGATACAAAACCGGGGCCTCCAGCAGGTCGTCCAGCGGGCCATCGAGCCGGACAATCTGCCAGTTCAACACCTTCTCGAAGGTGTGGCCGGCATAGCGCGTGAGCCCGGACAGGTCACGCAGCTTGCGATCCCAGTCGGGGCCGTGCGCGAGCTTGTTGAACATCAGCGGGGCGCGCCCGTGGCATAGAAACATGACCGCGAAGGCCGTGTTGCGCAGGGCGGTCGCCTGGTCACCGGTCATGGGCCACGAGCCGTCAGCCTGCTGATGTGCGAGCAGGTAGGCCGCCCCACTCCGGAACCACTCCTTGTTGCGGAAGGCTTTGTACCCGCTGGCCGCCCCCACCCGCTCGACGCCGTAGAGGTAGTAATAGGTCCAGCCCACGTCGCCGCGCGGGTTCTCCGGCGTGTATTCACGGCCGAACCAGTCGAGCCCCAGCTCGATCGCCGTCAGCAACCCGACCGCCTCGCGCGGCTGGGCGGCGTAGCGCTGGTCGAGCACGACGAACAGGGCTGCCAGCCCTGCCGCGGTCATGCTGCCGCGCGACTGCGTATCGCCCTGCTCATAACCCCAGCCCCCGTCAGTGTTCTGCACGCGAATCCAGTGTTCGGCGACCGCCTCCCAGTACGTCTCGGGCACCGGCAGGCCCGCGTCGGCCGCGAGCCACGCACCCAGAACACCGAACTGGCTGTTCGAGTTATCCCACCTGGACGGTAATCCGCCATCGGGCGGCGCGTCGTAGTCATACGAGCCGGCCCAGGGCGTGCCGCGCGGACCCACCGCCCGCAGCAGCCAGGCCAGATCCTCTTCCAGACGGCCGCGGAATTTCTTGCCCGGCACCAGCCCCAGCACATGCGCCCGCAGTCCGTGCGTGTACGTGCCTTGCAGCGCCTGCTCGGCGAACCACGTCAACGCCCGGTCCAGCGCCGTCTCACGCGGGTCGCGGCCGGCGTATAGCAGCGATAACACCGCCAGCCCCGTGTCGCCGGCCCGGATATGCTCCTGCACGGCGGCCTTGGATTCCCAGTGGCCGTCGGCGTTGCGGCGTCCTTCAATCCACGTGACCGCGCGCTGGATCGCCGCATCAACGCTCTCATCCGTGACCACCGGTACCTGGGCGGCCGCGAGCCCGGGACTGCCCAGGAGCAGCCCCAGCACAGCCACGCACACGCCGCCGCGTCCGCGGCGGGACCGTCCGAGAATGGGGAGAGTGGGGGCGGACGGTCCGGGAACGCTGGCCGACATCATGCGCAAGGTTTGCCTCTCATCCTGGGACCGCGTACAATTGAAAGATTAATCGTTTCATGTTCGTCGCGTCTACCTACATCGTCGGGAGCACTGCGGGTGGCAGACGGATCAGAAGATAGCCAAATCTGCCGAACGCTCATAGAGCGCCAACTGGTCACCCCGGAAGAGGTGCGCGCGGCGGGGGACCAGCAGCGGCAACTGGCCGTGACCGGTCGCGAACGCCCCCTGGCCGAAATTCTGGTGGACCTCGGTTTCCTGACCCGGACCCAGCTCCAGCGGCTGCATGGATCCAACGAAGACTCGGGCGGCCGGCCCGCCCAGCAACTCCCCGGCTACCAGATACTTAACAAGTGCGGCGCCGGGGCGATGGCGGTGGTCTACAAGGCCAAGCAGCTCAGCCTGGACCGCGTCGTGGCCGTCAAAGTCCTGCCCAAGCGGCTCAGCCGGAACGCCGAGTTCGTCGAGCGCTTCTACCGCGAGGGGCGGGCGGCGGCGCAGCTCAATCACGCCAACATTGTGCAGGCCATCGACGTGGCCGAGGCCAACGGCTACCACTATTTCGTGATGGAGTTCGTCGAGGGCTGCACGGTCTACGACGAGCTGGCCGACGGCAAGGTCTACAGCGAGGAAGAGGCGGTCGACATCATCACGCAGATCGCCCGCGCCCTCCTGCACGCCCACGAGCGCGGCTTCATCCACCGGGACGTCAAGCCCAAGAACATCATGCTGACCAGAGAGCGCGTCGCAAAGCTGGCGGACATGGGTCTGGCGCGCGAGACCACGGACGTGCAGGCCGCCATGGCGGAGGCCGGCCGCGCCTACGGCACGCCCTACTACATCGCCCCCGAGCAGATCCGCGGCGAGGTGGACATCGACCACCGGGCCGACCTGTATTCGCTCGGCGCGACCTTCTATCACATGGTCACCGGGCGCGTGCCATTCGAAGGCCCCACGCCCTCCGCCGTCATGCACAAGCACCTCAAAGAGCCCCTCACGCCGCCTGACCACCTGAATACGAAGCTCACTTCCGGCTGCGGCGCGATGATCGAGATGCTGCTGGCCAAGAACCGCGACGACCGCTACCCCAGTGCCCGCGAACTGCTCGTCGACCTGGGACGCCTGGCACGCAAGCAGCCCCCCGAGTACGCCCAGCAGACCGTCGGCGCCGACGTCTTCGAGACGCTGTCCTCCGGCCAGCCGCTGGCCCCCGAGCCCACCAATGGCAACGGCGCCGTCGTCCCCCGCACCTCGGATGAGGAGTCGCCGCCCACGCTGGCGATCGTCCTCGGCGTCATCGCCGGCGTAAGCCTGCTCGTCAACGCCATCCTCTTCGCCACGCGCTGACGGCCCCGTTGCCAACCCCTGAATCGCCTGTCCCCGGCCGTCGCGCCGGACAACTTCCACCGGTGCGCTGTGGACGCGCTCGCGGCGTGCACCAATAATCACGGCTTCGCCCGCGCCGACGCAGCCCGCGCCGGACCGGCATTGCCCCTGTGTACGGTTTGTACCATGACTCCGACCAACCACCGCTCCGCCAGTCATCCTGGCGATATTCCCGCTGTCGAATTCCGCCAGGCCATGCACCGCGCGGCCGACCTGATCGCCGACTACCTCGCGCACGTCCACGAGTACCCGGTCGTGCCACCGATCACGCCGGGCGACGTGCGCCGCCAATTGCCGCCCGCGCCGCCCGCTGAACCCGAAACGCTCGAACGCATTCTCGACGACTATCGCACGCTCATCGAGCCCAATACCACGCACTGGAATCACCCGGGCTTCATGGCGTACTTCGCCGTCACCGGCTCCGGCCCCGGCATCATCGGCGAGGCCCTCGCCGCCGCGCTCGATGTCAACGCCATGCTCTGGCGCACCGGACCGGCGGCGACGGAGCTGGAAGAGCACGCCTGCGACTGGGTCCGGCAGATGCTGGACCTGCCGGCCGAGTTCCGCGGCCACATCAACGACACGGCGTCGATGAGCTCACTGCTCGCGCTGGCGACCGCACGCGAGCACGCCGCCGGGCTGGATATTCGCCGCCGCGGCATGGCCGGCCGCGCCGATCTGCCGCCGCTGACGCTGTACTGCAGCGACCAGGCGCATTCCTCGATCGACAAGGCCGCGGTCACGCTCGGCTTCGGGCTCGAAAATTTGCGGCACATCGAAACGGACGATGAGTTCCGGATGCGGACCGACGCGCTGGAGGCCGCGATCGCCACGGACAAGCGCGCCGGGCGCCGGCCGGTCGCGGTCGTGGCCACGCTGGGCACGACGTCGACCACGTCCGTCGATCCGGTGCGTGAGATCGCCGCGATTGCACGGCGCGAGGACATGTGGCTGCACGTCGACGGCGCCTACGCGCTGGCCGCCGGCATCTGCCCGGAGTATCGCCCGCTGTTCGACGGCGTGGAGCTGGCCGATTCAATCGTCACCAACCCGCACAAGTGGCTCTTTGTCCCCGTGGACTGCTCGCTCCTCTTCGTCCGCGACCCCGTGCTGCTCCGCCGGGCGTTCTCCATTGTCCCCGCGTACTTGACGACGACCGAGACCGGTGTCACCAACCTGATGGATTATGGCGTGCAGCTCGGACGGCGCTTCCGGGCGCTGAAGCTCTGGATGGTGCTGCGCCGCTTCGGCGTGCACGGCCTGCAGGAGCGCATCCGGAACCACTGCGCGCTCGCGCGCGGCTTCGCGGACTGGGTGCAGCGCCAACCCGGCTTCGAACTCTGCGCGCCGGTGCCCTTCAGCACGGTCTGCTTCCGCGCCGTGCCACCGGTGTCGCCGGAAGAGCAGGATGCGTTCAATGAGCGGCTGCTGGCGGAGGTGAATAGCGCCGGGCCGGTGTTGATCTCGCACACGCGGCTGCACGGCCGGCACGTGTTGCGTTTGTCGGTCGGAAACCTGCGCACGACGCGCGCGACCCTGGAGCAGGCCCAGGACCTGATCTCCGCGGCGCATCGCCGGCTGTCGGATGGGAGCGCATCGTGAAACAGCGCGTCCTCGCGGTCTTCGGCACGCGACCCGAGGTCATCAAGCTGGCCCCCGTGATTCATGAGCTGCGCCGCCGAAATGACACCGTCGAGTTGCGGTTGTGCGCGACCGGCCAGCACCGCGAGATGCTCGACCAGACGCTGGCCGCCTTCGGAATGCGGCCGGACATGGACCTGCACGTCATGCAGGCCGGGCAGCATCCGACGGACTTGCTTGGCCGCCTGCTGGCAGCGCTGCGGCCGGTGCTCGACGAGCTGCGCCCCGACGTGCTGATCGTGCAGGGCGACACGACGACCGTGATGGCCGGCGCGCTCGCGGGGTATCTGCACGGCGTGCGCGTAGGCCACGTCGAGGCCGGGCTGCGGACGCGCGACAAGCGCGCCCCGTTCCCCGAAGAGATCAACCGCCGCGTGGCCGGTGTCGTCGCGGACGATCATTTCGCGCCGACCGCCCAGGCGCGCGCGAACCTGCTGGCCGAGGGCGTCGATTCGCGGCGCATCTTCCTCACCGGCAACACGATCGTCGATGCGCTGCTGTGGATGCGGGCGCGCGTCTCCGGCCGGCCGCTGCCGCCCGCGCTCGATCCAGGCGCGGCGCGGCTGGTCCTCGTCACGGCCCATCGGCGCGAGAGCTTCGGGCAGCCGTTTCGCGAATTGTGTGCTGCGCTGCGCGAGATCGCCATGCGCCACACGGACGTCTGCCTCATTTACCCCGTGCATCTGAATCCGCGCGTGCGCGGCCCGGTGCACGAGCTGTTGGGCAATTGCCCGCGTCTACGCCTGGTGGAACCGCTCGACTACGCCACGTTCGTCGCGCTGCTCGCCCGCGCGCACCTCGTCCTGACCGACTCCGGCGGCATCCAGGAAGAGGCCCCCGCGCTCGGCAAGCCCGTGCTGGTGCTGCGCGAAAAAACGGAGCGCCCCGAAGCCGTGACCGCCGGCGCGGTCAAGCTCGTCGGCACCGATCGCGCGCGGATCGTCGCCGAGGCCGACACGCTCCTCACGGATCCCGCGGCCTACGCCGCCATGGCCCGCCCGGCGTGCATCTACGGCGATGGGCGCGCCGCGGCGCGCATCGGCGAAGTCATCGTCACGGGACAGATGTCCACGCCGCCGTTTGAGCCCCCCGTCCCCAGCCCACAGTGAGCACGCGATGCGGGTCCTCTGGCTCGTCCGCAAGAACCTCACCCGCCACCCCGGTGGCGACACCGTGCAGATTCTCCAGACGGCGGAGGCGTTGCGGCGCCGCGGCATAACCGTTGACCTCGCACACGACCGCGACGACCTGGCCGGCTATGACCTCGTGCACCTCTTCCACCTGGACCGCCTGTGGGAAAACGTCGGCCACGCGCACCGCATCCGCCAGGCCGGTCTGCCGGCCGTTCTCAGCACCATCTACTGGCCGAGCGACGAGTTTGACCGCGGCGGCCGGGCCGGCTTTCAGGGCTGGCTCGCCCGCACACTCGGCAGCCGGACGTACCAGGACCTGCGCCTGTTCCAGCGCTACCTGATGTACTGCCGCGAACGCCGGATGTGGCCCCGCCAGCTCCTGGCCAGCCTGAGCTTTCGCCGGCGCGTGCTGGAGTTGCTCGACGCGGTCGCCGTGCTCCTGCCGAACAGCCGCGCCGAACAGCAGCAGATCGAAGCCTGCTTCGGGATCGCGCGGCCGGCGGTGATCGTGCCGAACGCGGTCGACGCAACGCTGTTCGGGCCGCCGACCGGCGCACTGCCAACCCGGCGCGGCGTGCTGTGTGTGGGCCGCATTGAGCCGCGCAAGAACCAGTTCGCGCTCATCGCAGCCCTCCGCGGCAGCGGCATTCCGTTGACCCTCGTCGGACAGGCCGGGCGTTTCAGTGGCTCGTACGCGCGCCGCTGTCAGCGCGCGGCAGACGCCAACGTGCAGTTCGTGGACGCGCAGCCGCCGGCCGAGTTGCGCCGGTTCTATCACGCCGCCGCCGTGCACGCGTGTGTGAGTTGGTACGAGACGCCCGGTCTGGCCAGCCTTGAGGCGGCGCTCTGCGGCTGTGCCCTGGTGGTGACCCCTGGCGGCTGCACGCGCGAGTACTTCGGCGATGACGCCGGCTATGCGCAGCCGCAGGACCCCGCGTCGATCCGTGCGGCGCTCGAGCAGGCCCTGCAGCGCGGGCCGTCCGCACAGCTTGCGCAACGTGTGGCCCGCGAATACACCTGGGACGCCGCCGCGGCCCAGACGGCCGCCGCGTACGACTTGGCGCTGGCATCACGCCGGTAACGTGCGCAGGAAATCGAGGTACTCGCGCGCCCGAACGTCCCACGAGTTCTGTTGCGCGAAGGCGATCCGGGCCGCGGCCCGCGCTGCCGCGCTGGTCTGCGCTGCGCGCAGGTGCGCGATCATCTCTGCCGCGTCGTGCGCTACATACACCAAGTCGCCAAACGACTCGGTGTCCGCGACCGGTGTCGTCACTACCGGCTTACCCAGTGCGAGGTACTCGTAGATTTTGACGGGGTTCGCCGCCTGGCCGATTGCATCCTGTTTGAACGGCACCCAGCAGACGTCGAACGCCTGCACGTACGCCGGCACACGGTCGTAGGGCCGCGGGCCGAGCAGCCGCACGTTGGGCAGGTCTGCCACCCGGGCCACGTCACCGCGCCCGTCAACCGGCCCGACCAGCACAAAGTCGCGATCGGGCAGCGCGACCGCCGTGGCCCGCATCAGTTCCCAGTCGATCCACTCGTAGAGCGCCCCCACGAAGCCGATGACCGGGCGGCCGCGCGCGGGCACGTCCGCCGGCCGGGGCGTCTGCGCTGCCAGTCGCGCGAAACGCTCGACATCAACGCCGTTGCGAATCAGCGCCAGCGGCAAATCCGGCCGCCGCGCGCGCAGCCCCGCCCCCAGTCCGGACGCCGTCACAACGGCCCCCGCCGCGCGCGCGATCAGCTCATCCTCCCAGGCGCGATAGAGCGCGCTCAACTCCGGGCGCGGCACCTGCACCGCCAGCTCATCGATACAGTCGTAGACAACGTTTCGAAAAGGCAGTTCCGCCAGCCACGGCGTCCACACCGGCGAGACAACGAGCGCCACAGTTTCTTGCCAATCCAGGCAGCGATCCAGTTGTCGTCGCAGGGCCACGGCGCGGCGACGCAGGGCGCGGGACAAACGCTCCGGCCCCAACGCCCGCCACCAGCGCGCAGGATAGCTGGGCCAGGGCCGGACCACCGGCGCCGTCTCGCGACCCCGCAGTGGCGTCAGCAGCCGCTCGACAGCGGTGCGCAGCGACGGCACCTGCACAAAGACCGTCGGCTGCCCCAGACGCACCCATGCCTCGGTGAGCATGCGTGTCCGGCCCACGAGCCGGAAATCCCACGTCACCGCCGCGAGGGACGCAACGAGCGGGCGTCCAGCGCTGGGTGGGAATGCGGGCACTGTGCTCAAGACGGACGGTCCTCCGACTGGCCGGCGGTGACGTGCCGCGCAGGGTATCACAAGCGTTACAGCACGTCCAAGCGGTGCCGCTTCGACGTGGATGGCTTGAGGGCCCGGGCTGCCACACTATGATACGGCCTGAAGTGTGCAGCGCGCAGCCCGAAGCGATGCAACGGACGCGAGCCGTGTTCCACAATTCCGAACGCCGGCCCGCGATCGGCAGATACATGGCACCTCGCGGCACGGCGATGATGACAGCGCTCATGAGCGGCTGGCTGGCCTGCGGCCAGACACAAAATGCGCCCACGTCCGCCCCCACGGCCGAACCGGGGGAGGATAGCGCGCTCGAACGCCCCTTCGACGTGCTGCGGAACCGGCGACTCACGGGTGACTGGCTAGGGGCTCGCCGGTGGCTGGAGGAGCGCGGCATCGCGCTCGGTCTCAGCTTCACCACGATCTACCAGCACAATGCCCACGGCGGCGTGCAGACCCGGCACGGACATCGCGTCAGCGCCAGCTACGACCTGGAACTCACGCTCGACTGCGCGGCCCTCAAGCTGTGGGACGGCGGCACGCTGTACATGCTCACCGAAGGCGAGTGGGACGAGGGGATCAGCAACGCCGGTTACGTTGGCGATCTCTTCGGCGTCAACGGCGATGTGTTCGGCGCGGTGGAAATGCAGGTCGCCGAGCTGTGGTATGAGCACGCGCTGCTCAACAATCGGCTGCGCATCCGCTTTGGCAAGCTCGACTTGACCAACGATTTCGACACGAACGCGTACGCGAACGACGAAACCGCGCAATTCCTCAACAGCGCGCTGATCATCGCCCCGAACATCCCCTTCCCGGACCGCGGGCACGGCATTCAATTCGTGGCGACGCCGACCGAGTGGCTCTACCTCGGCGCCGGTCTCGTGGATGCCGAGGCCGACGCGCGCACCACGGGCTTTCGCACCGCCTATCACGGCGCGGACAATACGTTTAGCACCTACGAGTTTGGCCTCACCCCGGCGTTCGAGACCGGCTGGGGTGTCTTGCCGGGACGGTACGCTGCGGGGCTATGGTACGACCCGCAGCCGAAGGAGCAGTTCTTCAATGACCTCGGCGGCCGGCTGCGCACCGCGCCGCTGCGGCGTGACGACGTGGGTTTCTATGTCAACTGTGATCAGGCCGTGTGGTGCGAGAACCCGGGGCGGCCCGGTGACGAGCAGGGCCTCGGGCTGTTCTGCCGCTACGCGTATGCCCACGCCGACGTGAATGCGATCGAGCATTTCTGGAGCGTTGGCGGGCAGTACCAGGGCCTGCTCCCCACTCGTGATGATGACGTGCTGGCCTGCGGCGTCGCGCAAGGCGTGCTCAGCCAGAACTTGCGTCTGACCGGTGCGGAGCCGCACCGCGAGACCGCGCTCGAGCTGTACTACCGGTGCCAGGTGTTCCCGTGGCTCGCGATCACGCCGGACTTGCAGTGGATTCTGCGGCCCGGCGGAGAAGGCGGCCGCGACGCGTTCGTGGCCGGCGTGCGACTGCAGGTCGCGTTCTGAGCCGGCCACCAGGAGACCCGACCGTGACCACTGCTGCCCGCTGGAAAACGCTGTTGAAGTGGAGCCTGTTGCTGCCCCTGCTCGCCGGCGGCTGCACCGCGGAGTTCCGCGATGCCGTCCGCGCCGGTGCGTTCGACTTCGTCGCCGGCACCGTCACCGAGCTCCTGACGCTCCTCCTGCCCGTCGTCGAGGCGCTCGGGGCGGCGTGACGAGATGGCCCGGGCCGGGCGGGTCACGTTAACGGACGTTGACTCGCGCCGCCGGCGCCCCTAGGACTCATTGGCGGCGCAGCGCGCCGGCGTGTCGCCGCCGAGTCGCGAGGACGACTGTTATGAGGCGTGCACTGCTGATTTCGGGTCTGGCGCTGCTGGCCGCGGGGCTGGCGGGCTGCGCCGCGCCCGGCGCGCCTGAGCCGATCTGCGTGCCCTGTCGCGGCGAACTGCCGGGCCTGACCACGTATTACGAGCGTGCGACCGCGCCACAGCGGCGTGCCGTCCGAAAACCCGTGCGCGACGAGCGGGCCTTCGCGATGCGGATGCTCGCACGCCAGGCCCGCGAACTGCTGGCCGACACCTTGAGCTGGGACCAGGACGCGCGGTTCGTGTCGCTGGCCGACGACCGCCGCAGCGCTGCGCAGGACGCGACCGGTGAGCTGCAGGTCGCGTTGGAGCAGTTGCGGCGGGCGGCCACCAATTCGGACGTGACGGCGGTTCGCGCCGAATTCGCGCATGCTATGGCCGCTTATCGTGACTTGCGTGCCGTGGTCGGCCCACTCGACTGAGGCCTCACCTCCGCGGCGTCTCTCCCACCGGATCCGACAAATTCGCGCACCCGGCTGACGACGCGTCGCGCCTTGGCCGACGAACTGATGTCATGCGCCGCGCGCTGTCCTGGCTGACGATATTCACTCTCGCGCTCGCGGGCTGCACCGCCCCCCGCAGCCGGCCGGCCGCCGATCAGCTCGCCTGGCAGCGTCTGTGCGCGCACATGCAGCCGGCGCCGGAAAACCCCGCCCCGTCCGCGGCCGGCCCGCAGGACACGGCCCAGGGCCGCGCGCTGGAAGCTGCGGCCACCCGCGCGCGACCCGCGGTCGTGCACATCCACACGATCATGGTCGAGGCCGCCGCGCCCGCCACCGAGGGCGACGCCGCACGACTGGGACGCCGCTCAGGCGGCACGGGCGTGATCGTCGGCGCCGACGGGCTGATTGTCACCGCCGCGCATGTAGTGCGCGGCGCCCAGGCCGTCCGCGTCGTGCTCGCCGACGGGACCTCGTACCCGGCCCACGCGGTCGAGTTCGATCCGCACCGCGACGTGGCAATAGTGTCCATCGACGCCCATGACCTCCCGACGCTCCCACCGGAAACGGCTGCCGCGCCGCATGGAACTCCCATCGTCGCGCTCGGCTGTCCGGACCCCGCCGTCGCCGCCCGGCGCTTCGGCCGGGTCAGCAAGCCGTGCGCGTCGCTGCAGCATCAGCTCGATCCGGCGGGCGCTTGCGATTTCACGAAACTGATCGAGACGACCGCAGCGCTGGAGCCGGGGTTCAGCGGCGGCCCGCTGCTGGATCAGCATGGGCACCTGCTCGGGCTGCACGTCGCGATGCGCGGCAACACGCCGGAGCGTCGCCGCGGCTACGCCCAGCCGCTCGACATCGCCACGCTCGCCGAACTCAGCGCGCGCATTCGCGGCCGTTGACACCCGCTGGCCATTACGCTCAGTTCTGGTATGGTTCTGCCGGTCCTCGCTGGCAGGCTGCACATGTCCGATACGAACGCGATCAAGTGGTTACATGCCCAGGGCGTGACGCTCAACGTGCTCGAGTACGAGTTCACCGAGATCGGTGCCGACCACGCCGCCGAAGCCGTGGGCCGGCCCGCAGAGATGGTCTGTAAGACGCTCGTCGTCCGCACGGCGGCCAACGCGTTCTGGCTGGCGATCGTGCCCGGCGACCAACGTTTTGACACCCGCCGCATGGCCGCCGCGGTGGGCGCCCCGCGCGCGGACCTCGCCGAGGCGGCGGAGGCGGAAAAGCTCACCGGCTACAAGGTCGGCGGCATCTCACCGTTCGCGCAGCGCCGCCGGCTGCCAGTGGTGATCGAGGAATCCCTCCTCGCCTTGGATACGATCATCGTGAACGGCGGTCGCCGCGGCGTGCTGGTCGAACTCAAGACTGAGGATGTCGTGCGCCTGCTGGACGCCCGTCCGGCGGACCTGTGCACCTGAAAGACCGCAGAATACTCCCTGAACCCTATCCGCTGGGCACCATGTGCCGAGGGTGCGATCACCCACCGGATCGCAACCGCGCACGAAGACCCGCTAGTTCTCGACGCCGCTCCTGCGAAATCAGCTTTGGCTCACCGATCTGTCTGGCTTGGTGGAGTACCCGGCAAACCGCCTCCAACGTTTCTGTGAGATCGTAAGCGGTTTCGAGATCGCGCCCCCACGTCACCGTCCCGTGGTTCTGGAGGATCGCCGCAGAGCCATCCCGCACGAATTGCCGTAGGGCCGTCCCCATTTCCGTCGTCCCCGGCGTCTGGTACGGGATCAGTGGCACCGACCCCAGGAACACGTCTCCCTCGGGCAAGATACCTAGCGGGATCGTCTCCCCCAGCACGGCGAATGTCGTCGCGAACGGCGGATGGCAGTGGATGACGGCCCGCGTCGCTGGATCGGCGGCATAGATCTCCAAGTGCATGCGGATTTCGCTGCTGGCCTTCCGAGTGCCACCGAGCTGGTGCCCGTCCAGGCCGACAATGCACAGGTCCGCCGGCGTCAGAAGCCCCTTGCAGAAGAGCGTGGGGGTGCAAAGCACCCGCTCGCCGTCCAGCCGACACGAGAAATTGCCGCCCGTGCCATCGACGAGTTCGCGTTCGTACGCCCGCCGCCCGATGGCACACATCTGCCGCGCGAGTTCTTCCATGTGGGCCATCGTAGCACGGGGGGGCGGGCGCGGATAGCGACCGGGCCGGGCACGGGCGCGGCTGCGGCTGGCCGGCCGAAGGCGCCTTGGCAATTTCGCTCCCAGCGCTTATGATCCCTCCACTTTGGGATGCCACCGCCTCTGGGCGAAGGGCTTGCTGCCGCGGCCGCTGGGGTCGCCGAGCGGCTATTCGATAGTGTTCAAGGGCGTTCGGCGCGTCGGTGGCACTTGCACGGCCCGCCCGGCCCCGTTACATACAGACAGGCAACCGTTGCGGAAGCCGCGGGATCGTGAGGAGAGACTCTCGTGCCTCAAGCGTCTGAGATTGAAGCCAAGGTCAAGAAGATCGTTGCGGACCAGATGGGCGTGGCCGAAGCGGAAATCACCCGCGAGACCTCGTTCGTCAACGACCTCAACGCCGACTCCCTCGACACGGTGGAGCTGGTGATGGAGTTCGAGGACGCGTTCGAGATGAGCATCCCCGACGAGGAGGCCGAGAAAATCCAGACCGTCGGGATGGCCATCGACTACATCCTGAAGCATCTGGAAAGCGCCAACAAGCAATAGGTTCGCACCGGGAGAGCCGTCGTGGAGCACCGGCGCGTCGTCGTCACCGGCCTGGGGGCCGTTACCCCGCTCGGGCCTGCGGTCGAGCCGTACTGGGATGGTCTCATCGCGGGCCGCAGCGGCATCCGCACGCTGTCCCGCTTCGATCACACCGCCCAGGATGTCCATATCGGCGGCGAGTGCCTCGACTTCGATGCCAGCCAGTACATCGACGGCCGGGCCGCCAAGCGGATGGACCGCTTCACCCTGTTCGCCTACGCCGCCGCCAAGATGGCCTTCGCCCAGTCCGGCCTGCAGGATGGAAAGTATGATCCGCAACGGGCCGGCGTGATTCTCGGTACCGGTATCGGTGGCCTGCGCGAGATCGAAGAGCAGCACCTGCGGATGCTGGACAAGGGGCCCGGCAAGATCTCCGCCTTCACAATCCCCAAGCTGATGGCCAACGCCGCCCCGGGCCACATCTCGATCGCGCTGAACTTCCAGGGTCCGTCGGCTTCTGTCGCGACGGCGTGTGCGTCGGCTGGCAGCGCCATGGGGGCGGCGATCCACGCCATTCAGCGTAACGAGGTCGACATCGTCATGACCGGCGGTACGGAGGCGGCCTGCACGCCGCTGGGTGTCGCCGCGTTTGCCGCCATGAAGGCGCTCAGCACGCGTAACGACGATCCCGCGGGCGCTTCGCGCCCGTTCGACAAGGACCGCGACGGCTTTGTGCTCAGCGAGGGGGCTGGCCTGCTCATGTTCGAGGAATACGAACATGCCCGGCGGCGCGGGGCGCCCATCCTGTGCGAGGTCATCGGTTTCGGGGCCTCGTCGGACGCCAGCGACATCGTGCAGCCCGAGCCCGACGGCCACGGCGCGGCGCGGGCCATGTCACTCGCTCTGGCGAGCGCCCGGCTGAATCCCGCGGAAGTGCACTACATCAACGCTCACGGCACCGCCACGCTGCTCGGCGACATCGCCGAGACCAAGGCCATCAAGGCCGTGTTTGGTCCCGCGGCGCGCAAGATCCCGGTCAGCAGCACGAAGAGCGCGATCGGCCACCTGCTTGGCGCCAGCGGCGGTGTCGAAGCGATCGCCTGCATCATGGCGATGCGCGCCAACACGTTGCCGCCGACGATCAACCTGGCCGAACCCGATCCGGAGTGCGACCTCGACTACGTCCCGAACACCGCCCGCGATGCCGCGGTCCGCGTCGCCGTGAACAACTCGTTCGGCTTCGGCGGACATAATACCTGTGTGATCTTCCGCGCCGTTTGAGTGCCACACTCCCAGGTCGCCCGCCTTCGGGAAGAGCGCCGCATGGGCTTGGGCACGCAGAGCAACGACCTTCCCGCTGCCCTTGCCGAGGAAAGAGGGGACGTCTTGTCAGACACGCGCGCTGAGACGCCAGACTGGGATGCGCTGACGATCGAGCTGCGCTGTCCGCGGTGCAGGTATGACGTGCGGCGCTTGCCGCAGCCGCGCTGCCCGGAGTGCGGGTTGCAGTTTTCGTGGGGCGAGCTGATCGCCGCGGTCCAGCAGCGCCTCTCATGCCCGTTGTTCGAGTATCACTGGCGGCACCGTCCGGTGCGCTCGTTCTTCGGGACGCTCGGCCGGGCGCTGCTGCCGTGGACGCTGTGGCGGGCGACGCGGATGACGATCGAGCCACGCTTGGTGCCTCTGCTCGTACTCGTGCTACTCACGGGAGCGCTGTACGTCGGCATCTGTGTGGGCGCCGCATGTGCCGTGGACTGGCTGACTCGCGCTCCAGCCGCCGGCTGGTACATATTCCGCACTAGTGGGATAGTAGAGGTGCTGGGCGAGCTTGAGTTGCGACGCGTGCTGGGCGTGTATGCGCTGCTGATCCTGACCGGCGTGGTCTTGCAGATCTTTCAGCAGACCATCAACCGTTACCGGATCCGTTGGCAGCACTTCGCACGGGTGATGCTGCTGGCCGGCACCAGCCTGCTGCTGTGGCGCGCAGTTCTGGTCCTGCTGCTTTACGTCCAGTACGCGATCAATGCCCCTGTGTGGCGCTGGTCAGGCATCACCGTGGCATGGTCGGCATACTCGGACTGGCGGGAGCTATTGATCGATCCTGTGTCGATGGGTGTGTTCGTGCTTGCAGTGGCAACCGGCCTGAGCCGCTATTTGCAGGTGCGGCGCGGCTGGGCGATGGGCATCCTGAGCGTGTTCATTGTGCTGCTGGCGCTGGTGGCGCCGGTACCCGCGATGACCGTGCTTTTCGGCCGGACAGACAATCACTATGTGGGGGCGTTGAACGACCTGTGGCCCGGAATGGTCCAGATCATCGGGCGCGTGCTAGCCTACTGAACGGGCAGCGGCGGGCACCGTTGCACCAGGGCGATCGTACCATCTGCGAGCACTGCTCGAGAGCTGTGGCACAAGAGGCTCACTTCACCAACACGCCGGTTGCCCAAGTGCTGGGGTCGACGTTCCAGCCGAGTTCGTCATCCGCTGTGAGATGCTGACTGCCAAGGTGCGTATCCTTCACTTTGTAGAACACGCCGATGCGGGCATGCTCGACCGGGTCCCAACCGCTGAGGCACGCCCCTGGAATCGCCACCTCGACGCTGTAGCGCTGCCGCTCGACGTGCGCGGCGACCTTCACGAGCGACACGTCCACGTCCGGCGGGGGCTCTTTCGCGCGGCTCATGCGGTGCGTGCCGACGACGGGGCGCTTGCCGTCCTTGCCGCCGCCGGTCGGGAGCAGGTAGAAGAAGTGGCAGAAGCGCGTGGCGCGTTTGATGTCGCGGGCGTCGCGCGTGTCGAGGCACAGGCGCAGGCCGTCGTGCTTCCACCATTCTTTGGCGTCGCAGTGCAGCCGACCGTTGCGGTTGGGGACGTCGAACGCGGCGTAGAAGCCGTCCGCGTGCCAGGCCCAGTAGACATCCGCAACCGCCGGCTCATCCTCCAGCTCGATGAGCGGCGGCACGAGATACTTGCGGTTCCACTTGCTGATGTCGCCATCGACGCGCGGCGGGCGCGCGATGTGGTGGATCGGAATTTCGAACTGGAAGAGCGCCCGCTTGGGGAGGATGTCGAGCATGGTTACGTAGTCCGCAGCGTCGTTCGATACGCTTTCACGGCCTGCTTGATGAAGCGCCGGAACGCCGGCGTGTCGATTTCGGCCCGGTCGTGCACGAAGATCATGACCGCTTCCAGGCCGACGGCGCGGGGGCGCACGTCCACGCGGGCCCAGTCGCCGTAGGTTTCCAGGTCGTCACGCTCGTCGAGCGTCTTCAGCCCGAGCTGCTCGTCGAGCGCGCGCCACTTGAACGTGCCCGGCGGCACCATGAAGCACAGCTCCAGCAGCCATTCGCCGCCGGTGAGCGCATGCAGGAACCAGTTCTCCGCGTCGGGCGCGGTGACCTCGACACTCGCGCGATTGTTCCAGTTGGTGGCCGCGAAGTCGCCGGCCTTGTGCACCAGCTCCAGCACATACTCCAGCGCCTCCGGCTCCCAGCGGCGCGGCGATTCGTCGCGGCTGCTGCGCTGCTCCAGGTGCCACTTGCGCCCATCGACCTGCCATGGCATCTTCACGTCGCGACCGACGTCGCCAAAGCCGGCCTTCTCCACCGCCAACTCGCGCGCCGCATGCGCGGCGGGATCGTAGGGCGTCCGCGCGGCATACGGGCCGGCGGCGAGGACCGGTGCGAGCGCGACGGCGGTATGGGACACGAAGCCAGAAGCATTGAGTAATAAGTCATGAGTGGTTGGTGCATGCGCATCGCGCGGCACTGCGCGCACCTCTGACTTATGACTTCTGACTTCTGACTTATGACTTATTTCTTCAGGTGTACCGATCGCCACGATGTGTCCGCCGGCATCGCCCGCCTCGGGGCCGAGATCGATGATCCAGTCGGCGCATTTCAGCACATCGAGATTGTGCTCGACGACCAGCACCGTGTTGCCCAAGTCGACGAGGCGGTGCATGACCGCGAGCAGCTTGCGGATGTCGTCGAAGTGCAGGCCCGTCGTCGGCTCGTCCAGAATGTAGAACGTCCGGCCGGTATCGGGCTTACCCAGCTCCGCCGCCAGCTTCACCCGCTGCGCCTCGCCGCCGGAGAGCGTCGGCGCCGGCTGGCCAAGCTGGACGTACTCAAGGCCGACGTCCGCCAGCGTCTGCAGCATGCGTCGCACCTTGGGCACATTCTCGAACAGCGTGAGGGCGTCGGCGACGCGCATTTCAAGCACGTCGGCGATGCTCTTGCCCTTGAAGCGCACGGCGAGGGTCTCGGGGTTGTAGCGGCGACCCTGGCACGTTTCGCATTCGACCCATACGTCGGGCATGAAGTGCATCTCGATGCAGCGTTGCCCGTAGCCCTCGCACGCCTCGCAGCGCCCGCCGGGGCGGTTGAAGCTGAAGCGATTGGCGTTGTAGCCGCGGATCTTTGAGTCGGGCAGGCGGGCGAACAGCTCGCGGACGCCGTCGAACGCGCCGGTGTAGGTCGCCGGGTTGCTCGACGGTGTGCTGCCGATCGGCGATTGATCGACGTTGATGACCTTGTCGAGCTGCGAGACGCCGTCGATGGCGTCATGCTCGCCGACGGTCTGGTTCGCGCGCTGCAAGGCGTTGGCGAGGGCGGGCCAGAGGATGTCGTTGACGAGCGAACTCTTCCCGGAGCCGGACACGCCGGTGACGCACACGAGCCGGCCGAGCGGGATCGGAACGGTGAGGTCCTTCAGGTTGTGCTGCCGTGCGCCGCGGACGACGAGCCAGCCTGGCGTATCCGACTTCGTGCGGCGGCCGCGCGGCCGGCGCGGGGGGGCCTGCGCTTCTTCGTCCAGGACGACGCGCGGCTCGGTCTCATCCGGCTCAGGAACGGGCGCCGGCGCGGCGAGTCGCAACGCCAGCTCACGATCCACCGGCCTGCGGTTCGTCGGAATCGGAATCGCGGTGGTGCCCGACAGGTACGCGCGCGTCAGTGACTCATCGCCGGTGTCTGCTGTCTGGGCGAGCAGCTTCGCCGGCGGACCGGAGGCGACGATCTGTCCGCCGCCGCTGCCGGCCCGCGGGCCGAAATCGAGCACTTCATCCGCCTGGCGGATCACGTCGCGGTCATGCTCGACCAGCAGCAGCGTGTTGCCGAGGTCGCGCAGGCGCGCGAGGGCGGCGATGAGGCGCGCCGTGTCGCGCGGGTGCAGGCCGATCGTCGGCTCGTCCAGCACGTAGAGCACGCCGGACAGACCGCTGCCGATCTGGCTGGCGAGGCGGATGCGCTGGGCTTCGCCGCCGGAGAGCGTCGGGGCCGCGCGGTGCAGCGTGAGGTAGTCGAGGCCGACATCGACCAGGAACTGGAGGCGGTCGCGGATTTCCTTGAGCAGCTCGCCGGCGATCTTGCGTTCGCGCGCATCGAGTTGCAGGTCCCGGAAGAAGGCCGCACATTCACTGAGCGGCAGTTCGCACGCCTCGACGATGGTCCGGGCGCGCCCGTGCCCCAGCCGCACGGCGGCCGGCTCCGGTCGCAGCCGGCCGCCGCGACACGTCACGCAGGGGATGTCCGAGACGACGTTGCGGAGCTTGTAGCGGTAGAGCCACGAGTTGCGGGTGGCGTGGTCGATCGCAGGGAAGAAGCCGCGCCACTGAAACCGCACGCCGGTGAACGCGGCGCCGCCGTCGATCCAGTTGCCACTGCCGAACATGAGCGTGCGCTTCTGCTCCGGCGACCAGTCGCGCAGCGGCATGTCGGGCGCGACGCCCAGATGCGCGCAGAGCGCGGTCAGCATGCGCCCCAGCGGGGTGCGGCGTTCGATGCGCCGCCAGCCGGCCACCGCGCCATCGAACAGGCTGCGCTGCGGACGATCGATGATGGCGGCCGCCGGCGCGCCGCGCTGCACGCCGAGCCCTTCACACGTTTCGCACCAGCCAAGCTGGCTGTTGAAGCTGAAGTGGTTCGGGCCGAGCTCCTCGTAGCTGGTGCCGCATTTCGTGCAGACGAGCTTCTGTGAATACATGAACTCGCGGGCCGGCGTGACGTGGAGAGCGGGCGCGGCGGGGGCCACAGGTTCAGGCCCGGGCGCCCCGGCTTCGGCCGCTCCGGTGCCAGGACGGCCGACCGGCAGGTCGGCCGCTGCGACATCGGCCGCATGGTTTTCCTCGACGGTTTCGACCGCTTCGACCAACAGAGTCATTACGCCGTTGCCGAGCGCAAGCGCGTGTTCGATGCTCTCGGCGATGCGCGCCCGTGCCTTGGCGCGGACGATTGTTCGGTCGATCACAACTTCGACGCGGTGCCGCTGGCGCGCGTCGAGCGTGGTCGCCTCGACGGTGGCGCGGATTGCGCCGTCGATCCGCACGCGCATGTAGCCCGAGTTCTTGAGCCGGTTGAACAGGCTGCCGTAAGTCTCACCATCGCCGAGGCTGACCGGCGCCAGGATGACGATCGGCGCTCCGGGCTCCAGGCCCAGCACGCGGTCCACGATCTCGTCGGCGGTCTGCGTGCCAATCGGCACCTGGCAGCGCGGGCAGTAGCGCACGCCGAGCCGCGCCCAGAGCACGCGCATGTAGTCATAGATCTCGGTCACGGTGCCGACAGTCGAGCGCGGGCTCTTGCCGGCCGAGCGCTGCTCGATACAGATCGCCGGCGAAAGGCCGTCGACGTGATCGACGCGCGGTTTGGCGAGCTGGCCGAGGAACTGCCGGGCGTACGCCGACAGCGACTCGACATAGCGCCGGTAGCCCTCAGTGAAGACGGTGTCGATGGCGAAGCTGGTCTTGCCGGAGCCGGAAACGCCGGTACAGACGGTCATGCGGTCGCGCGGGAACGAGACGGTGAGGTCCTTCAGGTTGTGTTGACGCGCGCCGACCACCGTGACGAAGTCAGAAGTGGGAGCGCCCACGCGCCGTGCGACCGCGGCCGCCTCTGGCTTCTGACTCAATACTTCTGACTTACTACTTATGACTTCTGACTTCTGACTTAGTACTTGCGCCAAAGCCTGGCCGGTGAACGACTCTGCACACGCCGCCACTTCCTCCGGCGTGCCTTCCGCGACGATGTAGCCGCCGCCCTCGCCGCCTTCGGGGCCGAGGTCGATGAGCCAGTCGGCGGTCTTGAGCACGTCCAGGTTGTGCTCGATCACGACGACGGTGTTGCCGGCATCGACGAAGCCGTGCAGGACGGCGAGCAGCTTGCGGATGTCGTCGAAGTGCAGGCCAGTAGTCGGCTCGTCCAGCACGTACAGCGTTCGGCCTGTGCTTTTCTTCACCAGCTCGCGCGCCAGCTTGATGCGCTGCGCCTCGCCGCCCGAGAGCGTCGTGCTGGGCTGGCCGAGCTGGATGTAGTCAAGGCCCACGTCGTGCAATGTCTGGAGCATGGCGCGGATGCGCGGCACGTTCTCGAAGAGCGCGAGCGCGTCCCGCACTTCCATCTCCAGCACGTCCGCGATGGAGCGGCCCTTGTAGAGCACCTGCAACGTGGCATGGGCGAAACGATGCCCCTCGCAGACCGGGCAGGTCACCCACACGTCCGCGAGGAAATCCATCTCCATGCGGTTCGAGCCGTTGCCCTCGCAGGCCTCGCAGCGCCCGCCGCCGCGGCGACTCGGCACATTGAAACTGAACCGCCCGGGCTTGTAGCCGCGCAGCTTGGCGTCGGGCAGCTTCGTGAACAGGGCGCGGATCTCGTCGAAGACCTTGATGTACGTGGCCGGGTTGCTGCGCGGCGTGCGCCCGATCGGCGTCTGGTCGATTGCGATGACCTTGTCGAGGTGTTCGCGGCCGTCGATGCCGGCGTGCGGGCCGGGCTCCAGGGTGGTCGCGCCGTTGAGGTCGCGTGCGAGGGCCTTGTAGAGGATGTCGTTGACGAGTGAACTCTTGCCCGAGCCGGACACGCCGGTGACGCACGTGAACCGGCCGAGCGGGAACCGCACGTCGATGTTCTTCAGGTTGTTATGCGCGGCGCGGCGCACGGTGAGCCACGGGACGGTCCCGTTGCCAGCGCGGACCGGCGGCGCCGGGTCGGCGACGCGCGCGCGTTTTTGGGGGTTCAACGTACGCCCAGCCATGCCCGTAATCATAGCCCGCCGAGGCCGCAGCGTCCCCCGGGGACGCGCCGACATGCACCCGGCGCACCAACAACGCGGCCGGCACTTGCGTGCCGGCCGCTTCCTCCTCCTTCTGATTTCTACTCTCTTGTAGCCGCGCTATGGGCAGTTCAGCGGCAGCGACGACGTACTCAACAGCGTCACGAATGGGTTGATGTCGCCGAACGACGGATAGACGCCATTACCGTCGATGTCGCCGTTGGCCGCTGGGCAATCGGCGTAGGTTGCCAGCCATTGCGCGTTGTTCGACAGGTACAGGACGAACGCGTTGATGTCGCCGAAGTTCACGACGCCGTCGCAGTTGCAGTCGCCCGTGCAGACCGCCGGGCCGCCCTCGCAGACGTCCGGAATGCTGTTGCTGTCGTCGTCGCGGCAATCCCGGCCGGCGCCCGCCCACGTGCCGCCGGCCGCCAGACAGTCGGCCTCAACCTGGCCTTCAATGCAGAACGTGCCGAAGCAGCACGCCCCGGTCGGCTGCGGACACGGGTTCGACGGGCCGCAGCTCACACCATGCCCGAGGAACGTCCCGCCCAGCGCGACGCATTGGAACTCGAAATTCTGCACACACTCGCCGGTGTCCGGCAGGCAGCACGCGCCGGCGACGCACACGCTGTCGTTGCAGTTCGTGCCCGGCCCGGCCCACACGCCGCCGATGGACTGACACTGCGCCTGTTGCGTGAGCTGCAGGCAGCCACCCTGGCGACAGCACGCCCCGCGCGCGATACACGAAACCTGGGCACAGGTCTGCCCCTGTGTCCAGACATCACCATAGGCCTGGCAGTCCTCCTGCTCCACGCCGCTCTCGCAGATCCCAGTGGCGTGGCAGCACGCGCCGGTCGCGCCCGGGCAGTCGATGACGGCGCGGATGGCGAGATCACCCTGCAGGAACAGGCAGAAGTTCAACCAGCCGCCGGGGATGGCATAGAGGACGTTTTTACCCGACTGGCAGCCATCCGTGTCGCGCACGACGCTCGGGCCGCCGTTGCCGACATTGGTGGGGTTGGCGAACTGCAGCGCCACGTAGAACTGCTGGCCGGCGCTGACCGGGACGTTCAGCGGAATCGTGTTGGCTTCGTCGAGGTAGCGGAATTCGTTCCAGAACCCGGGTGTCATGACCGGAGCTTCGAGGAAGGCCAGCTCGGTCCCCGGCGTCGGGAAGGTGTTGCCATTCCAGATGTAGATGGCCTCTTCGAGGCTCTGGCCGTGGCCTGCCGTGCCCTCCAACCACAGGATCTGGACCGCAACCAGCGTGCCGTTGCACGGGGACGTCAGCCGTGCGCCGGCGACTTCACCCGCGACAAAATCACCCACGATCACCGCGGTGCCGCTGTCGACGATCGAGTCATTCTTGACCACCTGCTCGACGCCCAACGCCGGGGCGGCCAGCGCGATCAACGCCAGCGTCGCGTACACCAGGGGCACGTTTCTGTTCCAGGTCCACATAGACGGTCTCCGAATAACACAGAGTTGTTCGTGCATTTCATTCTTGCACCCCCCACGTCTCCATTCAACTGCAATCCGGCTCTGCAGCGCGGAATGTCACTTATCGGGCTCGCGGCCGCCGCGGGATACGCCGCGTGCTCAGTGTCCGTCGCCACCGGTGGAGAGCAACATCACGAACGGGTTGATGTCGGCGAAGTCGACCGTCCCGCTGAAATTGATGTCGCCATTCATGATGAAGCAGCCCGGGAAATTGGCATGATACGCGGCCGGGTTGCTTAGCGCGAGCACGAACGGGTTGATATCGCGGAAATTCACCGCGTTGTCGCAGTTGAGATCGCCCCGCAAGGCGCGAATCCCGTGCAGTTGCCCGCACGCCAGCGAGTTATCGCACGGCACCAGCTCCAGCGCGTCGATGTTGTCCAGTGGCGCGCCCAGCCCGAACGCACTGGCCGGCGCGAAGACGGCCGGCGCCAGGCCCGGCGCAACGGTGAACACGTCCGCCCCGGCGCCTTCGATACTGGCCCCCATGATCGTCTGCAGCGAGGGCGACTCCGGCGTCAGCGAGAACAGCACGCTGTCGGGCCCATCGTAGATCCCATTCATGTTCATGTCGAGAACCAGCAGGGCATCGATGTCGTCCAGCGGCGTGAGCCCGAGCTGGTAGAACTCCGCATACACGCTCGACACGCCCATGTTGAGCGGGTCGGGATTGATGTAGATGGTCGCCCCGCTCGGCGGCCCGCCGTGCGGGAGCGTGGTCAGCGACGGCGAGCCCTCGCTGAGCGAGAAGAACACGTTCAGAATGGCCTGCGTGGGCCCCGTGCGCTGGAGGTACGCCGTGGCGTCCACGTTGTCCTGCAGGCCGCGGGCCGCGTTGCCGTAGGCATCAACCGCCGGCACGGCGCCGAAGTCCGTGCCGCCCTCGTCATAGTTGTTCCGGACCAGCACGCTGTTCAGGCCGCGGGCCGCGGCGCGCGCGGTCCCGCCGCGCACGAAGAGCATTGAAGATGCGTATTGGTCGCCCGCCGCCTGCCCGCGCGCGGCCTGGTCGGCCACGTTGAACGGCACGCCCAGCAGTACAAAGTCCGGATCGGGCGCCGCGATGCCGACCGTGGCCCGATCCACGGAGAACAACAACTGGAACGGCCCCGCCGGCGTGCTCTGGGCTTTGTTCCCCGAGAGCGCGTCGAGATCGTCGAAGGGCGACAGCAACTGCAGGCCGGGCCCGGGAATGACGACGTCCGGGACCGTGTCGGCCATCGACAGGATATCCGCGGCGAAAAAGAGCCCGTTCTCCACGGATGGCGAGCCGAGGTCGAAGGAAAACGCCGGCGCGGGCAGCGGCTCGATGGGCGGCGCGGCGCGACCGGCCGGCACGCCGAGCAACGTGAGCAGGAACCCACTGACAAAAGCGACCCGCGGTGCCCGGCGCGCTGCGTCAATTGTGACCCTAGTCATCATTGGCCCTCTCCTCGCCTTGCGGCGCCGGCGCAACCGGCCGATCAAGCTTGTCGTTCTGGGAGCGGCCCGGCGCTTCTTCCCATGATACCTGAAGCCAGGCCGGCCAAGCGAGGCTTTTCTCCATCTGCACAACGATCAGCTTGGCGTGGTACGTATAGCGCTCCTCGCCGTCCGAAGCCCGATAAGCGTGCCGGAACCACTCTTCGGCTCCCGACCGGTCGCCCTGCGCCAGCCGCAGCGCCGCGGCGTGAAAATACGCCTCGCCCCAGAGCTTCCAGGGCGATGACGACGACGCAGCCAGCATCTCCAGCGCATCCAGCGCTCCGCCGGCCTCACAATACGCGTAAAGTGCTTGCACCCACTCCGCGGTCTGCGGCGGCGTCAGCCCGGCACCGAAGTCGACGCCGTCGCGCCGCTCGGTGAGGAGCGCCGCAGCTTCGTCCGGTGCGCCGAGCAGGCGCAGGCAGGTCGCCGACCAGACCACCGCCTGCGCGTCCCGCGGGGCCTCGTGCGCCAGCGCCCGGGCGTGCGCCCGCGCCGCACTCACGTCGCCACGTTCCGCCGCGAGCAGGGCCGGGTACACGTGCGCGTAGAAGCGGCTCTGCGGGTCGCACGCGGCGTGTGCCGCCAGGTCCGCCGCCGCCGCATCCAGGTCACCGGTCCAGTAATACAGACGCCAACGATAGTGGTAGCTCTCACAACGCTTCACGTCGGCGTCGGCCACGGCTAGCGCCCGCGTGCGCGCCGCGATGGCCTCGGCGAACCGGCCCATGCTTTCCAGACATTCTGCCTCGGCGGCGATCGGGCGATCGTCCCGCGGATCCACCGCTTGCCCTTCCTGCGACAGCGCTAGCGCCTGGGCGTAGTGCTCCTGTACCGGCGCATCGTCACGTGTTCCGGCGCCCTGGTAAATCTCCGCCGCCAGCCGGTGCGCGATCGACAGCAGGTAGTACGGGTAAGCCTCGTAGTAGCGCTCGGCGATCAGTTGGCGCAGGCTCGCCTCGACCTGCGGGAATACCTCCAGCCGTCGGGTGGCATAGAGCTGCTGGTTCCGCGCCCGCGCCAGGTGCAACACCGCCTGCGGGTAAAACGCGTGCTCGCGCGCCCGGGCCGCGTTCGCCGCGGCGTACGCTTCGGCCGCGGCCTGCGGCTCGCGCGCGTGGATCGCCAGCCCGCGGAAAAACCACGCATCCGCCGCGGTGGGCAGGCCGCGGCGCTGCACCTCGGCGAGCGTGGCCCGCGCGGCATCCTCCTGGCGATTGCGCGCCTGCGCCCACGCCAAGAGGTACCAGGCACCGATGTTTGTGTCATCGCGCTGTAGCGCGGCCTGGAACCGCGCCGCCGCCGTCGCCGGATCGTTGGCGCCCATTGCCATGAGTCCCTGGACCAGCGCGAGCCGCTCCGGGTCGGCGCCGAGGTCAGCGGCCCGCGCCACCTCGCGTGCCACCAGCTCAGGTTTGCGATAGTCGAAGTAGGCTAATTGCTCGTACGCCCGGTCCAGCAGGCGCTCGGCCTCGGCCTGCCGCGCGGCACCCCAGCTCCAGGCCCAGCCGGCGGCGAGCGCGACCACCGCCCCCGTCGCCGCCAGGGCCAACGTCAGCGGCTGGTGCCGCCGCACCCACTTTGCGGACTTCTCGAACCGGCTGGTGCGCCGCGACAGGATCGGCCGGCCCTCGGCGAAGCGGCGCAGGTCGTCCGCCAGCAGGGCCGCGGTTGAATGGCGACGTGCCGGATCCTTCTCCATCGCCCGCAGACAGATCGTTTCCAGATCGAGCGGGATGTGTGGGTTCAACTGGCGCGGCGCCACCGGCTCGCGCGTGGCGATGCCTGACATGATCAGGTCGCGCGAATCACCCTCGAACGGCTTGCGGCGCGTCAACACTTCGTAGAGCGTCACGCCGAGTGAGTAGATGTCGGTCCGATGATCAATCCCCGCGGGGTGGCCACGTACCTGTTCTGGAGACAAGTACGCGGGCGTTCCCATCACTTCGCCGCTCACGGTCAGGTGCGGTGCGTCCGTCAGCCGCGCCAGGCCGAAGTCGGTCAGGTGCAGGCGCTGCACAGGCGCGGCCCCCGGCGCACCAGGCCCCTCCGCTTCCCCGGTCCCCAGCAGCAGGTTGTGCGGCTTCACGTCGCGGTGAATCACGCCATGTCGGTGCGCGCAGGCCAGGGCCTCGGCCACCTCCGCGAAGAGCGCGGCCAGGTGGCGATAGTCGGCGCGCGTCCAAGCCGGCAGGGCCGTACGGTCCACGGTCTCGGGTGCCTGCGGCAGCAGCGCGGTGCGCCCCGTGGCAACATCGTACGGCGCGGTGATTGTCGCCGCGCCGCGCTGTTCACCCAGGCCGGCCGCGGAGGATGCCTCCGCAGCGCGCGGTCGCGTGGATCGCCCCGCGGTGGTGCTCAGCAGGTCCGGGCGCGCGCGGATGACCACGTCGAGGCTGATGCCGTCCACGAGTTCCATCGCGTAGAAGTAATGGCCCTGGTACTCGCCTTGTGCGTAAATCGACACGATGTTCGTGTGATGCAGCCGGGCCGCGGCCTGCGCTTCGGAGCGGAACCGCTCGACGGCGATCTGCCCATGTCGGGCGTACGAAGGCAGCACCTTGAGGGCCACCTCGCGCCCCAGCGAAATCTGCCGCGCGCGGTAAACGACACCCATCCCTCCGCGCCCGAGTTCATGCAGAATCTCGAAATCGCCCAGCCGGCTGTGCGCGGGCAGCGCGTCGGCGGCGTGCAGCGGACCAGCGCCGACGCTACTAGACAAGGTCGCGCCCAGCGAAGCCGGCCGGCCCTCCCCACCAAAGGCCTCCCGCAGGTCGGCTATCAGCAACTCCTCAACTGCGTCCGGCTCGTTCGGATGCAGATCCGCAGCCCCCACACCACCGTCTTCGGGATGACCGCCGCTGCTGACCACGCGCTGACTCGCACAGGCACTACGTAACAAGCACTTCACAGGACGGGGCGCACACGCGCACGGAGACACGCCGTCATCGGAGAATAGACCTTGGCGCATGGAGTTTGACAGTGCGCGCCGCAGCCCGGTTGCTGCGCGGCCGGCATCCGCGTCCGCATCAGCTCATAACTCCATAAATCCCAACCAGTTCTATCTCCGAACGTTTCCATCGTATCCCCCCGGGGTGAACCGTTCAAGCGCGACGTGGATGACCCGCGATCAGCACCGCGCGCGCCGGCGGCGACGCAGTGCCGTTCGCAGCGCGCCGACCAGCGCGATCCCCGTACGCGTCCGTCGGCCCGACGAACTCCGCGCGGCGGATGTAATGCGCACGACCCGACGCGCGACGAAATGGATCGCCGCGGCGACGCTGATCGGACAGAGCGGCACGTCGGGCAACGCGGCCGTCGGCACCTACTGCTCTCGGGCCGCCCGCGACCGGTCACGCACGGGGCCGGTCCTTTGCCCGAGGGCCAGCGTGCCATGAAGCTGGAAAGCGGTGGAGAAGCGCGGCCGCCGGCGTTGTTGCCACGGCGGCAAAGGAGCGCACAGCGGCGCATCTGCTGCACACCAGCACCGAGACGCCCGTGGAGAAAAACGCGAGCCCGGCCGGCCGCGCCGAGTTCCGCGCGAAAACCCGCATTGAGGGCTGTACAGGCCTTGCTCATAAAGCTAACCTAGAACCGGAATTGGAGTGCGTGTCCTGGCCCCCGATAGCGTCTCGGGCGATCATGAGCGTTGAGCCATTCAAGACTGCGGAAGGCAGCGACCACCCCTACTGTCGCCAGCTGTCCGTGTTTCTGGAGAACCGCGTCGGCCAGCTCCTGCGCATCGCGCGGCTGCTCGAGGATGAGCCGGTCCACATCCTGGGACTGTCGGTGGACGCCGCCGCGGACTGCGCCATCGTGCGCCTGCTCGTCGATGACCCTGACCTGGCGCATCAGATCCTCACCGACGCCCACTTTGCCCTGAGCGAAAGCGAAGTCCTGGTCATTCCGCTTCCCGACGGCAAGCGCGGCATCCTGACGGTTTGCAGCGCGCTGATCGCCGGCGAGGTCAACATCAACTACGTTTACACCGTCTGGGCCACGCGCGAGCAGTTACCGTGCCTGGCCATCCGCGTGGACGACATTCAGGGCGCCATCCGGGTCCTGGTGGGCAAGAAGTTCCGCGTCCTCGACCAAAGCGAACTGTAGCCCCGACGAATGCGCTCTCCGCGCCAACCCCCCAAGCCGCACACCTGGAAAGTCAGCGACGGATACGAATTGCGCGGCCGCCTCTGGCCCCCCAGCCAACCCGCATCGGATACCGCCATCGTCTATCTCCACGGCATTCAATCGCACGGCGGCTGGTTCGAGTGGTCGGCCAGCCTGCTCGCTGGCGCCGGCCCCCCCGTGCTCCTGCCGGACCGGCGCGGCAGCGGGCTCAACACCGCCGCGCGCGGCGACACACCTGCAGCGCAGCGCTGGCTTGATGACCTCAACGAGTTGGCCGACTGGGCGGCCGCCGAGTTCGGCGTCCGGCGCTGCGCCGTCGTCGGCGTGAGTTGGGGCGGCAAGCTGGCGCTGGCGTGGGCGCTACAGCGCCCCCAGCGCGTCAGTCGCGTGCTGCTCATCGCGCCGGGCCTGTTTCCGGCAGTCGATGTGACCCTGTTTACCCGCTTGCGCATCGGGCTGGCACTGCTCACCGCGCCGCAGCGCCCCTTCGGCATTCCCCTGAATGACCCGGCCCTGTTCACAGACTCGCCGGAGGGCCGCGCCTTCATTGCCGGTGACCCGCTGAAGCTCACGCACGCGACCGCCCGGTTCTTCTACGAGTCTGCACGCCTGGACCGACAGCTCGCGCGCACGCCGGCAGGCACGCTCCAGCCACCCGTGCGGCTCCTCCTCGCCGGCCGGGATCGCATCATTCGCAACGAGCCCACGGTGGCCTGGCTGCGGCGGATCGCGGCCCAGCCGCCGGAGATTCACATCGATTCCGACGCGGCCCACACGCTCGAGTTCGAAGTGGAGCGCACGACGCTGGAAGAGCAATTAACGCACTGGCTGGCGATGTGAACTCCTTGCGCTATCATGGGATATGTGCCGTTTCGGGCGGCGGATGGTCAATCGGCACTTGCGTCGCAGATATGCACCGCTATAATTCGGGCGACCGGCGTGCGGCGCACAAGGGACTATCAGTCAGTGGGTTATGGAAAAGTTTGAACTACGCGGTCTGACTGAGTCGATTTTACGTATAGCGGCCGCGGGCGAGTTCACGCGGTCGCGTAAACCTACTAGGCTGGAAAAGTAACATGGCTAATCGCCGCGGAGTGCTGTATATCACCGGCGCCCTGCTCATCATCGGTCCACCAGCCTTCTGGCTGGTTTCGACCATTCCAGTCACCCCCAGCACGTCGAGCCTTACGCCGGTGACATTGGCCGCCGATGCAGCTGCGCCGAGCGGCAGTGCCCTGGTGAGTCTGGCGCAGCGCGATCCCATGGCGCTGGTGCGCCTGGGGATCGAGCGCTATGACAAAACCATCCGCCAGTACCGGTGCGTACTCACGAAGCAGGAGCGGCTCGGCGACGAACTGACTGAAGTGCAGGAGATCGAGCTGCGCTACCGCGAGTCGCCGCGCTCCGTGTACATGATCTGGAAGGCCAATGCCGATCAGGCCCGCCGCGCTCTTTATCTGCCGGAGGACAGCGCATACACGAGCCAAAACGGCGAGGAGTTGGCCCGCGTCGAGCCCGCCGGCGCGATCGCCCGCCTGTTCGTCAAGGACATCTTCATGCCGATCCACGGCCCGGATGCGCGCAAGGCCAGCCGCCGCGCCATCGACGAGGCCGGCTTCCGGGCCACATTCCGGCTGCTCGAAGCGTATAACGCGGTGGCGGCCGAGCGTGGCGTACTCGACCTCCGCTACGGCGGTATCGGTGAGATTGGCGGGCGCCCGACTTACATCTTGCTGCGCGATCTGCCCTACACCGGGCCGACGGGGCCGTACCCCGATGCCCGCATGGTCCTGCACCTGGACCAAGAGTGGTTGCTGCCGGTGGCGGTGTACTCGTACGCGGACCACGCGCAGAAGACCCTGCTGGGCAGCTACGTGTTCACACAGATCGAGATCAATCCCAGCTTCGCCCCGGACGCGTTCGCGTTCTGAACGCCGTCCCCAAGTGTCACGTCGCGGCTGACTCGCCCCCCGACTATCGCGCCAATTGGTCGCTGGGGGAATCCGCGCCCGAGGGCAGACGACCACCCCGCGCACGGCTCGAGGCGCTCATGCGAACAGCGCGCACGACCTCCGCGGCCGGCGCTCAACAGCGCCGGACCACGCCCACGACGACACCCTGGATCCGCACGTCCTTTGTGCGAATAGGCGCGTAGGCCGGGTTTGCCGGCTGTAGACGGACGCCGTCTGATTCGCGATACAGCCGCTTCAGCGTCGCCTCGCCGCCTTCGAGCAGCGCGACGACCGTCTCGCCGTCGCGGGCGGTGTCGCGTTTCTCGACGACGACGAAGTCACCGTCGCAGATCTGGTCATCAACCATGCTGTCGCCGCGAACGCGGAGGACGAACGTTTCATGGGGAGAGACGAACAGCTCCTCCAGGTCGAGCACCTCACGATCCTCGATGGCTTCGATTGGCCGGCCGGCCGCGATGGTGCCGACCAGGGGCAGGCGGGTGGGGCGCTCGTCCGGGAAGTCGATCGCCTCGTTAAGTTGCAAAGAGCGTGCCTTGTGTCGGGCTCGCTTGAGATACCCCTTCTTCTGCAAGGCGGCGATATGCTCGAATACGGTCACCTTGCTGACGCCGAACTCGTCCGCCAACTCCTGCATGGTGGGTGCGTACCCGCGGGCGTTGCTGTAGTCCCGAATGAACGTGAGTACGCGGAGCTGCTTGGGCGTCAGCGCCGCGAGGCGTTTCCGGTTGCGAGTCATCGTATTCCTCCGCGAGATAGGCACTCAGAGACCCGAAAATCACGGGAGGCAGAGGACGGTTCGCAACAGCCCACACGCGGGCATCCCGCGCCGCGGCGACCGCACTGGCAGGCGTGGCCGCCAACAAGCGGCGCGTCGGCTCCGCCAGGGGCGCATTCAGGTCGTCAGCCGACTCCCGATCCAGCGGGGCGACTTCCAGCGCGAACAGCCCGTCACCGGCGTCACGCACTTCGTCGCGGTAGTCCCCACCAGGACCGAGCACGCACAACAGGCGACCCTGCGGATTGTGCCTCGTGGCCACAACGCACTCCTTTGCGTTCCTGCTCCACTGCACCCGTACTCATGTTTGCTACTTATTCGTATGAATAGTAACCTAACATTTTCCGGATGTCAAGTCGAACACAGCCTCCAGACACTTTGCGCATCAGGCGCAACATGGTGGTGCCAGCCACCATAGGTACAACTATAGCTTGCGTATCCGCCCCGGTCCATACCTCGGTCGATCGCCGTGGATTTTTTGCATTCCCCATACCGAATCCGAACGCCCAATAAAACGCGCAAAGCTTTTGCAGTCAATACTTTATGGATTGACCCGGCCCGATCAGACCACACGGCACAATGCGCCAAGCTTACGCCCCACCCTGGTAGGCGGTTCCCCGCCACCGTGTCCGCACGCCCGCCAGCCGCGTCATTGCGTTGCATGTCATCGCCAGGCACATCCCAGCGCCCAGCGGGTAAGTCAGCGCCCAGGGCCGCGACACGGCACACAGCCCGTAAAACCGCCACAGCACCGATTGCTGCGCAACCACCGCGAGCCCCGCCGCGACGGCGATTCCGGGCCCCACCGCCCCAAGGACGGGCGAGATCAGCAGGCTGAGCCAGGGAAACACACTGAATACCGACAGAAACAACGCACTAACAATCAGCCGCGGCCAGGTCCCGAAGCACCCGTAGAAGATCCGGCTCCAGCCGTTCCAGATCTGCCGCAGGCCGACATACATCCGCACGCTGTACATCCGCGACCCGCGCACCACGCGCAGCCGGATACCATGCTGCTTCGCCTGCCGTGCGAAGTGCATGTCCTCATTCAGAACCGTCCGAACCTGCTCGTGTCCGCCCAATCGTGCATAGACCTCCCGCGACATCAGCATGAACGCGCCGTTCGCGTACGCCCGCGGCGAACGCGGATCATTGACCTTCGTGGGCGGGAACCAGAAGACCATAATCGCACCGGCGGGCGGCTGCACGATCCGCTCCCAGAACGTGTGCGCTTCCAGCTCCGGCAGCACCGACAGGAACTCCACCTCTTCCGCCTGAGAGAACCGCACCGCCGCCGCCAGCAGGCGCGGCTCATGGAACCGGCAGTCGGCGTCCGTGAAGCACAGCCAGTCACCCGTGGCACGGCTGACGCCGACGTGCATCGCGTGGCTCTTGCCGCCCCAGCCGGTCGGCAAGTCGCGGATGTGCACGGCTTTCAGCCGCGCATCGCGCGCGGCAAGGCGGTCGATGATCTCGCCGGTGCGGTCGCTGCTGCGGTCGTTGACGGCAATGACTTCCAGGTCGGGATAGTCGAGCGCGAGCAGTCCGGTGAGGCACCGCTCGATGTTGGCCTCTTCATCCTTGCCGGCCACGAGCACGGAGAGCCGGGGGAGCGGCCCGCTGCTGCGCTCGGCATCCGCGGGGCTCAGCACGGGATCCGCGCCGGCGGCGTTGATCTGCAGGTGCCGGCGGGCCCAGACGAGGGCGATCAGACATAGCACCCAGAACCACACCGACGCCCACGATAATTCGAGGGTGAAACTGAGAAAGGCCAGCGGCAAAGCAGGGTCTCCTGGTTGACAGGTTGAGCAGCGTACCGAATCTGCGACAATGCCGCCAATCGCAGCGCGGAGGTTTTGCCGATGAAGCCGCCGATCGCCCACGCGGCCGCCCTGGTCTTGTGCGTCCTGGTTGTCTGGAGCGCCGGGTCGGCCGGCGCGCAGACCACGCAGCCGGTGCCCACGAGTGTGCCGACCGTCAAGCTCGCCGATCCGGCCTTCGGGTTCGAGCTGGACTTACCCGCGGGCTGGGACTATGACCGGACGCGTTTTCAGCAATTCAAGGACTCGATTGGCCTGCTGCGCGGGCGCAGCCCGGACGGCAATCGCGGCCTGCAGGTCATGGTCTTCCGCAGCATTCCGATGAAGCCGTTCGAGGAGTGGATCGCCGATTTCGGTCGGGCGTCGGCGGAGCTGACGAACTCGCCGCGCGTGGATTGGGAGCCGTGGAAGCTGCCGCCGCGGGCCGGGGCGATTCTCAGCTACTCGTCGAAGCTCGGCGCGGCCACGACACGCTCGCACTACCTCTGCGTGCCGTTCGACCCGAGCACGGTGTGGGTGCTGATCTACACGGGCACGGTGCGGCGGCCGGATGAGGACGCGCAGATTCGCCAGGAATTCGACCATGTGGCGGCTTCGCTGCACGTGTATTACGACCCGCAGGCGGTGGAGCGCCTGGCGCCGGCTCTCGACCGCGGCAAGGCGCTGATCGAGCGCTTGCGGACGCACGCCAGCCGCGTCCAGCTTGACGAAGAGGAATACGCGTACGACATGGCGATCGGCGGCAAGTCCGTCGGCTACGTCCTGCGCCGCATCACGCGCGAGGAATACGTGTTCAGCAGCCCGACCGCGAAACGCCGGTACGCGAAAGAGGGGGTACGCGTGCGCGAGCGTTCGTGGCGTTTCGCGGACGACGGGACGGCGTGGCACGTGCGGCTGGATTTGTTCAGCAGTTTTGATCTGCGCAGCGAGTTGAGCGAAAACCAGCAGACACAGATCCCGCCGCCGGACGCGCAGCCGCAGGAGCTGTTGGTGCGGACGGACTCGGTGGTGCGCGAGGAGGACGTGCTGTTCTCCAGCTTCACGACGAATCGGGATCGCGCGCTGCCCGACCCGGGCAAGCCGATCAGCGTCGGCCCCGTGTATCTCGATCAGGCGTGGGTGCGGTTGCTGCCTGGGCTGTTGCTAGGCAACTCAGACGAGCAGCACGCCTTCGCGGTGTACAACCCGGAGGTCCGCGCGCTGATCAGTCACACGATTCAGCCGCTCGGGCCCAAGCCGCTGGCGGGGTACGACGGGACGGCGTACGCATTCGAGGTGCGCGACGGATTCGTCGATCGACCGAGCGTGTGCTACTGCGACGAGCGCGGGAGCCTGCTGCGGCTGGAGGCGGGCGAGGTCACACTGACCCGCGCACCGCGCGCGGAGATTGAGAAGAAATACGCGGCTCGCCGCGACGAGGCCCGCCAGCGGTTCGGGATGGGGGAGGACTGAGCTTCAATCTGGGGGTCGCGGCGCGCGATAGCACCGCGGTGCGCGGGAAAGTAACCGTGTGGCCGGACCGACAGGCGCGCTGGCCGCAGTAGACCCTCCCCCCGGCCTTCTCTCTACAAGGGAGAGGGGGCCACGGCCGGCGGCAGGTTGTGCTTGGCTCGCACGTACTGGTCGATCGCCGCCGCGGATTTCTTGCCGTCGCCCATCGCGAGAATCACCGTCGCCGCCCCGCGCACGATGTCGCCGCCCGCGTACACGCCGGGCATGCTCGTCGCGCCGCTCTCGTCCGCGATGATGTAGCCCCACTTGTTCAGCTTCAGCTCCGGCGTCGCCGACGTCAGCAGCGGATTCGCCCGCGTGCCAATCGCCGGGATCACCACGTCGCAGTCAATGACGAACTCCGACCCCTTCACCGGCACCGGCCGCCGACGCCCGGATTCGTCCGGCTCGCCCAGCTCCATCCGGATGCACTCGATGCCCTTCACCCAGCCGTCCGACGTGCCCAGCACGCGCGTCGGGTTGCACAGCAGCTTGAAGATGATGCCTTCCTCTTCGGCGTGATGGACCTCCTCCACACGCGCGGGCATCTCCGCCCGGCTGCGGCGATAGACCAGTGTGGCCTCTTTCGCGCCCAGCCGCTTCGCCGTGCGGACGGAATCCATCGCAACGTTGCCGCCGCCCACGACGACGACGCGCTCGGCGCGGATGATCGGCGTGTCGTACTCCGGGAATTCGTACGCGCGCATCAGGTTCGAGCGCGTCAGGTACTCGTTGGCGGAATACACGCCCTTGAGGTTCTCGCCGGGGACGTTCATGAACACCGGCAGGCCCGCGCCGTTGGCGATGAAGATCGCCGAGAAGCCTTCCTCATTCAGCAGCTCGTGGATCGTGAACGTGCGGCCCACGACCACATTGCAGACGATCTTCACGCCCATCTCACGCAGGCGGTTCACCTCGGCGGCAATGATCTTCTTCGGCAGGCGGAACTCGGGGATGCCGTAGAGCAGGACACCGCCGGGGTTGTGCAACGCCTCGAAGACGGTCACGTCGTGGCCCTTCTTGGCAAGCTCGCCCGCGGCGGTGAGGCCCGCCGGCCCGGAGCCGACGATCGCGATCTTGATCCCGGTCGGCTTGGCGAGCAGCGTTTTCATGTCCAGGTTCTCGCGGGCCCAGTCGGCGACGAAGCGTTCGAGGTGGCCGACGGCGACGGGCTTACCGTTCTTGCCCTTCGCGCGGATGCATACCTGCTCGCACTGCTCCTCCTGCGGGCAGACCCGGCCGGTGATGCCAGGCAGGGCGTTGGCGCTGAGCAGCAGTTCGGCGGCGCCCTTCAGATCGCCGGCGACGACGCGATCAAGGAAGCCGGGAATGTCGATGCCCACCGGACAGCCGATCACGCACTTGCTGTCCTTGCACTGGAGGCAGCGGCTGGCCTCCAGCCGCGCCAGTTCTTCCCGGAAACCCAGGTTGACCTCCTTGAAATCCCGATTCCGCACGTCCGGGGCGCGCTCCGGCATCTGTTGCCGCTCGATCGCCATGCGCTCTTTAGGGGTTAAAGCCATTGCAGACACCTTCTGTCAGACAACAACGCCATCGTCTACCGGGCCGATGTGACAAGGTGACAAAGTAACAAGGTAACCATGGGAGTGTTGACGCTGTCCAGACTCACATTGTCACCTTGTTACCTGGGTTACTTTGTCACTCCTCCCAGCTTGCATTCGTGTTCCATCCGCTCCAGCGCGGTCTTTTCCTGCGCCCGGTACGCCGTCAGGCGGTCCGAGAGCTCCGCGTAATCCACGGCGTGGCCGTCGAATTCCGGGCCGTCGACACAGGCGAACTGCGTCTTGCCGCCCACCGTCACGCGGCAGCCGCCACACATGCCCGTGCCGTCCACCATGATCGGATTCAGCGACACGATCGTCTTGATCCCCGCCGGGCGCGTGAGGTCCGAAATCACTTTCATCATGATCACCGGGCCGGCGGCGTAGACGGCGCCGATCGGGCGCGCCTGGTCATTCATCAGCTCTTTGAGCTTGTCCGCGACCGTGCCCTTGAAGCCGTAGCTGCCGTCGTCCGTGCAGGCATAGACGACATCGGAGACCTTTTTTAGCTCGTCCTCCAGCACGACCAGCTCTTTCGTGCGCCCGCCCGTGATCGAGCTAACGTAGCAGCCTGCGGCGCGCAGGGCCTTGGCGAGCGGGTAGATGACCGCGGTCCCCACGCCGCCGCCCACGAGCACCGCGTGGCCGACGGCTTCGATCTCGGTCGGCCGGCCAAGCGGGCCCATGACATCGCTGATGGTGTCACCGGCGTTCTTGGCAAACAGGAGCTTCGTGGTCTTGCCGATCGCCTTCACGATCAGCTCGATGGTGCCGGCCCGGGGGTCGGCGTCGGCCATCGTGAGCGGGATGCGTTCGCCGGTCTCGTCCAGCCGCAGAATAACGAACTGCCCGGGCTGGCGGTGTTTGGCGACCAGGGGGGCCGCGATCTTGAACCACTTCACGTCGGACGCCAGTTGCTTCGTGTCGAGAATCCGGAACATGCACGTACTCGCTATGTGGATAATCGCATCCGGTATGCCGATACGACGATTATGGCGAAAACGGCCCCGAAACGCAAATCAACGGGCCGGGCCCGCGGCCGCGACACGGATCACGTGAGTTTTGAATTACATCGGCACACGACCTGGCCGCAGCCCGGGCAGCCCGCCGTGAACTTGCGAATCGCCTCTTCAAGGTCGACACCCTCGACGTTCGCGAGCGTGACAAGCCACGCCAGCACATCCGCAAACTCGCCCGCCAGATTCGCCCGGTCGCCCTTGCCCGCGATCGCGCTGGCGAGCTCGCCCACCTCCTCCGCAAACCAGAGGAACGTCTTCGCCGCCCCGCGCGCCCGGTCCTTGTCCGAGTACATCCGGTCAATCAATTGCTGAAATTCGCGAATCTGCACCGCAGGAACCCTCGCTGTGTTACATTCTCCGCAGTGCGAACCGATGCGCAGCGGGTATTGGCCCGGCTCCAGCCGGCACTCGCCGACTGGCCGGATGCCGGAGTGTATCAGCTTCGTCTGCGCGTGTCAGTTGCGCTGCGGCTGACCGTCGGCCGGCTGGGCCGCTGGGCGCTGCCGGCGGGCGAATACGTGTACACCGGGCGGGCGACGCGCGGGCTGCGCGCCCGCGTCCGCCGGCACATCTGCGGCGGCCGCTGCCGGCACTGGCACATCGACTACCTGCTCGCGCGGCACGGAGTGCAGATCACGGATGTGACGCTGGCGTCGCGCTGCGCCGCCGATGAGTGCGCTGTCAACCAGCGAACGGAGGGCCGCGTCGTCATTCCCGGCTTCGGCGCGTCCGATTGTCGTCGCGGCTGCGGCGCGCACTTGCTACGGCTGACCTTCGCTTGAATCCCCGCGCACGCCGACCGCGTGCAGGTTCGCGCCGCACTCCGGACAGCGCGGCTCATACAGACCCTTGACGATGTACCCGCACTGGCCGCAGTGGACCTCGGTCTCGAGGCCCGGCCGCCAGGGGCGCGTGCGCGTCAGGCGTCGCCAGTGTGTGCCAAAAGCGACGCAGCCCACGACCAGGGCCGCCAGCCCGCCGAGTTCCAGTCCCCAGATCGACCCGCCCACCCAGGCGTACCGCAGCATCGCACCCAAGGTCGTCGGCACATCGTGGAACGCATGCCGGAAGAACTCCGGGCTCAGCGTGGCCAGGAGCACCGCGACTACCCCGCCGGCCAGCCACGCCCCCAGCGCGCCAACCAGGATCCAGAGCAGGTGCCGCGCCGCCAGTCCATACGGACTGCACCCGCGCGAAACAACGCCGACGACCACCACGAAGACCACGGCGCAGCCAAGCCCGAACAGGATCCCCTCGAAGACCCCCTGGGCCACGCTGGCCCGCCACACGTTGTTCACGTTCTCCCACCCCAGCACCGTGCGAAAATACTCCGGGCTGACCGCGGCACTCAGCGCGTTCGTCACGCCGCCGAGTAGCGCGCCGAGCACGGCCCCGCTCACCAGCAGCGCCAAGAGCACACCGGGCCGCAAGCGATCCAAGTCAGCGTGGGATCGGGTCATCGGCCGGCAGTATACCCGGCGGCCCCAACACCAGCGCATTGACGCCGCGCCGCCGGGGCGGTAAGCCACACGCGGTAAGCCGATTGGGAGACCGCACCATGCCGTTCGAGATCAACCGCGCCAGCGTCTGGGCCGGCGAGTTGCAGGACCACCCGGGGGCCTTGGCGGAGGCGCTCGGGGGCCTGCAGCGCGCCGGGGTGAACCTGGAATTCGTTATCCTGCGCCCGACAGCTCCGATGTCCCATCTCGGCGTGCTGTTCGTCGCCCCGATCGCCGGCACTGCCCAGGAGCGCGCCGCGACGGAGGCCGGCCTGCGGAAGGCCGAGAGCATCCACGCGTTGCGGCTGGTTGGCCCCGATCACCCGGGCCTGGTCGCCGACCTGTCACGGGCCTTCGCCAGCGCCGGGCTCAACATCGCGGGCCTGTCCGCGGCGTCGCTGGCCGGCCAGGCGGTCATCTATGTGCGCTTTGAGTGCGCGGCAGACGCCGACCGCGCCGCCCAGCTCGTGATCGGCCTGCCGGGCTGACCGCGCCCGCCCCGCGGGCTGGAATCCCGTTTCCCTTGCGGCCGGGAGAACGGGTATGATGTGCCGTCCCGGCTGCGGGTGACCGCCCTTCCTCGCCGCGAGGCCGCATCCCCAGCCCTGTTCCAGTGTGTAATTGTCAGGCGGCGCGCGCCGGCGCCCAGGGTCCGGTGCAGGGAGATTGAATCCATGTTGACCGTGACTCGCCGGGCCGCATCGTCGTTCAAGCTTGCGCTCGCGTGGAGCGCCGCCGTATTCCTGCTGGCGCTGCCGGTGGCGCGCGCCCAGGAAGCCCAGTCGCAGCCGGCATCGCAGCCGGCCGTCCAACCCAGCAACCCCGAAACGCACCAGAAGGCCCTGGCCCTGCTCGACACCGCACTCGCCAAGTACCGCGCGGCCAGGTCGTACCAGGACGAATTCGCCGGCCACATGGAAGTCGTCGCCACCGACAAGGACGGCAAGGACGTCGGCCAGTCGAACGACTACCTCGCCGGACTGCTCTACGGTGGCGCGAACCGCCTCGCCCTGTCGACCGACAGTTTTTCGATCCACTGCGACGGCAAGCAGCTCTGGCTCTACACCGCCGCGCTGGACGCGTATACCGAGACCGCCGCCCCAGAGCGCGTCGACTATGACAAGCTGACGGAGGACCTGCTGGTCAACGACCCGCCGCACCCGATCCTGTTCGTCCTCAGCCAGCCTGACAAGAAATTCCAGGAGCTGTTCCCGATGGTGCGCGAATTCACCGCGGTGACGCGCGAGGAATTCGACGGCCGCCCGGGGACGCGCCTGGCGGGGATCTTCGACGCCTCCCAGACGCCGTTCGAGTTCGGCGACGAACTGGTGCCGTTCAGCCTGTGGCTCGATGAGAAAACCGGGCTGGCGGGCGAGCTGCGCCTGGAGTTGACCACGGTGCTCCGCAAGGTGCTCGGCCTGGAAGAAGGGGCGCGGGAGGACGGCGGCGACGAAGACCTGGATGTCCCCGGCATGCCGAAGAAACTGGACAAGGCCGTGGCGACCGCGACGTTCAAGGGCGTCAAGCTCGACGGCGACATCCCCGCCGAGCGCTTCGTGTTCAAGCCCGAGCCCGGCACGCCGAAGGTCGACAAGTTCGACTGGGATTCGCTCATGCAGCCGCCGGACCCGCAGAGCCTGCTGGGCAAGCCCGCGCCGGCGTTCGCGGGCGACGGCGTGGATGAGAAGCCGCTGTCGCTGGAGAGTCTGCGCGGCCGCGTGGTCGTGCTGGATTTCTGGGCGACCTGGTGCATGCCCTGCGTGCAGTCGATGCCGCAGATCCAAAAGCTGGCGGACAAGTACGCCGATCAGCCGGTCACGGTCATCGGCCTGAACCAGGACGAGCGCGGCAAGGACAAGAAGATCAGGGAGTTCCTCGCGGATAAGAAGATCACGTTCCGGCAGTTCCTCGATCCGGCGGGCAAGCTTGGTCGCAAGTTCAAGGTCGCCGCGATCCCGTGCACGTTCGTACTGGACAAGCAGGGCGTGGTGCAGGCGGTGCACGTCGGGATGGCGCAGGACCTGGAGACGACGATCGGCGGCGAGATCGAGAAGCTGCTGAAGGGCGAGCAGGTGTACGACCCGACCAAGCCCAAGGCGGAAGAGAAGCCCGCGGAAGCGCCGCCCGCGCCGGCTCCGCAGTAGCAGCGGGAACTGTTTAGCGATGTAAGGCAGGTCGCGCGACCATGCGACCTGCCTTTCGTTTTGCGCGGGTTAATCATCCTTGCCGCCCGCCGCGAATTGCAGCAAATCGCGCCGCGCGCCGCGCGGGCGGTACGTGATCGTCTTGAGCGTGTCGCCGCGCTTGACCTGGAGCTGCACCTGGTCATCCGCGTCGGTCGGAATGCGCCACCCGATCAGGTCGTCGCCTTCGCGCAGGCCGGCCTTCGCCGCCGCCGAGTCCTTCTTCAGACCGTGGACGCGCTCGGCGCGCAGCGAGCGCTCGCGCTCAAAGCCCAGTTCGAACTCGTACACTGTCCGGACGCGCCCGCGCAGTTCCGGGGCCAGCGCGTCCGACGGCACCTCGATCGTCTCGGCCCGCGTCACATAGCGGTCGAACTCCGGCCCGAACCAGTCGCCCAGCACACGACAACCCTCGCGGCGCAACAGCGCATTGGAAATCGTCGGCTGGCCGTCGCGCGCCCGCGCCACCAGCGCGTGAAACAGCCGATCGATGCCCTCGGTCACGCCCTTCTGCCGCGCCAGCCGGTGCCAGCGCAGCCCTAGCAGCAGGCCGCGCTGATACGCGACCTCACCCACGGTCGCCCGCTGCTTCCAGTACCCCGCCTGGATCTCCTCGTTCGTCGCGTTGCGCGCCGGGTTGGCGGCGTACTCGCGCAGATGGCGGTTCAGCCAGCCCGCGTACACCCCCGCCGTCCAGCGCCCCGACTCGAACAGGATCCGCAGCGCGTAATAGTCCGTGAACCCCTCCGTAAACCAGTACACCAGCTCCTCCGGGTTTTCGCCCTGCACCAGCCGCCCATTCCACGTGTGAAAAAGCTCGTGCGCGAACAGGTGCTCGACGCCGTCCGTCAGCTCCGCACGCGGCGAGATGCACAACGCAAAGCTCTGATACAGCCCCATGCCCGCAATCCGCAGGTCACCGCCAACCACCGCCGGCCCCACCGGAATCGCGGTCACGACAAACGGCGGAAACGCCGTCTCGCGCATAAACGCGCACTGCTCCGCAATCACTTCGGCCGACAACTGGCCCAGCGCCGCGACGTCGAACCCGAACTCGTCCAGCATCGCCACCGTCACTTCGCCGCCGCCCGCGACCGGCGTCCGCTCCGTCACGATCCGGCCCGCAAGATATACTGACTGCCGCACGTCGTCAGGCTTCATCCGCGCCCCAACGCTCGGGCCGCTGCCCCACGAGCACACCGCCCGCCAACCATCCGGCAGTTTCCAGCGCACCAGCACCTCGTACTCGTCCGGCTGGCCGCCGCCCGCCACCGGCGTCACCAGAAACGCATTGCCCAGTCCGTGAAAGAACTGCTTCGTCGTGATCGGATGATGCGTGTGCTCCCAGTCGAACTCGCGCCGGCCAGGATCGACCGTGTACCGGCAGCGCAGCGCCGCACCGCTCCGATGCTCAATCTGCCAGCACGCCTTGTCGCGCCGCACGCTGGTCGCCCCGTCGATGCGCAGGTCCTTGAACAGCGCCGGCACGTCCGACACCGTCCCGCAGCGCGGCACCGCGCACAGCCGCGATTCCGTCCGCCCCGCCGTCTGCCAGCTCAACTCGACGTGCAGGTGTCCCTGCTGCGGCGCCGGCGTGAGCACGTAGGTGAGCGTTTCGGCGTGCACCGCTGCCGCTGCCGACAGGCACGCGCAAATCGCGCACCCGGCGCGGCGCCAGACCGCTTCGCCCAATAAAACCAACATCGCGTGCCTCCGTTCAGGCCACGGTCGCCAACACATTCTAAGGCGCCCCGACCGCCGCGCACCCCTCGCGCATCGCTGGCCAGCCCAGGGAGAACCACCGGCTTCGCCACCGATAGACGCTCTGGACGCACACCGTGTGGAGACACGATGAAGCGCTTGGTCCTGATCCCCCTGCTGGTGCTGGCTCTGCCGCGCCCCAGTGCGCACGCCGACCCGCTCCCCAGCTACGTCGCGGCGCGCGAGATCGTGCTCGAGTACCGCACCGCGAACGCGGTCGCCGTGGGCGGCGCCGACCTGTGGGTGTCCACGGACCGGGGACGCACCTGGCGCGGCGCCGACGCCGAGCCGGCGGGTCAGCGCTCCCTACGCTACACCGCGGCCGCGGACGGGCGCTACGATTTTTACGTGGTGCTGCGCAATGCGGCCGGCACCTCGGCCGACCCGCCCGTGCCCGGGACCACACCCACCGTCTCGATCATCGTGGACACGACACCGCCGCTGCTGCAAATTCACAGCGCGCAGGTTGAAACCATCGACGGCGAGGCGGTCATCCGGTTGAAGGTCAGCCTGGTCGAGGAACACCTCGCGGACGGTGGCCTGCGCGTCTTTTATAGGACAACGCCCGGCCAGTGGCAGGATGGCGGCACCGCCACCGTCGACAACGGCGCGCTGCGCTGGGCGCCACCCGCGAGCGTGCACAGCGCCGAGCTGGACGTCCGTTGCGTCGCCACCGATCTCGCGGGAAATCACTGCGCGGCACAAGCCGTGGGCATCGCCCTCCCCAGCCCGCGCGCCGACGCCCCGGCCAGCCAACCGGCTGCGACACAGCCGGCGCTGACCTCCGCCCCGGCGGAACTGGCACCCGACGGGCCGCTGCTAGCCGACGCCACTCAACTGCAACATCTGCGCACGCTGGCCGCACGCTTCATGTCCGAGGGGCGCTACGACCTGGCGGCGGCACGCTATGAGGACGCCGTGGCGCTGGCACCCCACGATGCCGATCTGCTGGTGGAACTGGGCGGCGCGCTCTACCGCGCGGGCCGTCTGACTGAGGCCAACACGCGCTTCGACGCCGCGCGCAGCGCGCTGCCCGAGCACGCCGGCGCCATCGAAGGCCTGGCACTGGTCGCCGCCACCGAAAGACGCTACGCTCAAGCCCGCGCGCACCTGCAGCAGCTGCAGCGCCTGCGACCCGATTCCGGGCTGGTGTGGCTGCGGGCGGGCGACGTCGAACACCGGCTGGGCAATACCGCCCAGGCGCTGGCCGCGTGGCGCAGGGTGCTCACCGCCGCCGACGCGGACGCGGACCTGCGCGCGAAGGCCCAGCGCCGGCTCGAGTACTTTGACCCGGAGCACGCTGCCACTCCCGGCACGGCGCCGACGGATGAAAAATGCCCCAACGACCCGCCAATCCCGCCCTCGTCGTCATCTACGGGGACGATACACACCAGAAATCCACGGCCCTGATCGCGGCGCTCAACAAGCTCCTTCCCCCCGGCGTCGATCGCAGCCTCGCCCTCACCGAGTACGACGGCGCGCGCGACCCCGACGATGGTGGCCCGGTGTTGTCCGCCGTGCTCGAAGACCTCGGCACGCTGCCATTCCTGGCTGATCGACGCGTCGTGCTGATCCGCGACGCGGACGAGTTCATCACCGCGCACCGTGCGCGACTGGAGCAATATGTCGCCAAGCCTGCGCCGACCGGCACGCTCGTGCTCGAATGCCGCAGCTTCCCGCGCACCACGCGCCTGGCGAAGGCGGCCCTGGCGGCCGGCGGGCAACTGACCGAATGCCGCAAGCTCGTCGGCCGCGCCGCCGTCGATTTCGTGCTCGCCCAGGCCGGCGCGCAGGGCCTGCGCATCGAGCCCGCGGCGGCGGCGCGCCTCGTTGACCTGGTCGGACTGGAGGCCGGGCTCCTAATCTCCGAGATCGAGAAGCTGTGTCTGTACGCCGCCGGCCGCAAGGCTATCACCGATGAGGACGTGAGTGCGCTGGTCGGACAAAGCCGCGAGGAGAAGATCTTCGCGGTCATGGACGCCGCCGCCGCCGGGCGCCTGCCCGACGCGCTGCGCCTGTGGCACGACGTGCTGGCGACCGATCGTGGCGCGGTTTTCAAGGTCCTCGGCGGCATGGCCTATAAGATCCGCCAATGGCTGGCCGCCCACCGCGCGGTCGCCGGCGGGGCCACACTGTCCGAGGTCGCCTCGAAGCTCATGATGTGGCGGCGTGAACGCGAGCTGGAGATCCTGCTCCGCCGCCTGCCGGCAGCCTTCCTCCGCCGTTTCCTGGCGGCAATCGGCAACCTGGACTCACAAGCCAAGTCGGGGGCGCGGTCGATAGAAACGGGCGTGGAGCTGATGCTCGTGAGGCTCGCCGCCCCGGCGCGCTGACCGGCATCGTCGGAGTCGCGCATGGATGCGAAATGCACGCCCTGGACGGTGTGGGGTTGTAGTCTGCTCATGGTCGGCGGTTGCGCGTGGCTGCAACCGGACCCTGCGGCACGGCGCGAGACCGCCGAACCGGCTGCGCCAGCCGAGCCGCCACAAGTCGTTGTCGCAAAGGAAGTTGAGAACGCCGACCCGGTTCAGCAGGACGTGGGCGCGTGGATGCAGCGGCTGGATAAGGCCGAGCAGATCCGCCCGGCGGATACGGCCGCCCCGTCTGGCCCGCCGCCATCCTCCGCGGAGTTCGTGACCCTGATCGCCGACCCCGACCCCAATATCGAACCCGTCCCCCAGCCGCCCCCGCCCCCGGTCGCGCTCGCGACACCGTCCCCGGCGACCCCCGGCCCGGAGCCCGCATTCGAAGTGACAATGGTCCCCCCGACACTGGACACCGTTACCGTGCACGCTGCCCCCAACATGCCGGTCGCAACCACCGACACCGCGGCGCCCGGCATCAATAAGCCGGCGGTCGCCCGCGGCGGCCCTGCTTCATTGCGCGATTTTCTCGAGCAGTCGCTGCCCAGCGAGGAGGGCTCATTCCGCGAGCAGCTAGATCGCCGCATTTTGTGGGTGGTTGCCGGCGATTACGAACGGGCGCGACAGCCGCTGAGCCTGGTTACCGCCGAGCAACAGGAGCTTGCCAGTCGGTTCGTCGAGGCCTGGGTGGTGATACGCGAGTGTCACATGGGCGATCCGACGCGGGCCGCCACGGTCGCCGCGCGCGAGCTGGAAGCCCTGCAGAAGTCGCTCCAGCGCGTCAGTGAGCTGAGCATTCCTACAGTCAAACTGTGCAGCGCCGTACGGAGCTACGGGCAGTATGACGCCATCGAGCCGGCGCGTTTCCCGGCCGGCAGCGGGGCCGAGTTCGTGCTCTATTGCGAGGTCAGCGACTTCGTCAGCGAACCCGAGAACGAGCTCTACACGACCCGCTTCGACATGACCACCACGATCCTCAATCGCATCGGCGATACCGTGCTGGAGATCAAGGACACAGAAATCGTCGATCGCTGCCGCAACCGCCGGCACGATTGCTTCATTCCTCGTCTCGTCCGCCTGCCGGAGACACTTCCCCCCGGCCAGTATGTGGCAAAAGTCACGGTCATTGATAAACTCGGACAGAAAGTGGCCGAGGGCCGTGCTCCGTTCCAACTGGTGGCGCGGCCGTAAGGACCGGCCACACCGGGATCCGTGGGTGGCTTGGGAGGCGGGACGTGAATGTCCCCCGCTTCGTTCGTCGGCTGTTCCGTGCGCCGTATGACGGCCTGCAACACTTCGGCGTGGTCGCCGCGGGCACGCTGTACCGCTGTGGCCAGCCCACGCCGGCCGAGTTGACGGACCTGATTGCGCGCTATGGGCTGCGCACGGTGGTCAGTCTGCGCGGGCAGCGCGATGAAGACGATCCCGACGCGTGGGAGCGCGACGAGCGCGCGGTGTGCGCGGCGCAGGGCGTGGAATTCGTGACGATCCCCTGCAATCACAAAAACCCGCCCAATTCCGCCCAGGCCGAGCAATTTCTGGGCGTCTGTCGCGACCCGGCCCGGCGCCCGGTGCTCGTGCATTGCCGCCTGGGCCAGCAGCGCACGCTGCTGTTTTGCGCGCTGTATCGCGTGCACATCGACGGCCTCGCGCCGGAGGTCGCGGAGCGCGAGATGGACGCGCTGGGCTTCGGGGCGCGCAAGCGCCGCCACCGGAAACTGCTCGCGGCCTTTCGCGCCCTGGCGCGCCCGGCCGACGCGCCGGCGCCGCTATTATCTAGATAGAATAGAATCTCTCACACACGGGTCGTGTTGGTGCGCCATTACGGTGTTACACCTGTGTATATTGTTTTTGTGTTGTATGCCGCTTTACCGCCGGACCCGCGTTTCACGTGAAACGCCCGCCACGGATTCCGTTGACACTCCCGGGGTGCCAGTCATACTAGACGCGGCTCTCAGGAGTACACTATGGCCAAGACACCCAATCGACTCGGCCGCGGCCTCAATGCTTTGATCACTCCGCGCGAGACGCAGCCGCGCAGCTCGCCCCATCACGTCTCCACGCAACCAAGCGCCGGGCAAATCCAGACGCTCGCCATCAACCGCATCAAGCCCAACCCGCGTCAACCGCGCACCACCTTCGACGAGCAGACGCTCAAAGACCTCGCGGACTCGATTCGCGACCGCGGCATGCTGCAGCCGATCGTTGTGCGTGGCACCGAGGACGGGCAGTTCGAAATCGTCGCCGGCGAACGACGCTGGCGCGCGGCGCGGTCCGCCGGCCTGGAAGCCGTCCCCGCCATCGTCCGCGAGTTCACCGACGCCCAGGCATTTGAGACCGCCCTGGTGGAGAACCTCCAGCGCGAGGACCTCGCGCCGCTGGAACGCGCTGCCGCCTACCAGCACTATCTCGACACGTTCGGCGGCACCATCGAAGACCTAGCCACGCGCGTGTCTGAGAGCCGGGCTAACATCTCGAACTATCTACGATTACTGAAATTACAGCCAGAGGTCTGCTACCTCCTCGGCAGCGGCGAACTCAGCATGGGCCATGCCCGTGCTATCGCGGGCATCGACGATCCAAAGCGCCAGCTCGCCATCGCCAAAATGGTCGCCCGGAGAAACTTGTCGGTACGTCAAGTCGAGGAGCTCGCCCGGGCTGCGAGCGAACCGGCACATATGCCACCCGAGCCCACACCCGAGCTGGATTCTCAGCGGCGTCATCTGTCCGCCGTGGCCGACGCGCTGAGCAAGTCATTGGGCCTGCGTGTGCGCCTCTTCCCTGGCCGGAAGAAGAACTCCGGACGCGTCGTCATCAACTATGGCACACTGGAAGAGTTCGACCACCTCGCCGAACACTTGGGGGGCAAGGTTCACCTGGAGTGATGCCATGCCTGCCGTGCGACCCACCGCCGTTGCCGGACGGTTCTACCCGGGGACAGAAGCGGGCTGTCGCGAGTTGGCGGCGCAGTACTTCCAGGAGCCGGCCGCTCGGCGCGCGGTCGGCGCCGTTGTGCCGCACGCGGGCTGGGTCTACAGCGGTGCCACCGCCGCCCTGGGATGGTCAGCCATTGCGGCCGGCGAGCCGGACACGATCATCGTCTTTGGCGCCGTGCACGGACCGGACGCGAACGTGGCCAGCGCCTGCACGCGGGGCGGATGGGACACCCCGCTCGGACCGCTTTTCATCGATGAAGAGCTGGCACACGCATTGACGCAGCATCCCCTCATCAAGGATAACCCGGGAGCACATCGGCGCGAGCATTCCATCGAGGTTCAGTTGCCACTGGCAAAGTACCTGCTGCCGGACGTGCGTTTTATACCCATCGGCGTGCGTCCCAGCCTAGAGGCTCCGGAAATCGGTCGTTTCTGTGCTGCCGCGGCGCGCAGCATGGGACGCACGGTGGCTTTCGTGGGATCGACGGACCTGACGCACTACGGCCCGGCATTCGGGTTTGAGCCGCACGGGCGCGGCGAGGCTGGTGTTCGCTGGGCGAAGGAAGTGAATGATCGTCGGATGATTGATCGGATCCAGGCGGGCGATGCAGCCGGGATCGTGCCGGAGGCCGTCGCGAACCACAATGCCTGCGGACCCGGGGCGATCGCGGCTCTGATCGGCGCGATGAATGAGTTAGGGGGGCTGACTTACCGTGAGCTGCGACACACGTGCAGTGCGGAATGCCAGACCGTCATGGACCGCGATCCCTGGAATTCCGTGGGATACGAGGCCGGGGTGTTTGTGACCGAATCCTGACGTGCGCGACGTCACTGCGACGTTTCACGTGAAACACGACCGCCCGGTGCGACCCCCGCCAGGACGATGTAACTAGGATTACTATAGTAACTAGAAATTAGCTCACGGGCGGGGCGCTGGCGGCCAGCCGCAGCAGGCATTCCCGCCGGCCGTATGCTGGGAAGGTGTGCCATTCAAAGCCGTCATCCCGCATCCCCGCCGCGCGGTAGCAGGCCAGCGCCGCCGTGTTCTCCGTGAACACGACCAAAGTCACGCGGTGCGCGCCCCGCTGCACAAACGCCTCGTGCAGCAAGTGCCGGGTAAGCTGCACACCGTAACCACGCCGCCGCCGCGCCGCGTCCACGATCAGGTGCCCCAGCCAGTACTGCCGCCGCACGCCGTGCAGCCGGTTCAACTCGCCATACGCCACTGGCAACGCGTGGTCCGCCGCGAACAGCAGGTACGGGCAGTGCTCCGGCTTGCGCCAACCGAGGATCTGGGCGGCCGTCAGCGGCGGCGGTGTCTTCGGCGCCAGCCAGTAAGCCTCTTGTGCATCGCGCACCCAACGGACGACGGTCGGCGCCCAGTCCGGCGTGAACGGCGTCAGTCGGCAGGCCGGCGTGGCATCATCGCGCGTGCGCGGATTGACGGTCATGGCGCTGCGTCCGTGTTGCCCAGGGTGCGGGCGCAACCATAATAGCCGTCGGCCGGGGGGGTGTGATAGAGCGGTGACGACATGGACGAGCTGCGCGGCTATCCGCTGCGACGTGAATCCATCGTGGTCGGCGGGCGCATCTACGAGCTCATCATGCCCGCCGACAGCAACACGCTGCTTGACGACGCGCGCGTCGCGGCGCGTTTTGCGCGCGACGAGTACATGCCGTACTGGGCAACCCTCTGGCCCGCGGCGCGCGTGCTGGCCGACGTCGTTGCGACCTGGGAGCCGGTCGACTCCGCGGACGCGCCGCAGGTGCTCGAGCTGGGCGGCGGCATCGGCCTGGTCGGGCTCGTCGCCGCCGCGCGCGGGTACCGCGTGACGATCTCGGATTATGACGAAGACGCGCTGGCGTTTGCGGCGGCGAACGCGCAGCGAAACGAACTGCCGCCGCCGGCGACGCGCTATGTCGATTGGCGCGAGACGTACGCCGACCTGCGCCCGGAGCGGATTCTGGCCGCGGACGTGCTGTACGAGAAGCGGCACCTGGAGCCGATCGCGCGGTTTGTCCGGCAGCATTTGTCGCCGACAGGTTTTGCGCTGATCAGTGACGCGCATCGCTCGACGGCAGACGATTTTTGCGATGTGGCACGGGCCTGCGAGTTGACCGTCGAGATTACACAGCACCAGCAGGGGCGCGTGTTCCGGCTCGCACACGCCACGACCCGCTGAGCCAGAACTGCGTCTATGCTACATAGAATTCCTAGCGCAGCGCGGCCTGATCGAACAGCGCGCGCACCCGCGCGGTCAGCTCGGACTGGGCTTCCAGCGCGATCGCCAGGTGCTCGGCGCCGGGGACCAGCCAGAAGTCCTTCGGGCTGCCCGCCGCGTCGTACAGCGCACGGGCCTCGTCCGGGAAACAGATCTCGTCCTGCTCCGCCGCGATCACCAACAGGGGGCGCGGCGCCAGTCGCGCGACGACAGCGATGGGATCGTCGCCGTCCGACACCGTGATCGTCGCGAGGAAGCGCGCGAGCCAGTCCACCGGCACCAGCCGGCGCGCGTGCCGCGCCGCAACGCTGCGATACGCGCTGAACGGCGACTCCGCCACCACGGCCCGCACCTCCGGCCGCTCCGCCGCCACCACGATCGCGACCGCCCCACCGAGCGACTGGCCGTACGCGCAGAGCGGCAGCCCCTGCGCCTCGGGGCGCGCCAGGGCGCAGTCCACGGCGGCATGGCCATCCGCGATCGTGCCGGCGCGCGTCACGCGGCCCTGCGACTGCCCGAACCCGCGGTAGTCAAACATGAGCACGTGGTAGCCCGCGCGCGGCAGCCATTCGATCAGTCCAATGTGGGCCGTGACGTTCGCCGCGTTGCCATGAAAGTGAACAACGATCCCGCGCGGTGTGCCGACGGCCGGCAGGAACCAGCCGTGCAGCTTCAGCCCGTCGCGCGTGGTGAACCAGACGTCCTCGTGGACCAGGCCGTAGTCCGCGGGCCGGTCGTACTGCTTTTGATCCGGATAGTAGAACTTGCCGTCGAGGCCCACAAACTTCAGGTATCCAATCACAAACAGCAGCGCACCGGCCCGCACACTCCACTTGATGCGCCGCCACCGGCGCTGCCGCGCAGCCTTGTTGATCTCAGCCGCCATCAGCTGGCCAGCAGCGCGACAAACCCGTTGATGTCGCGGAAGTCGAGCTGGCCATCGCCGTTCATGTCACCCGCCAGGTCGGCATCCACCGTCGGATACTGTTGCGCGTAGGTATCCGGATTGCTCAGCGCCAGCACGAACGGGTTGATGTCGCCGAAGTTGACTTGTCCATCGCCGTTCATGTCCGCGGGCACGGCGACGGCTATGCTCCACGCGCCTCGGCCCTGCGTGGCGGCAATCAGCCGCGCGCGGTCCGGCTCGATCCGCAAATCAATCACCGCCGCGTTCGGCAAGCCGTTGCCGTAGCGATGCCACGCCACGCCGTCATTGATCGAGCAATACAGTCCGTCATCGGCACCGGCGTATAACACGGGGAACTTGCCCCGCACGTCCACCGCAATCGTGTTGACCGGGACGTCGGGCAAGTTGCCGACCAGCGACATCCAGTTCTGGCCGCCATCGGTGCTGCGGCGGACCTGATCCTGCCCAAAGGTCCCGACCGCGAGATACACCGTCAGTGGCTCGTCGGGATGCACGAAGATCTCGCGCGTCACGCGCGGCCAGCCCGCGAGGTTGCTCGCGATCAGCGCGAAGCTCGAACCGCCGTTGCTGGACCGCAGGACCCGTCCGTCATTGGTGGCGGCATAGACGGTGTTCGGATCGGACGGCGCCTGCGCCAGCGTCCGAATGGCTGCCGTGCCGCCGCCGGTGAGATCGCCGGAAATGGCCGTCCAACTCGTGCCGCCGTTGGTGCTGCGATAGATGCGGTGGGTGGCATAGAGCATGCGCATGGAATTCGTCGGGTCGATCAGGTAGGGGGGCAGGAAGCAGTTGCGGTCGGACGAGGAGATCCCCGAGCCGCTGAAGTTGAAACTCGCGCCCCCGTTGGTCGAGCGGTAGAGGTTTCCGCTGCCCTGGTATTCGATGAACAGGCGCGTCGGCGTCACCTGGTCGAGCTGTGTCCAGCCGCCGTCGCCGCCGAACACCTGCGTCCATTCCGGTGTTCCCGTGGTACGGATGTTGGAGCCGTTGTCCTGTGTCCCGCCGAGCAGATAGTCCGCGTCGGTCGGGTGGGTCGAAAGGCCGGCGTAGAACTGCACGAGGCCGAGCCCGTCGTTGAGCGCGATCCAGCTATCGCCCAGGTTCGTGGTCCGATGCACGCCGCCGTCGTCACCGACCACCAGCCGCCCCGCCGCATCCCACGCCGCCGCGTGCATGTCCACGTGCGGCGGCGTGACCGTATTCCAGCTCGAACCGGCGTTGGTGGAGCGCGAGAGATCGAGCCCGCCCATGAACACCGTGTTGGCATCGGACGGCCGCACGGACACGAACGAAAGATACCAGCCATAGCTCGACTGGATGTTGCCGAGTGGTAGAGTCGCCCATGCCACGCCACCGTTATCGCTGCGATAGGCGCCGAGCGTGGAGGCGTTGCCGCCGGTGGCCGTGGCCGGGTTGGTGACCAGGGCGTAAATGCGGCTGGGTTGCGTGGGGGCAATGGCGAGACTGATGCGGCCGACGGTCGCGGTCGGCCAGCCAAGGCCGCCCAGCTTGGTCCACGAGTCGCCGCCGTCAGTGGTCTTGTAGATGCCGTTGGCGGCGTGGCCGAAGATGCGGCCGATGGCAGCGTACAGCACACTCGGGTTGCCGGGCGTGATGGCCAGGTCGGTCGCATCGAGATTGGGCAGGCCGTTGGTCAACTGCGCCCAGGTTGTCCCGCCGTCAACGGAACGAAACACGCCGACCGGGCCGGTCGCTCCAGGATGTCCCTTGGCCGCGGCCATTTCGGGGAAGCCGCCGGCGCGCGTAATCGCGGCGTAGAGCACCTGTGGGTTCTGCGGGTTGACGATGATCCGGGAGAAACATCGGCCGCCGAACGTGTCCTCGGCCAGATGCACCCAAGTCTCGCCGCCGTCGATGCTCTTGAACAGGCCGAGACCGTAGCGGCAGTGGTTGGCGTAATTGGCTTCGCCGGTGCCGGCGTACACGATGTTCTCGTTCGTCGGGTCGAGTGCGAGAGCGCCCATGGACGTCGTTGGCATGTGGTCCGTGAGGGGTGTCCAGGTCACGCCGCCGTCGGTGGTGCGCCACACGCCGCCGTCGCAGCCGGCGACGAAGTAGCGATTCGCATCGGTGGCGCTGCAGACGATGGCGGATACGCGGCCCGTGTAGTCGCCGTTGGTGATCGGCGCGGGACCAAGTTCCTGCCAGTCCGCGGCGAAGGCGAGCGGCGCGAGCGCCGAGCTGAAAAGCAGCGCGACAACTCGTCGTGGCATCGGCTTCATTGCGCACCCCCTTTCGCGACGGGTGCGCCAACCTCAAAGGTCAAGGTGGCGGTGTAGACGACCCAGTCGGCGGATGGGTCGTTGTCGAGCGCTTGAACGTAATGACCCTCGACGCGCCACACGCCGGCGTCCGTTACACAGAAGTGGCCGGAGCCGCCGCCATCGGTGACGAACTCCTCGGACTTACCCGTGGTGACATTCGTCGCCTGTACCTTCGCGTCGGAGCGCTTGTCGCCATCGACGTAGAACGTGAGCGGGATGTCGCTGCCGGGCTGCGCCGCCGTCGGATCGAAATGCACGCGAATCTCGACGACCTGCCCGGACTTGCTGGTCGCGATCGCCGAGGGTGTGATGCGCTGGTTATCCGCGGCTGCACGAATCAGCGTCTTGGTCGAGATGACTTGCCGTACGCGCACCGGCCGGTCGGTCAGGCCGGCAGACACTTTCGCGGGGTCCGCCGCATTCAGCGTGAGGAACGCACGCCACTCGGCGGCGGGGGCCTCGGTGACGGCCGGCACCTGATCCGTGCCGACCAGCGTGACGCCCGGGTGCTCAATCGTCGCAGAGGTGAAGTTGTCCGAATCGCGCGCTGGGCGCACATCGTGCCGGTTTTCCTGTGCCGGCCCGCCGCGCACGAACAGCCACCGCACGCCCTCCGCGGGCCACGCCCCGGGCCGGGCGTCCTTCGCGGCGCCGACGTCGAAGCGCACGTTCACAGCTTCGCCGATGGACGCCGTGTACTTGCTCGGTGTGAGAAAGGCCGCGGTGGGCGCTGCCGCCAGCACCGGGCCGACAACGATGAGCACAAGTGACACAGAAGCGAATGGTCGAGAGAGTTGTTTCATGGGCCACCTCCGGAGTAGGTACGCCGTCCATGCTATAGGAGCGGCCCGGATTCGCCAAGTGAAAAGCGGCCCCGCCGGCACGCCTTGCGCGCCACGGGGCCGCTGTGAATCGGCGGGAAACTGCGCTGCGGCGGGTGAGCTATTCCATCTCGCTCGGCGCCGCGCTGCCGCTCTTCATCGCCTCCAGGAAGCCCTCGAGCTTGCGGGCGATGAGACTCCGTGGCTGCACCGACAGCAGCGGGCCGGCGGCCGCGATACGCCGGCGGATTGGCCATCGTTTGACGCACTCAGTCATCCCCGGGGGTGTGACGCCGCCAATACCACGAGAAGGTCAGCGAACTCCCGCTGCGCATGGTTGAGCGTGGACCCGGGGTTGGGTTCGCGCCGATGCGGGGTTGCACTTTACTGCGCGAGCAACATAAACGCCCCCTGTCGCGCAGCCGGGCGGCTGCAACCGGACCGGAAGACGCTGCGTAGGCAGGCGACTCCCGATCCCGTTGGAAACTCGATCGGAGGGTCCTCTGAGGATCTCGTTGATTGTGCGCGCTCTCGATCCCTGTGCGGGGCGACACGAGTGCGTTCCCGGGCCGACCCGGAGACTTGGGGCGCTGCCCTTGGGGCGATTTCATCACCAGTCTCCCCCAGCCCGTGTTGAAAAGTAAAGCACGAAGCGCATACACTACACTCGCGATAGTTTGGTTGTTGCAAGTTGACTGCGCGCCGCTCGATGCGCGACGGTGTAGAGACTCGAGCATATCTCCAAACTGGAAAAATGCGGTGTTCTAATCATGGCGCGTGCGTGCAAAGTATTTGCTGTTGGTGGACTGATGCTCTGGTGCGCTGCCTCGTTCGGCGTGTCGCAGGTGAGTTGGTTCTGCCTGCGTTACAACGGTCAGGAAATCTGTCCTGGCTGCCCGGGTGAACAAGTCTGCCTCTGTTTCTATACAAACGCACCTTGCCTTGATGATATCGTCTGTAACACCCGCCCCAAGGTCGAGACCGGCCTCTATGACATGGACGTCATTCGCGTAGCGTGCTACTCCGTTCGTGGATGCGCATCTCAGTACGGCGGACCGTGTGACCCTGTCTACAACCCCTGCGTGCCCGACGATGTATGGGGAACTGCGGGCGAAATGGATCGCTACAGCGCCAGCGGGCTGGGTTGCGCGAAGTAGCGACGGCGTGGGGCCGAGTTGTGCGGAGGCCACGCATGCGCACCCCGTATTCCGCATTTGCGATATCGTGCTTCGTCGCGGCTTTCTCTTCCACTACTCCGGCCTTTGCTGGCAGCGAGAAACCAGCGGCGCTCGTCGCGGCAGAGCAAGCCCGAGATCGAGCATGGCTGCGCACGGCACATATCGAGTTTTCTGAACAACGCACCGTGCCTCGTGATACCGACCCACCCTCGGTGCCCCCGCGTGTCCAATACTACACTTGGCGCTGCGCTGGCGATGATTACACTACGGTCTACCGAGGTGACGACGAGGGGGTGGTCATGCGCGGGTTGGACGGGCAGCCACGCGATGACCTGACTTACCACGGCCCGATGCACTTCCTCGTGCAGGGGGGGGAGATTTGGCAGCATGTGGAAGACGATGTGACGGCCGACATACTCCCCGATGAGCGAACTACTTTCTGGCGCCTGTGGGACTTGCGCACGATGGGGCTCAACCCTGTTGTTTTCGGGAAGGACTTCGAGAGCGAGGTCGGGCGATGCGCGTACCCCGCGCCCGACTACACCACGGCTTCGGAGAACGAGCTGACAGTCGTCACCGCATCCACCGGCAGCAGCAGGGTTGTGTGGTGGATTGACCCACAAAAGGACAACGGCATCGTTCGCACGGCCGTTTGGTTGGACGGGAAGCAAATCGGTGAAACTCGCTATGCGCTCGAGGAAATGGACGGGGTGTGGTTCCCTCGGGAGATTGAACTGTATCGTCTGGCAGCAGGCGATGTCACGCCCTCGACGGTCATCACGATTCTGTCGGCTGAATTCAATCGCCCGTACCATCCCCAGTCGCTAACGCCCGCGAGCATTGGTATTGAGCCCGGAACAACTGTAATCTGCCAGACACGCGCGGAAACACCGGTCATGATCTGGGACGGGAAGAAACTGATTGGGCTGGACGAGTACCACGCGCGCCTCCAGAGCGGCGAGCTACGGCCGGGACCCACGATCACGCGCGAGCACGAGCGCCTTTCGGTCAACCACGCGAACGACGGGATCGCGAGCACGCAGCCAGTACGATTGGCTGGTGTTTTGGACGTCCGCCTTCTGGAATCGCAATGGGAGGCGTACACGCGCGGTTTCATCGTGCGCTACCGACTGGACACCGATCAGGCGCGCAAGGCGTGGGATCTGTGCCGCGGGTGTGAGGAGAAGGCGCGCGCATATCTGGCCAAAAGACAACATGAAATCGAGGAGTGGCAACAGCAGGCCGACTCTGTGAAGAGCGGCCGCGTATCGGCGGATCACGCAGAGCGGTTGAAGGAGCGACAAACCGAATTGGCCGCCCCGGTCGAGAGGATTTTCGACGATCGCCTCAAGCCGGGTCTTGAGCGCCTGCCGACAGAGGCTCAACGGCTGGCCGTGCGCGAGCACAGTCGCCACACGTCGGATGGCGGCGAGGACAGGAGATAGCAATGCGGGGCCGGTTGGGGGGCGCCGAATCCCGGCACCTCAGCTTCGCGCATCGCAACGTCGGAGTACATCCTGCCCGACGGTCTTCCGGCAGGGCAATTCCCCCGTCGTTCGTCGGCGACTCAACCGCGGCCCTTCCCGACACCTTGCAGAGTTGACGATCGATTCACCCGGCGCGCATCCTACTCCTCGCTCGCCGTTGCGGCCTGCGTACCGGCCTTCATCGCCTCAAGGAACCCCTGCAGTTTGCGCGCGCGGACCGGGTGCTGCAGCTTGCGGATGGCCTTCGCCTCCACCTGCCGGACACGCTCGCGTGTCACCTTGAAGATCTTGCCCACCTCTTCGAGCGTGTACGTATAACCGTCGCCGATGCCGTAGCGGAGCTTGATAATCTCGCGCTCGCGGTAGGTCAGCGTCTTCAGCACCGCCTCGATGCGGTCCTTGAGCATGTCGCTGCTGGCGCTGCTGACCGGCGACTCCGCCTTCTCGTCCTCGATGAAATCGCCGAAGTACGAATCCTCGCTCTCGCCGACCGGGCGGTCCAGCGAGATCGGGTGGCGGCTGATTTTCATCACGCGGCGGGCTTCCGAGACGGGCATCTTCGCGTCGCGGGCGATCTCCTCGATCGTCGGCTCGCGCTTCAGCTCCTGGAGCAGCCGCTTGCTGATGTTGCGCAGCTTGCTCATCGTCTCGATCATGTGGACCGGGATGCGGATCGTGCGGGCGTGGTCCGCGATGGCCCGCGTGATCGCCTGGCGGATCCACCACGTCGCGTACGTGCTGAATTTATACCCCCGGCGATATTCGTACTTGTCCACCGCCCGCATCAGGCCGGTGTTGCCTTCCTGGATGATGTCGAGGAACGACAGCCCGCGGTTGCGATACTTCTTCGCGATCGAGACCACCAGCCGCAGGTTGCCGCCCGCCAGCTTGCGCTTTGCATCCTCGTACTCGCCGAAGACCTTCTGGGCTTCGTTGACGCGCCAGCGCAGGTCCTCGGTGCCCTCCATCACCAGGTCCATCAGGCCCAGGTGCTCATCCTTCATGGCGTCGACTTCTTCGGCCGGCAGCGACCGGCCGCGGGCCTTCAGCTCCTCCTCCAGCGCCTCGAGCTTCTGGCACACCGCACCCAGCTTCCGCATCATCGGGATGATCCGGCTGGTCCGCAGCGAGAGCTCCTCGAGCAGCGTCACGGCGCGGCGCCGGCGCTGGTCCATGCGCTCCTGGGCCGACTTGCGCAAGCTGGCGGCACTGCGCATGTCGCGCGCCAAGTTCCAGTCGGCGCGGTTCAGCTCCAGCAGCTTCTGCACGGTCGCGAGGTTGGCCGGCAGGCGCTTGATGATCGTGCTCTTGGCCATGCTCTCGGTCGTCGAGATCTTCATCGTGCGGTCGAAGGGCATGCGGCCGTCGGCGACCGCCTGCATCGTCTCCACCGCCTGGTTCATGCAGTAGTCGTTTTCAAGCACCCGCCGGCGAAACGCCATCCGCGTCAGCTCGATCTTCTTCGCCAGGGCGATTTCCTGGTCGCGCGTCAGCAGGGGGATCTCGCCCATCTGCGTCAGGTACATGCGGACCGGGTCGTCGACGCGGCGGGCGGTCGTGTCGGTCAGGTCGACCTCGGTCACCTCGTCGAGGCTCTCGCCGCCTTCGAGCGTGCCGGTGCGCTTGCGCTCGGCATCGCGCAGCTTGTCGGCCTCGATCTCATCGATCATCTGGATGCCGTTCTGCTCGATGCGGTTCAGCACGCTCTCAAGCTTCTCGGGCGAGATCGCCTCGTCGGGGAGCGTTTCGTTGAGCTCTTCCCAGGTGAGGTACTGGCGACGCTTGCCCTTCTCGATCAGCTCGTTGACGCACTGTTCGATCGGATCGATGTCTGTGGTTGCGACGACCATCGATGTTCTCCCTGATGCCGGCGGCACTGCTTTGCCGGCCGCGCCTGCGGCCCGCCGGCGACTCCCGCTGCTCCGCGGTTTATGATCTGGCGCGCGAATAATGACACTCCGCGGTGCTGCTTTCGGACTGCAAAACCTTCTCTCTCACGACACTCCGTGTCACGGAGTCACCGGCAGCGGCCCGTGCCGCCGCTCCGGCGGGAGGATCGTATCCGTCCCGCGGGCCTCGGCGTGCAGACGCCGGAAGACGCTCTCATCGTCTCCGCCGGGCCCGCACAGGTCGGCGCGCAGGTCGGTCCGGCGAAGCACGCCCAGCTCCGCCGCCAGGCGCTCCCGGGCCGCCAGGAAAGCGGCCGCGCCCAGCTCCGAGCCCGCCCCGCGGGCCCGCGCGCGTTCCACGAGTTCGCACATGGCGCTGTCGTCGCAGCGCGCGACGATGTCGCCAATGGAGTATTCACCCATATCATCATGAACTTCAAGCAACAGCCCATAAAGTCGCTGCCACGTCTCAGAACACGCGACGCCACGGGCCACCGTTTCGTCCACGTGCCGCCAACATTCGCCGCCTTCCAGCAGCAGTCCGAGAACGGACTCGACCGCCACCACCAGCCCGCCCGCGAGCCCGCGGATCGCCCCGGCGTAGTCCGACGCCGCGGCCACGACCGTTCGCTCCGCCCGCCCACGCCGCTGGATCAGCCGCTTCGCGCGCCCGAGCAAGTCGAACACTTCCTCCGGCGGCAGGCCGAGCAAGCTGCTGAGTCGGCCAACCAACAGGTCCTGCTGGAACGGGTCCACCCCGCCGGCAACCGCGACTCCGGCCACAAACTGCACAAACTCCTCGATCGCGGCACGCCGGCTCCGCTGATCGCCGCGGTCATACGCACTAACCGCTTTTGACCACTTGAATTCTAGCGCATCCACGGAGCGCTTCAACTGCGCCGCAAAGCCCTCCGCACCTTGCGCAACGAGACAATCGGCGGGGTCCTTGAATCCGTCGAGCACCACCACCCGCACCTGCGTCTTCGTCAGGACGGAGACCTCGACCGCGCGGTTGGCCGCACGCACGCCGGCGTCATCACTGTCGAAGCACAGATAGAGCGTTCCTGCTAGTGGCCGCAGCAATTTCGCATGGGCTTCGGTCATCGCCGTGCCGAGCGTGGCCACGACGTTCTCGAAGCCGTGCTGCGCCAGCAACACCGCATCCATGTAGCCTTCAACAATGATCGCCGCATCCTGCTTCTGAATCGCCCGGCGAGCCAGGTCGAGCCCGTAGAGCACGCGCGACTTGCTGAACAGTGGCGACTCCGGTGAATTCAGATACTTCGCGGGATCGTCATCGAGCGCCCGTCCGCCGAAGGCGATCGGCCGGCCCGCTGCGTCGGCGATCGGGAAGATGAGCCGATGGCGAAAACGGTCGTAAGTTCTTCCGCTTTCGTTAGTTGCGGTCAATCCCGCCTGGGAGATAATCTCGGGTCGGAGGCCCGCGCGGCGGGCGCTCGTGACCAGGTCGTCCCATGAATCGGCGGCGTAGCCGATTCCGAAACGTTCGATCGTCGCCTCGGTCAGGCCGCGGCTGAGCGCGTACTCGCGCGCCCGCTGCCCGGCTCCGGGCGCCCCGAGTGCGCGGCGAAAATGATCCCGGGCCCAAGCGATCGCGGCCAGCAACTCGCCGCGGATTTGGGCCGCCTGTCGATCCTCGGGCGTGGAACGCAGTTCAATCCCCGCGCGGCGCGCCAGCTGCGCGAGCGCGGTGCGAAAATCAATGCGCTCAAACTTCTCCACAAAGCGGATGACATCCCCACCGGCGCCGCACGACCAGCATTTGAAAATGCGTTTTGTGGGGCTGACCGCGAAGGACGGCTTGTGATCCGGGTGAAAGGGACACAGACCGATGTAGTCCTTTCCCTTCCGCGTCAGCGCAACGCGCTCGCCGACGACCTCGACGATGTCGACAGTCTCCAAGACTCTGTCTTTTAAGGAGTTATCCATTTACGCGCGACTAATCGGCGGAACCGTGTGTCGCTACCCGACCATCGACCGCTCAGCGACCCGCCCGCCGTCAGGGTCACGTCCACTTGAATCCTGTTAGTATAACCTATGAACTTCCCCGGGTCAATTTTTCCAGGACCGGACTATAACAACAAACAGGTTGTTAACCGCTTGTAAAAGCACTAATTACGCGAGACACGCGGCGGCGTGCGCGCTTGCCACGAGACCGATCACGGATAATAATATCCGCAAGTTGGGAGCGCTCACGACGCGATCCGACGCCATGCGGCATCGATCCCGGTCAGTGCCGCCCGGCAGCCAGCCCGCACGCATACGTCCGCCAGGTAGGAAAGCTCGCTCGGGTTCGGGTTCACTTCGATGACGCGGGCGCCGTACGCCTTCGCCGCGTCCGCGAGCGACGCCGCCGGCTGGACCACCCCGCTGGTCCCGATGACCAAAAACACGTCGCACCGCTGGGCGGCGGCGAACGCCAGCTCGATCGCCCCTGTCGGCAGGGCCTCGTTGAACCACACGACGCCGGGGCGGAGCCGCTTGTGGCACAGCGGGCAGTAGGGGTCTTCGCCGAGGTCATCGAGCGTTTGGACGGTGTAGTCGCAATAGGTGCAGCGGGCCACGTCCAGCCGGCCGTGCAGCTCGATGACGTTCTTCGAGCCGGCGCGGTGGTGCAGCCCGTCGATGTTCTGCGTGACCAGCGTGAAGTCTGGGATCTCCTGCTCCCACTCGGCCAGCACGCGATGCCCGTCGTGCGGCTCGATCTCGGCCAGCTTCTGGCGCCGCCAGCGATACCAGGCCCAGACCTTCACCGGGTCGCGGCGGAAGGCGTCGGGCGTGGCCATGTCTTCGATGTTCACTTTCGACCACAGGCCGTCCTCGCCGCGAAACGTGTCGAGGCCGGACTCGACCGACATGCCCGCGCCGGTGGAGACGCACACGGATTTCGCCGTGATTAGCAGTCGCGCGGCTTGGTTAAGTGCGTTGTCGTCCATCGGTGCCAGTATACCGGGCAGGGTCGTCAGATCAGAGCCCCGAGCGCGAGCCAGCGGGTTTCGGAAAACCTCCATTGGCGGCGGACCAAGTGCGCCCGCTGGGAACGCGTCAGGAATTCTTGCCGTCTAGTGGGAGCGGCGTTCCTGGCCTCCTTGCTGGTGCGACGGGGCGGCCCATGCGTTGAATGAGCGCAGGGCGCGGCGACGAGAACGAGTATCATGCACCGCGCTGGGCTGGCACGAAGGAGGTCAACATGAACGGGACGCACGGCGACGGCGGCGAGATTTCGCTCTCTTCCTGCGAGGCGGCAGAATGGCCGTCGAAATCGCGTAAGTCCAACCCTCCCTCTACCCCCTCCCTGAGCGGGAGGGGAGTTTCACGCGCGGCGCTTGTCGCCGTGCTGCTCGCCGCACTCAGCCTTTGCGCGCGCGCGGCGGCGCAGGAACCTTCCACCGAGGAACTCGCCTGGCTCAAAGCCCACGTGATCGAGGTCAAATCGGTAAACGCCGGTACGGGCTTCGACGACCTGCGCCCGCTGAAGGACCTGATCGGCCCCGCCCGCATCGTCGCGCTCGGCGAAGGCACGCACGGCACGCGCGAGTTCTTTCAGATGAAGCACAGGCTCGTCGAGTACCTAGCCACCGAGCTCGCCTTCACCATCTTCGCCATCGAAGCCAACATGCCGGAGGCGTACCGCGTTAACGACTTCGTCCGCACCGGCCAGGGCGAGCCCCGCCAGCTGCTCGCCGGCATGTACTTCTGGACGTGGAACACGCAGGAGGTGCTGGACCTGATCCTGTGGATGCGCGCGTTCAACGAGTCTGGCAGGGGCCGCATCGAGTTCACCGGCTTCGACATGCAGACGCCGGACCTCGCCATGCAGATCGCGCGCGAGTACGTCGCGCGTGTCGAGCCGGCATACGCGCCGTCCGTGACCACCGCGTACGCTGACGCGAAGAAGTCCGGGCCCGCCGGCGGCGCGACCGGGTTCGGCGTGGCGACGGGGTCATTCCCGGTCGCGGCGGCAGCGGGGAAGCGCGTGCAGTACAGCGGCTACATCAAGACACAAGGCATCACGCGCGGCTGGGCGGGGTTGTGGTGGCGCGTGGACGGCGAGTCTGGGGTGCTGGCGTTCGACAACATGAACGGGCGCGGCGCCACCGGCACGGCGGACTGGCAGCGCTACGAGATCGAGCTGCCGGTCGCCGCCGATGCGAGGAACATCAACTTTGGTGCCATTCTCACGGGCGATGGCAGCGCCTGGTTTGACGAGCTGCGCGTCGAGCTCAACGGGGAGCCGTACGCGGCCGGCGCGCCGGCGGATTTCGACTTCGAGAGCGGCAAGCTCGCCGGCTTTATGACCGGCGGCGATGGCTACCGGGTCGAAGTGGACGGCGAGACGGCAAAATCCGGCCGGTGCAGCCTCAAGATAACGTACGCGTCGCAGGAAAAGGGGTCGCAAATCGACGCGAAGGGGGCGGCGAAGCTGTGCCGCGCGATCGTGGAGCATCTCGACGAGCACCGTGCGGACTACGAGGCCGCTTCGTCAGCAAAGGAGTTCGCCTGGGCGCGGCAGAATGCGCGCGTCGTGCAGCAGTGCTACGAGATGTTCGGCAACGAGGTGCCGCGCGACCTGAGCATGGCCCGCAACGTGCGCTGGATCCTCGAGCAGGCACCGCCGGACGCAAAGATCGTGCTGTGGGCGCACAACGGGCACGTGTCCGCGGACCGGCCGGGGTTCGGGTTGGGCCCGATGGGGGCGAGCCTGCGCGAATGGTACGGCGACAAGTACGTGGTGCTCGGCTTCGCCGCGAACACTGGCCGCTACACGGCGATCACGAAGGGGGAGGGCCTCTCGTCGGACAACGAGCTGCAGGCGGCGACACCGGGCTGCGCGGAATACGCCTTTCACGCGCTCGGCGTGCCGCGTTTCATCCTGGACCTGCGTCAGGCGAAAGCGGACGATCCCGCCGCCGCCTGGCTGACGCGCCCGGTGAAGTTCCGCTCAATTGGCGCGCTGGCGATGGACGAGCAGTTCTTCCCGCTCGCGCTGCCGAGGGCGTTCGACGCGCTGATCTACATCGACGCGACCACGCCGACAAAGACGCTGCGATAGGAGCCGCCCGCGATCCGCCCATGTTGTGCCCCGCAGGCGCGGACGAGTCGTCGCTGTCTCTGTGCGCCTCTGTGTCCCCGGTGTCTCTGTGGTGAAATCCCCGTTTGCGGTCACCTACACGCGCGTGTCGCGCTGGAATTCGCGCTCTTCGCGCTGACGCTCGCGGGTGATGCGTTCGAGTGTTTGCCGCTCGACGTAGCTGAGGCTGTGGATCCCTTGCGCGGACACCTTCTTGAGCAGGCGATCGAGCTCCGCCTCGGTCGCGCGCCGGTCCGCTTCGCGGGCCTCCCAGCCACCGGGGTTGGGATTGGGAAACTCGATCGGCCGCGCAGCCGGCCGCGCGCGGCTTTTCGTTCGGAAGATACGCGCCCAGAAGCCGGCGCGCGCTCCGCCGGCGTCATAGCGCGTGTAGCTTGGATCCTCAACCAGCAGGCCGTAGCGCGCCGCCTGGAGCCGCTGCCAACAGGTCATGCCACCGAAGATGGCGATGAAGATCAGCATGCCGCCGCTCTCGAGTCGCAGGCCGAGCAGGCCCAGCACGATGCAGCCGACCAGGCCCACCTGGCAGGCGATCAGGCTGGCCCGCTGCAGGCCCACGAACGGCCAGATGATCGCGTGGAAAAGCTGCCCGCCATCGAACGGAAAAATCGGCAGCAGGTTGAACGCCAGCAGGAACAGATTGACCCGGTAGAACATGTACAGGTACCCGATCCACTCCGGCAGAACCAGTGGCCCGGTCCCGAACAGGAACGGTTGCGACGAGAGCGGATTCACCGAAGGCAGCACCCGCCCGCCGCTCACCGCGAAGATGGCTGCCGCACTAAGCAGGCAGAAAATGACGTTGACGGCGGGCCCGGCGGCGACGGTGACGAACTGCGGCCAGGGGCGCATCGGCGCGTGGGCGTAAGCCAGCCCGCCCAGCGGCCACATCAGGATGTTCTCGGCGTAGCCGCCGACCATCCGCGCGCCGAAGCAGTGCCCGAATTCGTGCAGGAGCACGATGCCGAACAACATGCCGAGGAAGAGCGCTTCACCCGCCACGTCGGCGCGCTCGGTGAACAGCCGGTACGCAATCCACACGACGAACAGCACGTGTACCCGGATGGTGATGTCGAACAGGCGCGCGATCCTGAATGACCCGTTGAGGAAGTTCATCGGGCGCGCCCCCGTTCACACGCAAAACGCTCATAGTACAGCAGCGCGAGGATCGTCTTGCCATCCGTAATCCGGCCGGCGCGCACCGCGGACAAGGCCTCCGCCAGCGTCAGCGTCGTGACCTCGATCTCCTCGCCGGCGTCGAGTTCCATCGGGCCCGGCGTGAGCTGCGTGGCCACGAACGTGTGCATGCGCTCCGTGAGAATTCCGGGCGACGAGTAGAAGCTGACCAGCGGCGTGACCTGGCCAGCCCGGTAGCCGGTTTCCTCGGCCAGCTCACGGACTACGCAAGTGGCGGGCGCCTCGCCGGGCTCGAGCGTGCCGGCGGGCAGCTCGATCAGCTCTTCGCCGACGGCCACGCGATAGTTGCGGATGAGCACCAGCCGGCCGTCGTCGAGCACCGGCAGAATTACCGCGGCGCCGGGGTGCACGATGATGTCGTAGTGGTGGGGTGTGCCGCGCACGGCGTACGCGCGGCGTTCGACGCGGAACCTACGGCCTTCGAAGACGATCGGGCTTTCGCGCACAGGAGTCCGCCACGCGGGTCCGCTGTTATCGGGCCGACGGCGCCGGCCCAGCACCTCGGATTATATCGGCTTGGGATAAACGTGCCTCGATGCGCCGGCGCCGGCCGCGGCGCCTAGACGTCCAGGTTCTTCACATGGATCGCATTCTGCTCGATAAATTGCCGGCGGGCGTCGACGTCCTCGCCCATCAGGATGCTGAACATGCGATCGGCCTCGACGGCGTCGATGTCGGTCTGCTCGGGGTCGTCGTCGGTTTCGCCGACGATCACCTTGCGCAACACGCGATTGGCCGGGTCCATCGTGGTTTCCCAGAGCTCTTCCTTGTTCATCTCGCCGAGGCCCTTGAAGCGCTTGATTTCCCAGCCGCGCGTGCCGATGGCGCGGACGCCGGCGGGGAACTCGGCGAGGTTCTCGAGCTCGCGGACATCGCCCTGGGTGGTGAGTAGGACGAACGTGGCCGCGCTGAGCTCGCCGGTGACGAGCTCTTCGCGGCGGAGGAACAGGTCGTCGACACTGCAGCCGAAATCGGCGAGCCGGGCGAAGCAGCGCTGGAGCTGCTGGGCCTCGGCGAGCTCGCTGCGCAGGACGGTCTTGCCGCGCGCGGTCGCCGCGGCGCGATAGGCGTTGAACTCGCCCTCGTCGAAGAAATAGGTTTCCTCCTCGTCGGTCTGGGCGCGGAGCAGCGGCAGCCGGCCGTCGGCGGCGCGGCGCGCGACGAAGGTGCGAAAGACAATGCCCCGCCGGGCGAGGATCCGCGCCTGGCGATCGATGTCTTCCACCAGGCGCTGCAGGGCTCGCAGCTCGTCGCCCTGCAGGCGGCGCGGGGGCGCGCCGGGCCGGCGAATTTCAAGCGTGATGCGTTCGTGGCCGAGCTGATTGAGCCGCTCATTGAGCGCGGCGTCGTCGAGGAGGTAGTGGCGCGTCTTGCCCTTGGCGAGCTGGTAGAGCGGCGGCTGCGCAATGTAGATCACGCCGTTGTCGATCAGGGCGCGCAGGTGCCGGAAGAAGAACGTCAGCAACAGCGTGCGGATGTGTGAGCCGTCGACGTCCGCGTCGGTCATGAGGATGATGCGGCCGTAGCGGAGCTTCGTGGCGTCGAACTCCTCCTCGCCGATGCCGGTGCCGACGGCCTTGATGATCTCCAGGATTTCCTCGCTGTTGAGGACCTTGTGGAGGCGGGCCTTCTCGACGTTGAGGATCTTGCCGCGGATCGGCAGGATCGCCTGCGTCTTGGCGTCGCGATAGCCCTTGGCCGAGCCGGCGGCCGAATCGCCCTCGACGATGAACAACTCGGTCGAGCCGACGTCGCGGCTGGAGCAATCGACGAGCTTGCGTGACAGGCCGGCGCCGGCCAAGGCGCTCTTGCGCGCCGTCTCGCGCGCCTTGCGGGCCGCCTCGCGCGCGACGGCGGCCTGGACGGCCTTGCCGACGATGCGCTTGGCTTCGGCGGGGTGCTCCTCGAGGAAGTTCCCGAGCATCTCGTTGACCGTCGTCTCGACGAAGGTGCCGACCTCGCTGTTGCCGAGCTTGGTCTTGGTTTGCCCCTCGAACTGCGGCTCGGGGACCTTCACGGAGACGATCGCGGTCAGGCCCTCGCGCGCATCCTCGCCGCCCGGCGTCGGGTCGCTGGCCTTCAACAGGCTGTTCTTGCGGGCGTAGGCGTTCAGCGTGCGCGTCAGCGCGGTGCGAAACCCGGACAGATGCGTGCCGCCCTCGACGGTGTTGATGTTGTTGGCGAACGAGAGCATGGTCTCGTTGTACTTGTCGGTGTATTGCAGCGCCACCTCGGCAATCAGGCGCTGGGCGGGGTCTTCGCGCCGGAAGTAGACCGGCGCATGGAGCGGGACGCGGCCCTCGTTGAGATGCTCGACGAACTGCCGGATCCCGTGGTCAAACCGGTAGGTCTCGACGGTGCCATCGCGCTCGTCGCGGATCGTGATCGTGAGGCCCGAATTCAGGTAGGCCAGCTCGCGCAGCCGCTTGGCCAGTATGTCGTAATGAAAGTCGACCTCGCGGAACACGTCGGCATCCGGCTTGAAGCGGATGAGCGTGCCGGTGTGTTCGGCGGGACCCGCACACTCCAGCGGGCTGGCGGTCTTGCCGCGTTCGAACGTCATGGTCCAAGTTTTGCCATCGCGCTGCGTGCGGGCCTGGAGCCACTCGGAAAGCGCGTTGACGACGCTGACGCCGACACCGTGCAGGCCGCCGGAAACCTTGTACGAATCACGGTCGAACTTCGCCCCGGCGCCGAGCCGCGTCAGGCAGAGCTCGAGCGCCGACATGTTGTAGCCTTCCTTGATGCCAACCGGAAAGCCCCGGCCGTCGTCCTCGACGCTGACGCTGCCGTCGGTGTAAATACAGACTTCGATATTCTGGCACGCCCCCGCCATCGCTTCGTCAATCGAGTTGTCGACCACCTCGTACACCAGGTGGTGCAGGCCGCGGAGGCCGGTGTCGCCGATGTACATGGCAGGCCGCTTGCGAACGTGCTCGGTGCCCTCGAGCACCTGCACCTTGCTCTCATCGTATGCGGATGTCGGTTGCATGTCGGTCACTTCACTCTCCGCCCTTGCCCCGCGCCCTAGCTAACCTGCGCTCTCCGGTGCGCTGCCGCCATCCAGCACAAACTGCAGGTGCCGAATCCCCGGTGCCAGGCGGGCCAAGTCCCGTTCCAGGCGCGCTTGCCGCCGACGGAGCTCAAAGAGCAGGCTTGAGCTGCTGACGGCGATCGTCGCCGTATCGCGCCTGGCGGACGCCAAGCCCAGCACCCGCGTCGCCGGCGACCACGCCGCGGGAACCACCCGCAGCCAAGCCGCCTCCGTGACCTCGCGCCGGCGCAGCAGCTCGGCGGCCTCGGCGACAACGTGGCCCAGCGGCGTGAGCCCCGCCGGCCGCACACGCCGCGGCCCGCGCGGCGGCAGCTCGCTCAGCTTCCGCGGGCACCGGCGATAGCGATTGGCCCGCAGCGCCTCGTATTGCTCCACGTTCACGACGGCAGCCTCAGCACGCTCCCCGGCCCGTCACAGGGAAACAGGCATGACCACGTACAGGAACTCATTCTTGTCCTCGCCGCAGAGAATCCCAGGCCGAAAACCGTCCTGTAACTCAATGCGCACGCGGTCGCAGGTCAGCGCTTTGAGCGCATCATTGACGAACGCCGGGTTGAACGCGATCTCGACGCGCTCGCCCTCCAGCTCCATGGGGAGTTCGACGCGCGCCTCACCCTGCTCGGGTGACTGCGCGGTGATCGTCAACCGGTCGCCGTCGAAGGTCATCTTCACGGCCCGGGCCTCATCGCTGGTCAGCAGCGCGGCGCGCTTGACTGCCCCGTGCAACTCGGCGCGGTCGACGTGTGCCACCTTGCTGCTCTCCCGCGGGATCACGTCCTGATACTTCGGGAAGTTGCCCTCTACCAGCACGGTCGACAACACCCGCTCGCCACTGCGCAGCAAGAGCTGGTTCGGCGTCACCTTGATATCTACGGCCCAGTCGCGCTGCTCGCGGCCCGGCGCGAAGACGCGCTCAAAGACGTTCAGCGCCTTCGCCGGGACGATCGCTTCAAAATCGCCGCTCGCGGATTCCAGGATACCCCCGCCGGCCCGCGCCAGCCGCCGCCCGTCCGTGGCCACGAGATACAACCGCTTCCCATGCTTCTCCCACAGCACGCCATTGATCGCGTAACGGCTTGTCTCGCGCGCCGCGGCATAGATCGTCAACCCGATCATCCGCCACAATAGCCCGCCGTCAATCACCAAGTCCGGCTCGTCCTCGAACGTCGGGATCGCCGGGAAATCCGCTGGCGGCTGCACAAAGATCTTGAACTCGCTGCCGGCGCCGCGCACCACACAATAGCGTTCATCCACGTCAAGCTGGATCTCGGCGTCAGGCATCTCGCGCACGATCCCAAGCAGCCGGTCAGCGGCCACCACCGCCTCGCCGGGCTCCTCAACGGCGAAGCTCCCGACACCCAGGCGCAGGGCCACCTCTCCATCGGTGGCGCTCAGTGCAATGGACTCCGCCTCGGTCACAACCTTGACGCAGCCGAAGATCGGTTTGGTCGTGCGACCACTTGCGACGGCCGCGATGGCGCCGAGTGCGTCGAGGAACTCCTGGCGTGGCAATCGAGTCTTCATAATCGCAATCCCGCTATCCATTTGCGCCACGGGGCCCACGCGGACCACGGCTTCCAGTCCGGGCGCTGTAGCTGTCAGCCCCAGGCATGTGCCGCACCCCTATATTTAACCCAACCAAGCGCCATCCGCTACTAGGCGTTGCGCAGATCGAGGAGTTTTGCACGGGCCAAGGAGGCCGGGGTAGGCCGCGCGACAACGCGACCGGGACAGGGTTATTACGGTGGTTAAAGGAAGGTACTTCATCTTCCTCATCTCCTGCTGTGTGAAATCTGTCACTTGGGTCGATTGTGACGCGCAAGTTATTGTTCCGACGCATTTTGCGCGACGGACGGCTGTGCGGGGAGCTGGCAATGTGGCGTCGCGGTGGCTGACAGGCCGCACAGTCAGGGCGCTGCGTGAGGGTCGCCGACGGTGCCGCGGTGCGTGGTGGGCAGCATTCGTCAGCCGCGCGACAGGAGACGGCCGGTCAGTTGTGACAGGGCCGTGGCCAGTTCACGGTCGGTGCCGCGCGTGTTTTCGATCGAGCGCTCTGCGTGCAGGACGGTCGAGTGATCGCGACCACCGAACTGCATGCCGATCTCTTCAAGGCTCAGGGGCGTCAGCTTGCGGGCCAGGTACATGGCGATCTGGCGCGGCTGGCTGATGGAGCGTGTGCGCTTGCGGCCGAGGAGGTCCTGGAGGCGGATGCCGAAATGGCTGGACACGGCTTCGAGAATTTCGCTGACGCGGAGCGGGCGCTGCTCCCGGCCGCCGTAGCTGGACAGCACCTCGCGCGCGGTCTCGACGTTCAGCGGCTTCCCGCCGAGCTGAGTGCTGGTAATGAGCTTCGTGAGCGCGCCCTCGAGCAGGCGGATGTTGGCTTGGACGTGTTCAGCAATGACGTCGATTACCTCGTCAGGGATTTCGACGCCGCGCAGGCGGGCCTTCTTGTGCAGAATCGCCTGGCGGGTCTCGCGGTTGGGTGGGTCGATCTGGACAACGAGGCCCCAGTTGAAGCGGCTCATCAGCCGGTCTTCGAGCGTCGGGATCTCTGCGGGGGCCGAGTCAGCTGACAGGACGATTTGCTTGCCGCTCTGGTAAAGGACGTTGAACGTATGGAACAGTTCTTCCTGGCTGGATTCGCGGTTCGCGAGGAATTGGATGTCATCGATCGCGAGGAGGTCGGCCCGCCGGGCAGCCTCGCGGAACTGCTGGAGCTTCCCCGATGCGATTGCCTGCACAAAGTCATTGACGAACGTCTCGCAGGTTACGTACAGCACCTGGAGGTTCCCGTTGCGCTGCAGGACCTCGCCACAGGTCGCCTGCAGGAGGTGCGTCTTGCCGAGCCCGGAAGCGCCGTGAACGAAAAGTGGGTTGTAGAGCGTGCCGAGTTGGTTGCAGACGGCTCCGCAGGCGGCGTGCGCCAGCCGATTCGACGGGCCGACGACGAACTGGTCAAACGTGTAGTCAGCACTGAGCCGGATACGGGTCAGGGCTGCCGGGGCGCCGGTCAGGGTGCCGGACGGCGGCACCTGGCGGCAGACAAAGCGCACCGCGAGCATGTAGCCGCTCGTCTTCATGGCCGCGTTGACGAAGGCGTCGCGGCATTTGTCCTCAAGATAGTGAGCCTGCGAAGGGTCGTCCGCCTGGATCTCCAGTTCGCCGCGCTCGGGCGGCGTGGCGCGCAGCGTGGCAAACCACGACCGGTACAGGTCGGGCTCATCATCCCGCACCGTATCAAGCAGACGGCCCCAATCGAAAGCCGGCTCGTTCGGCATGCAAAGCTCGCCCACCCGCGCGCCCAGCGCTCCCGCTATGGCGCGAGGGCCTCCGTTTCCGCGTTCCCGGGATCGGACGCCTCTGGGGGCGCCGCACTGAACAGCTCGCGCAGCAGCGCCGTTGCATAACACCCGCGTGGCAGCACGAACCGCAGTTCAAGATAGGGGCCGCGCTCATCGGCGCCAAGCGAGACCTGAGCACCTTCCGGGCGAAAGCGCAACGGCCGGCGACCCCCACTGATCCGCAGCGGTCCAGCATGGAAGGCATCCCGTGAAAGACCTTCGCCGGCCAGCAGCGCGGCCTCCAGCTCGCCCGGGCGGCCGCAGGGCTCGGTCATGCGGTAGCCGAAGAGCGGTCCCGTCGGGCTGATGTCGCCCGCGTCGGCGCGCGGCTGCTCGAGGGCCACGTCCTCCACGCGGAACACTGCGCCGGAGGCGTGCAACCAGGCGAGATCGCCAGGCCAGAGCTGCCCCAGGCCGGTGGGCAATCGCGCGGCCACGACCTGGTTGAACAGGTGTGACTGGTAGGCCGACACATAGAACGTGCGCATGGTCCGGTCAATCGCGGCGAAGCCACGCCGGTGCTTGCCGCCGGCTTGGGCAAGCGCCTTCAGCGCCCGGCGCTCAGTATGGAACAGCGCCGGCCACGCCCGAGCGGCCTGTAAGTATTCTCCGCGGTCGTACAGTTCGCGTGCCCGCCGCGTGGCGTCCACGTCGTGTTCGGTCGGGCGGCCCAGGATGAGGTCCAGCGCACCCTGCAGGTCGCGCCGCACGATCGCGCGGCCGACCGCCCACGTGTCGCCGCGATAGCCGAAGCGCTGCGTGCCAAAGTAGTTGGGCACGCCAACCCGGACGAGGCGCGCCAGGGCATCCTGGAGCTGGGCCAGGCGCTGGGGTTCGGTCTGGCGCACACGGATGGTGAAGGCGTTGCCCTTCAGGTGGCCGAGCCGGAGCTTGTTGCCATGGCGCGTGGTCTCAAGGATGCGCAGGCGCGGGATGGCGAGCGCGGTCAGGCGCTCCGGCGGCGTATGCTCGATGGACATCCACTGCCGCGTGACCGCTCGGGAGTCCTTCTGGCCGGCAAAGCCGATCTCGTGGCGGCGAACGTTGAGCGCGCGGGCCAGGTCGTGGATGGCCTGCGACGTGGAAATGCCGGTCTTTTCCAGCAGAAAATACGTGTGTGTCCCCGTCCCGTCAGCCGGGTAGAGCGGGATCTCCTCAACAACAAAGTCGGCGTAGTCGGCCTTGATCAGGCCGGGCAGCGGTTCGAAGTCGGACAACAGGCGCGGCAGGTCAGGCATGGGAGGCTCCCGCGGCGGCGGGCGCTTGGCTGCGGGACCAGTCGTCGCGCGTCAGACAGAACTGAATGGCGTCGCGGAACGCGCCGCGCTTCCAGTAGCGCTGCGGGATGCAGCCCAACTGTTGATAGCCGCATTTGAGCTGTGCGCGGATTGACGCCACGTTCTCGGCGAGGGCCTCGGAGAGAATGAGGCGCAGACCGGCAACGTCAAAAGCATAGCGCGTCATCACCGCGATGGCATCGGAGCCGAGTCCGCGTCCCCAGAGCTGTGGTCGGCCGATGATGATCCCGAGCACGCCGGTGCCGTGGCGATAGTTGACGTTGTGCAGCCCACAGACGCCGATGTGTTCGCGCTCCTCGGCGAGCAGCTCGATGGCGAACACGATGTCGGTGTCGCTCTGGCGGGCGACGCGGTCGAAGAAGTCTCCCTCGGCAACGCGCGTGAGCGGGTAGTCGCCAATGAGCGTCCAGGCGGTGACCACTGGGTCGTTGAGCCAGCGGACGCAATTGTCGAAGTGCAGCTCGTGCTCGAGCGGCACCAGGCGGATCTTCCGACCTTCCCAGCCCAACGGCATGGCGCGCGGTCCTCCACGGCGGTGGCGGGATTATACGCGGCGGAGAGTTCGGGGGCGCTGGCCCGGACGGCTCACCACTGCTTCAGCAGGGCAAGGCCCGACGCACCGGTTTCCGGGTCAACGTACGGGATCACCTGCATGCCGAAGATCTCAGGAAACTGCGCCTTCTCGCCGCGGGCGATGGACGTGCCGATGATGTAGCCCATCATGCTGCCGAAGACCACGTCGGAGAAGTCGTGGACGCGCGAGTCGAGGCGCTGAAACCCGACGAGGCCGGCGAGCGCGAGCGACGGCACGCCGACCCAGGGGCCGTAGAACTCGTTGAGGACGGCGGCGGCGGTGAACGCGCTCGATGCGTGGCCGCTGGGCCAGCCGAAATGCTCGCCGTCGGGCGTGCGTGTGTTGGTCGCACCCTTCAGGATCAGCGTGCTCACACCGTTGACGGCCAGGGCCTGGGTGAGGGCCTTGGCGACCTCGTGCTCGCGCACGTCCTGGGTTAGCGCGCTGGTGAGCCAGAGCACCCCGGTGCCGGCGAAGTGCGTGCCGGGGTGGCCGAGGATTTGGATGGTCTCGTCCAGGTCACCGAGCGCGTGGCTGCCATGCGTGCGATTGCGGATGGTGTCATCCACCCCGGTCTCGCGAATCGTGACGCTGGCGCCCATGGTGGCGGTGAGGACGAGGGCATTCTCGAGGTCCCAGAAGCTGGTTTTGAAGCCCTTCCAGAAGTCGTGGGTGGCGAGGGCGACGAACTCGTCGCTGGCTTGGTGCCAGGCATCCCGGCGCCAGTAGCCCTCCGGGGGGAGCGCGACGCCGCTGGCGGCGGCTGGCGCTGCTTGGGCGGCGGACGCATCCTGCTCAGTGAACGTGCCCAGCAGGAAGGGCTTGCTGCCGGAAGTTGGTGTGCCATGCCACGCGAGGTTGAGCGGCGCGGGCGAGTCCAGCAGACCTTCTCGGCCGCCGCCGGCGTGCAGCACAAGCTGCACGGCACCGCGCGCGGCAGATTGGGCCACGGCGTCCGCGCGCTGCGCGCTGTAATGCTCAATGGCGTCGCGGACGGTGAGCTCGCCGGCCGGCGGCGCGGAAGTCGTCGCACAGCCAGAGCCAACGCCAAGGCAGAGCACGAAGGCGACGCGGCGCAACACGCAAGCTTCTCGCGGCATGTGTTTCGTTTGGTGAGCATGAGGGCGCACGGCGTATCTCCTAAAGCGAGTGAACGCGCGACCGCGCGGCGCGCTTCATTACCTGACCCGAACGCAGCGCAGTGTACTCGATACGCCGCGGGCGCCGTCAAGTTGGGAGGACTGAAGTGCGCGCGTCGCTTGTGGTACAGTACGCCGTGCGGGGACGGGTGACGGAGTGCGCGTGATGTTTGAGCCGGAACGTGTGCCGCTGGCCAACCTCCCGACGCCCCTGGTGCGGCTGGAGCGCCTGGGCGCGGCGCTGGCCGGGGCGGAAGTCTGGGTAAAGCGCGATGACCTCACGGGGCTGGAGGTCTCCGGCAACAAGGTGCGGAAGCTGGAATACATCGCGGCCGAGGCGCTGGCGAGCGGCTGCGACACGCTGGTGACCGAGGGGACCTCGCAGTCCAACCACTGCCGCGCGACCGCCGCGGTCTGCGCGCGGCTAGGAATGCAGGCCGTGTTGCTGTTTCGGCCAGCGGCGCCGGAGCTGCCGCAGGGCAACCACCTGCTGGATGTGTTGTTTGGCGCGCAGACGCGCTCGTTCCCGCGCCCGGAGTACGCGGCCCAGCGCGAACGGATCATCGCGGACGTGCTGGCCGAGTTGAAAGCGGCCGGTCGCAAGCCGCGGTTCACCCCGGCCGGGTCGTCGGAGCCGCTGGGCTGCTGGGGCTACCTGCGCGCGGCGCGCGAGCTGGCCGAGCAGCTCCAGGCGGCGGGGATCGGCGAGTGCGACGTCCTCGTCGCGATCTCGTCCGGCGCGACGTACGCCGGGCTGCTCTTGGGCCGGATGCTGCACCGGCTGGATTCGTGGCGGCTCTGGGCGGTTCCAGTAAGCGACAACGTCGCGGAGCACACCGCGAAGGCGACGGAGCTCTGCCAGGAGGCGGTCGCGCGGTACGACCTGCCGGTGCAGTTCGACGCGGGGGCGCTGGCGTTCATCGACGGGTATGTGGGAGAGGGTTACGCGGTGCCATATCCGGCGGAGATCGAGGGCTTGCGGCTTCTGGCGCACACCGAGGCGATCGTTCTAGATCCGGTATACACGGGAAAGGCGTTCTGTGCTCTGTTGGACGGCATTCGCAGCCGTCGGTTCGGCTTCGACCGGCCGGTAGTCTTCATCCACACGGGTGGGATCTTCTCCGACTTCGCGTGGCCACGGCTATTTCTGGAAAGCGTCTAAAGCATTTACATTATTGGTTTTCTGGAGTATTTTCATTTTTATGTCATTTTCAGCATAAGCTGAAATAGATTCAAATGGTGTAATTTGCAGTCGATTACGTCTGTCCGCGACGCCATCTTGGCCGTGATGTCGGAAGTCCCGGCCGTGCAGGTCGTGACGCTCGCCAAACGGTCACACACCGCCGGTTCCGTCGCGCCGGAGGCGCTGCTGCGCATCACGTTGCCCGGAGTCGAGCGGCTTCTGGTGGTAGAGTCAGGGACGACGGGACAGCCGCGACATGCACGCGCCGCTACGAACCAGTTGCTGCGGTATCAACAGGAGTTTCCGACGGCCTATCCGGTGTTCGTCGCCCCATACGTCTCGCCCGCCGGCGCCGCCATCTGCCGGGCGGCCAACGTCGGGTACGTGGACCTGGCCGGCAACGGGCGGCTCTGTTTTGACAACGTGTGCATCCTCCGCGAGGGCCGGCCGAACCCGCTGCCGCAGCGGCGTGAGCAGCGCTCACTGTTCAGCCCGCGCGCCACGCGGGTGCTGCGCGCGTGTCTGCTCGAACCGCGGCGGCCTTGGCGACTGACCGACCTGGCCGTGCAGGCGGGCGTCAGCTTGGGGCACGCGGTCAATGTGACCCGCTGCTTGGCCGACCGCGAGTGGCTGCGGCGGACTTCGGACGGCCTGCGGCTTACGAATGCGGAGGCGCTGCTCGAGGCTTGGGCCGACCAGCATTCGTTACGACGCAGCTCCATAACGGCGTACCACTCAGCGGGTGACACGGGTGCGACGGAGGCGGCACTCGTGGAAGCGTGTGCGGCGTCGGGAGTGCGCTACGCCCTGACGGGTCTTGCGGCCGCGGCCCGCCGGGCAACCGGGGTGAGCTGCCAGCACGTATCGGCGTACATCGATGGAGATCCGGACCCGGTCGTGCAGGCGCTGGCGCTGGAGCGGGTGCGCAGCGGCGCCAATGTGCTGCTCCTGCGGCCGTACGACGTTGGTGTCTTTCAAGGCAGCACGACCATCGGTGGGGCGGTGGTGGTATCCGTGGTGCAGGCGTATCTCGATTTGATAGGCCATCCGGGTTGCAGCGCGGAAGCGGCCCAGATCCTGCTCGAACAGGCGCTTCGTCCGACGTGGTAGGTAACGCCGGCGGCGGCGGGGCGCGTGTCTCGGATGGATGGCGTTACGGCCCTTCGCCGGCGGAGTCGCGCGGGAATTGCGCGAGTGGAACCTGTTTCCGCGGGCGGACTATTATTCGGAGTAATCCGGCGTCGATTAGCCGGCGTTGGAACCGCGCCGCGGCCGCGCCAGGGCCGTGTCTTGACAGGCACAGCAGGCGGCCCGAAGCTACGCGGTTCTGCGGGCGGCGAGCTGGCCGCCGGCGCCCCGCGCAGTAACGGCATCAGGCTCAAGGAGCATCAGGATGGCGATTCGGATTGGTATCAACGGGTTCGGGCGGATCGGACGGCTGGTGGTGCGGGCCGGCCTGAAAGACAAGAACGTCGAGTTCGTCGGCGTGAACGACCTGGTGCCGCCGGACAACCTGGCGTACCTGTTCCGCTATGACACGGTTCATGGGCGCTACGCGGGCACGGTCGCGGCGACGGAATCGGCGCTGAAGATCGACGGGCGCGAGATTCGCTGCTTGGCGGAGAAGGACCCTGCGGCGCTGCCATGGAAGGACCTGAAAGCCGACTACGTGATCGAATCGACCGGCCTGTTCACGACCCGGGCGGATGCGTCGAAGCACCTGACTGCGGGTGCGAAGCGCGTGGTGATATCGGCGCCCGCGAAGGACAAGGACATTCCGACGTTCGTGCTGGGCGTGAACGACGAGAAGTACAACCCGAAGACAGACACGATCGTCTCGAACGCGAGCTGCACGACAAACTGCCTGGCCCCGCTGGCGAAGATCGTGAACGACAACTTCGGCCTCGAAGAGGCGTTGATGACGACGGTGCACAGCATCACCGCGACGCAGAAGACTGCCGACGGGCCGTCGAAGAAAGATTGGCGCGGCGGGCGCGCAGCCAGCTACAACATCATTCCGTCGAGCACCGGCGCCGCGAAAGCGGTCACGCTCTGCATCCCGGAACTCAAGGGCAAGCTGACCGGCATGGCGTTCCGCGTGCCCACGCTGGACGTGTCGGCCGTGGACCTGACCGTGCGGACCTCGAAGGAGACGTCGCTGGAGAAGATCAACGCGGCGATCAAGGCGGCGTCCGAGGGCAAGATGAAGGGCATCATGGGCTACACGGAGGAAGAGGTCGTGAGCTCGGACTTCATCGGCTGCCCGCTGTCGAGCATTTATGATGCCAAGGCGAGCATCGAGCTGAATTCGCGGTTCTTCAAGCTCGTGTCGTGGTACGACAACGAGTACGGCTATTCGTGCCGCGTAGTTGATCTGGTCAAGTTGATGGCGGCCAAGGATGGCCTGATGTAGTTTTGTGCGTGCCGCGCACCAGCGCGGACGCAACGACGGGAGCCCACGGCGCGCATGGGCGGCGCCGTGGGCTCCGCTTGTCGCTGGACTTGGCGGCATTATCATATTGCGGTTGCTGTTGCGGCCCGTCCTCGCGGATGGGCCGCGTCTTGAACGAGGCAGGTGTGGCGATGGCGAAAAAATCGGTTCGAGATCTGAATGTGCGGGGTCGGCGCGTCCTCATCCGAGCCGACCTGAATGTGCCGCTGGACAAGCAGCAGCAAGTGACGGACGACCGTCGCATCCGGATGTTCCTGCCAACACTGGAGCACGTTCTGAACAACGGCGGGAGGGCCATCGTTATGAGCCACCTCGGCCGGCCCAAGGGCGACCCGGCGCAGGACGCCAAGTACTCGCTCAAGCCGGTCGCCGAGCGGATGAGCAAGCTCTTGTCCAAGCCAGTGCAGTTCGTGCCGGCCACGATCGGGGCGCCGGCCACGGACGCCGTGAAGAAGCTCAAGGACGGCGAGGTGCTCCTGCTGGAAAATGTCCGCTTCCACGCCGCCGAAACCATCATTGACGAGGCGAAGAAGAACCCGGACAAGAAACTGACGCCGCAGCAAGACACGTTGCGGAAAGAGTTTGCGGCGGCGCTCGCGGCCCACGGCGAGATGTACGTCAACGACGCTTTCGGCACCTGCCATCGCAAGCACGTGAGCATGTACGACGTACCGGCGGCGCTGCCGAAGGGCACGCGCGTGCTGGGGTTCCTGGTCGAGAAGGAACTGCAGTACCTTGGCGAGGCGCTGCAATCGCCGAAGCGCCCGTTCGTGGCGGTGCTGGGCGGCGCCAAGGTGAGCGACAAGATTGGCGTCATTCAGAACCTGCTGCAGCGGGTGGATCACATTCTGATCGGCGGGGCGATGACGTTCACGTTCTGGGCGGCACAGGGCCGCGCGGTCGGCAAGAGTTTGTGCGAGCGCGACAAGCTCGACCTCGCGAAGAGCCTGCTGCAACAGGCGGGCAACAAGCTGCACCTGCCGGTGGACTCGGTGGCCGCGACTGAGCTGCGCGACGGCGTGCCGACGCAGACGATTGCCGGAGAGCTGCCGGCGGACCTGATGGGGTTGGACGTTGGGCCGAAGACGCTGGAGGAATTTGGCCGACTGGTGCGCGACGCGAAGACCATCGTGTGGAACGGACCGCTGGGGGCGTTCGAGACGAAGCCCTTCGAGGCCGGCACGTACGCGCTGGCGCGGGCGATCGCGGAGGCGACCGACCGCGGGGCGGTGACGGTGATTGGCGGCGGTGACAGCGCGGCCGCGGTGGAGCAGGCCGGGCTGGCGGAACGGGTGACGCACATCAGCACCGGCGGCGGCGCCTCGCTGGAGTTCCTGGAAGGCAAGCGCTTCGGGCCGATCGACATCTTGGACGACGCCTAGGCGGTAACGATGAGTACCGAGCCGCTAATCCGGATTGCCCCCTCGGTGCTGGACGCCGACTTTGGCCGGTTGGCAGACCAGATTGCGCTGGTCGAGGCGGCGGGCGCGGACGCCCTGCACCTGGATGTGATGGACGGGCATCTGGTGCCCAACCTGTCGCTGGGCGTGCCGGTGGTGGCGGGGATCGCGCGGCATACGGACCTATTTCTCGACACGCACCTGATGATCACGGACCCGGGCAAGTACGCGCAGGCGTTCGTGGACGCCGGCGCCGGCAGCGTCACCTTTCACATCGAGGCGGTGCCGGAGCCGCGCGGGCTGATCAAGCAGATTCGCGACCTGGGCGCGAAGGTGGGGGTGTCGCTGAACCCCGGCACGCCGGTGGAGGACGTGCTGGGCGTCGTGGCGGACGTGGACATCGTGCTGGTGATGACGGTGTGGCCCGGCTTCGGCGGGCAGCAGTTCATCACCGATTGTCTGAAGAAGATCGAGGTGCTCGCGGATCAGATGGATGACGACCAGTGGCTCGAGGTCGACGGCGGCATCAACGCCGAGACCGCCGCCCTGGCGGTCGCGGCGGGGGCCGACACCTTGGTGGCCGGGTCGGCGATTTTCGGAGCGGCCGACCCGGGACAAGCCCTGCAGACGCTACGGAGGGCGGCGCAGCGCGCGCAAGCCGAAGCGGAGCAGAAGGCATGAAAGTGGTGCTGATCCCGTGCGGCGAGACCGAATGGCACGCCGCCGGCCGCCTGCTCGGGCGGGTGGAGTTGCCGCTGACCGGGGCGGGGCGGGAGCAGTGCGGGTCGTGGGCACAGCGTTTGGGCGCGCTGGGCCTGCAGCGCATCTTGCACGGGCCGGACGAGCTGGCGACCGAGACGGCCGCGGCGGTCGCGCGGCAACTGGCGGTACCGGCGAAGGAGCTGGCCGAGCTGGCCGAGGTGGACATCGGGCTGTGGGCCGGCCTGACCGAGGGCCAGCTCAAGAAGCGGTTCGCGTCGGCGCATCGCGAGCTGCGCGAGTCGCCACTGCATGTGCAGCCGCCGGGCGGCGAGAGCCTGGCCACGGCGGCGGAGCGCGTGACGGCGTGCATCCGCAAGCAGGCGCGCAAGAATGGGAAGCAGGCGATCGGCGTGGTGATGCGTCCGTTCAGCTTCGCGCTGGCGAAGTTTGCCCTGGGGGGTGGCACGGCCACGGAGCTTTGCGAGGCCGCGCGCAGTGCGACCGAGCCGGTCGTGATCGAGTACGAATGCCCCCCCGCCCAGCGCACGCCGCGCCGGACGGCAACCGAACCCGGGAGCAAGCATGGCTGAGAGCACGCATTCCCCCCGCCGCAATGTCGAGGTTCCGGAGGGGCTCTGGATCCGCTGCGTCCGCTGCGGCGCGATGGTGTACCGGCGGATTCTGGAGGAAGAGCTGCACGTCTGTCCGGAATGCGACTACCACTACCGCATCGACGCGCGGACGCGCCTGGCGCAGTTGAACGACCCGGGGACGTTTGAGGAGTTTCTGCCAGACCTGGAATCGAGCGACCCGCTCGAGTTCACCGATCGCATCTCGTACCGGGAGCGCCTGGAGAAGACGAAACAGGAGACGGGCGAGACCGAGGCCATCGTCGTCGGCAAGGGGTTCATCAAGGGCCGCCCGCTGATCATGGGCGTGATGAACCCGAACTTCATCATGGGGTCGATGGGCGCCGTGGTGGGCGAGAAGGTCGCCGCGGCGGCCGAGCGTGCCATGAACGAGGGCCTGCCGCTCTTAATGGTCACGTGCAGCGGCGGCGCGCGGATGATGGAGGGCATGGTCTCGCTGGCGCAGATGGCGAAAACGTCGGCGGCGGTGGCGAAGTTCGATGACGCCGGCGGGCTGTACATCGTAGTGATGACGGACCCGACGACGGCGGGCGTGGCGGCGAGCTTCGCGTTTCTGGGCGACGTGACGCTGGCGGAGCCGGGCGCGCTGATCGGCTTCGCCGGGCCGCGCGTGATCGCGAACACGATCAAGGCGACGTTGCCGGAGGGCTTTCAGCGGGCGGAGTTCATGCTGGAGCACGGCTTCGTGGATCGGATCGTGCACCGGCGCGACCTGCGCAGCGAGATTGCGCGGATCATCGACTACTGCAACAAGTAGGGCGCGCATGCTGGCGGAAATCACCTGGCAGTGGATCGTCAAGGAACTCCAGAATCCGCTGGTGCTGTTTGGTTTCGCCGGGCAGTTCGTGTTCTTCCTGCGCTTCGCGGTGCAGTGGTTCGCGTCGGAGCGCCGCGGCCGCAGCCACATCCCGATCGCGTTCTGGTATCTGAGCCTGATCGGCGGTGGGATGACCTTCGTGTACGCGGCGCTCAAGCCCGATCTCGTCTTCATGACGGCGCAGGCGCTGGGCCTCTTCATCTACGTTCGCAACCTGATGCTGATCTATCGGCGGAAGGCCCGCGCGGCGGGGCGGCGGCGCGGGTTCCCCGTGATCTTTGATGATGCCGAGGCGGCCGACGCCACGCCCGTGCCGCGGGCTGAGGATCCGCTCTGAGCTGCCGGCCGTTCCGAACCGCCATTTCCCCACGATACAATATGACATGGGCGTGCGTGCCCCCGGACGGAATCAGTGCAGGGCGTCGCCGTGGGCTGGCAGGAGCGTGATTATTCCGATGAGTCGTACGGCGAGCCGGTCTCGACCACCGGCGGACTGCGCCGACCGCCCAATGGCACGCTCGCGCTGATGATCATCCACGGGGCGGCTTTCGTGCTGATGCTCATGCTGCGCCACGGCAACGGCGAGGCGATCGTCGCCATGTGCGCGCTGTCCGGCGAAACCGCGCATCCGCTGGGCATCCTGCTGCATCCGCTGGCGACGGCGGACGTGCTGCGCGCGGCGTTCGTCGTGTTGGCGCTGTGGTCGCTGGCGGGACGGCTGGAGCCGCGCATGGGCCTGCTGCGGCTCGTCGTGCTCTACGTGGCCGGCAATCTCGTGGCCGGCGGCGTGTATTTCGCGGTGGCGCGGGGCCTGCCGACGCTGGCCACGGCGCCGCTGGACTACCCGGTCGGCGCGCTGGCGGCGCTGTGCCTGACGGCGTGGCGGCAGTTGCGGCACGACCTGGTGCAGCTGCTGGGCCGCGTCATGAGCGTCGCGACGATCTACACGATCTGCGCGGGAATCGTCGTCGTGCTCGCGTTCGCCGACGCGCGCGAGGGCGCGCTAGCGTGGCTGCTGGCGGCGGCGGCCGGCGCGGGCAGCGCGCCGCTTGCTGCGCGCTGGTCGAGCGGGCCGCGACGGCCGCGTCGCGTCCGCCAGGTGGTGCGGCCGTCGATCCCGCCGGCGATCATCCAGCCGCCCCTGGATGAGCCGGATGTCGATGACATCCTCGCGAAGATCAGCCGCGAGGGAATTGGCGCCCTGACCGACGCGGAACGGGACCGTCTGGAGCGCGCGCGGCGTGCAAAGCTGCGCCGCTCGCACTGACGCGCGCCGCCTGTGAGCATCAGAAGGTCAGCTAAAGGTGTCAGGAACCTTCTTGTCGCGCGAAACGTAGGAGCAAGAAGGTTTCTGATCCCTTTTTCTCGGGGTCGCGGCCCGCTGCTTCTCCAGCACGGCCGCTTTGATCTTCTCCTGCGTCTCCAGCAGAACATCCACGAGCTGGCCACCGGCGCGCGGTTCACGCGCTTTTGCTCGTGGCTCTGGCGGGGCAGCGCGCCGTGGCGTAATGCCGCGGAATCGCGCTCACATGGGTGGTATGGAGATCTTGCCCGTTTCTGCGACGGGCGGGACGCGCGCACCACCCCTCTTGTGGCTTGCTTTCGATCAGGCAGTACGTCAGCGACGGCGCACGCGGCTCAAGCCGACCAGCGTAAGGCCGAACAGGAGCGCGCTGGTGGTCGGACACAATGCGGCGGCCACGTCCGGACGGCCGGACTGATCCGTCGGGCTGTTGGCGTCTGACACGTCGTTCGGATCCTCAGCCCCCGGCAGCGACCGGAGTATGTCACTCAGCACGTCCAGGAAGTGCTCCCGGTCGGCGCTGTCGCCTTCGTCCGCGCTGATGAAATCAATCAGGCCACGGATGAACGCCGAGTCGGCCGGCTCAGGCTTGGGCCGCTCGCTCTGATCGTCATCACATACGTCGCCGATGTCGTCGCCGTCGCTGTCGGCCTGATCGGCGTTGGCCTGCGTGGGGCAGTTGTCCACGCAATCCGGAACGCCGTCGCCGTCAGTATCCGTGTCCGGCGTGCCGCAGCCACAGGCGCCCGGCACGAGCTTGTTCGCGTCGCCGGGGCAACCGTCGCAGACGTCGCCGACACCGTCGCCGTCGGAGTCGCGTTGGTCGGGGTTGAGCGCGTCCGGGCAATTGTCGCTGGTGTCGGGGATGCCGTCGCCGTCGCGGTCGGGCAGAACCGTCAGGGTCGCTGCCGTGCTGGTTTGCGTGCCACACGCGCCAGTGACCCGCACCGTGTACGCGCCAGCATCCGCGGGCGTCGCCGCGTGGACCGTCAGCATGGCGGTCCGCGCTCCGCTGATGCGGCCGCCGTCCGCCAGCGGCTGGCCGCCCTTGAACCACGCGTACGTCAGTTCGGTTCCGGTGGCTGCGACCGTGAACGTGACAACGTTGCCGGCGACAACGGTCACGGGCTGCGGCTGCGCGGTGATGGTGGTTGTCGTCGCGACGGTCAACGTGGCCGGCGCGCTGGTCCGCGCCGCACACGCGTTGGCCACCCTGACGGTGTAACTGCCGGCGTCGGCCGCGGCGGAGCTGATAATCGTCAGCGTGTCGGTCGTGGCGCCTTCGACGTGCTGTCCGTCGCTGAGCGGCGCACCGTCACGGTACCACCGGTACGTGAGGGCGTCGGCCCGCCCGGCGACCACCGTGAACCGTGCCGTCTCGCCTTCACAGGCTGCCACATTCTGCGGCTGCTGGCTGATCAGCGGCGCGGGCTCCACGACCAGCGTCCATGTGTCGGCATTGGGGTAGCAATTGTACCCGCCGAACAGCACGGTCTCCGCGCGGGCGGCGTCAAACGCCAGCGCGTGCCCGGCGCGGGGCGTCGGCCGGAGCACCGGGAAGAGCTGCGACCAAGCCGCACCGTCCCAGACCCACGTCTCGTCACTCATCATCTCCGCCGAGCCGCTGCCGCCGAAGAGGACGCACCCCGCGCGACCGGGGTCGTAGACCATCGCATGTCCAAGGCGCGGCGTCGGGCCGCTTGTGGCGCGCTGGCTCCAGGTCGCGCCGTTCCATTCCCATGTATCGCCGAGCGCGTATGACGTCGCGAACGTGCCGCCGCCGAACAGGACGACCACGGCGCGCTCGGCGTCATAGGCGCTGGCTGCGCGATAGCGCGGCCCGGGGCCGGACGACGCCCGCAGCGTCCAGTCCGTGCCGTCCCATTCCCACGTGTCACCCAGCGGGACGCCCAGCCCATCCAGGCCCCCGAATAACACCGTCACGCCGCGCGCGGCGTCGTAGGCGAGCGTGTGGCCGCTGCGCGCCGGCGGTTGGTGTACGGGGGACTGGGGCGTCCACGTGGTGCCGTCCCAGGTCCACGTGTCGTTGAGCACCTGCCAGTACTCAAAGGTGTACGAACCTCCGAAGAGCACGACCACGCCGCGCGCCGCGTCATACGCGAGCGCATGGTCGCTGCGCGGGGGCGGACTGGTTGCAGGCGCGGCGGACACCCACCCGCTGCCGCTCCACAGCCAGGTTTCGGCATCGAATTCGTTGCCCAGCAGGACGACGGCCTCGCGCGCCGCGTCGTACGCCATGGCATGGCCCACGCCGGCGGCGGGGCCGCCGTAGTCTTCCTCGGTCCATGCCGCACAGGCCGAACCACACGGATTCTGCGCACAAGTCGTGTCGGGGCCGAGCCACTGACCTTCAAAGCGTGCGCAGTCGCTCGCCGTGAGATCGCTGCACGAATAGTCGATGAAACAGCAGGCGCCGCTGGGCTGCGGGCACGGGTTCGGCTCGCACGTTGTGTTGGCGCCCTGCCAGGTGCCGCCGGCGAGCGTGCAATCGGCCTGCAGCGTGTAAGGCACGCAGAGGCTCCCGAGGCAGCACGCGCCCGCAGGGAGCGGCGCCGGCGTGAGGCAAATGCTCAGGTCGTATTGCACCGGGCCGGAATCGCCGCCCGTTGCGTACTTGAACGCCCGGCCGTCTCCGGAGCTGGCGCTCATCCAGTGGAACCAGCAGCTATCGTCGCCGAGGGCCTGGATCGAAACCCAGCCGTAGGTGGTGTCGCAACAGGGCGCGAGCGCGTTTACGCTGAAGTACCACAGCGGTTGGTCGCTGTAATACTGCCCGGTCGGGATCGCCGTGGGGATGGCGTAATACGTGCAGGTGGGCGTCCCGGGCGTGCCGTCGAAATCGGCGTAGAACGTGATCGCGAATTGGAGGCTGGTCTCAGTGCACGGTTCCCACGGTGCGTAGACGAACAGGCCCCACCAGTGGATGTCGCAGATCGACTGCCCGCCGGTGACCAGGAAGTTCTCGTAATGCAGCACGCTGGCGCCGGCATCGCTGCCGGCGGCGATCCAGGCGCTGTTCGGGTCGGCGGGGCCCTGGGCGAAGATGGCGTCGTCCGGGCAGACCTGCGCCTGGGTGGGCTGCATCGCCACACTTAGCGCGAGCATGAGAGCGATCGCAGGTACGAGTCGCAGCGAGCGGAACATGACAACTCCTCCCGCACCCGGCGGCGGGGGCCATGGGGGGGCGCGCCCCGGTGGCGAATTCGGCGGCAACCGACGGCAGTGAGACAACCGCGAACGCACCAACCTCGCCCAGTCAATCCAGTTTAGCACCGTAAAGCGCAGGCGGGCAATGTAATTGCGCCCAATGTCCGCAGGGGAGACCAGTTGGCGCGGGGGTGGCCTCGCGACTGAGCGGAGGGCCGGGTCGCCGCAATCTGGCACCCGGAGATCGGGCGACGTCATGGACCGCCATCATCGCAACCTTCTTTCCATGAATGAGTTACGATCGCATGACCCGCGTGGCGGTGTGGCGCGCCGGGACCCGACGACGGCGCAAGCCCAGTAAGTACAGACATTTATCTGCGAGCCCCTCTTGCGGACCCGCGGCCGGCGGGCCAAACTGCTGCGGCCGGGCGCATCCTGCGCGTATGCAGCATGTTGCTCCCGAGCCGGTCGCCGCGGCTCGCGCGAGTCGCGCGAAGGCTGTGACCGCCCGGCGCGGCGTGCCGATGAGATATTTATCCGACGCGTGTCGGCCGGCGTTTCGGAGCAGTCCCGACCTGCACGTCGACGTGACCGCGACCGACCTCGAAGTGGAGCCGCGCGAACCGGGTTCGCCCTATAATGGCGGCGTCGATTGCGGGTGGTGGAACGATGATCGAGAAGAACTGCGATCTATGGCTTGAGCCGGCGGACTACCGCTGCATCCTGACCAACGCCGCGGTCTCGAACGGTGAGGCCGTGCTCGACACACCCTCGGCGCAGCGTGCCGCGGCGAAGTTCGCTGGGCTGGCCGAGGATCTGGGCCGGCTGCTGACGGCGCGCGGGAACCACGTGCACGAGATCCGGCCGGGCTTGTGCTCGTTTCCGATCAAACAGTACCAGTGGGCGGGGCCGAGCCTGGCGGTGATCGAGCGCAGCGCGCGCGAGCTCGCGCAGATCGTCGGCACGGGCAAGACGCTCCTGCCGCGCCCGGGGTGCGGCGAGGGCGAGCTCGCGTGGGAGGACGTAGCGAAAGTGCTGGCGGCCCTGCCCGACAACGTCATCGTCATCACGGGGCCGTAGTCGTTCGCCGGTCGGCCCCGGTCTCTGCGCCTTTGCCTTGTTCTACCGAATGCGATAGCCCAGCACGACCGGCACGCCGCCGGGGACGATGCGCGGCGGCGGCGTCACGGTGACGGCGAGCTGCAGGGAGTTCGGCTCGTTATCGAGCGGCCGCGCCTGGACGGCGACCTGCTGCTCATCGGGGGCGACTTCGGCGATCGTAAGCCAGTCGCGCACGTGGGCGAGCGTGACGGAGACGACCTTTTCGGCCGACAGGCCGCCGAGGCTGGGTTTCAGCGCCAGCAGCAGGCTCGACAGCCGGCTGGCAAAAAGCTGGTACGGCAAGCTCACTTCGAGCAGCGCGAAGCCGTCGGCGCGCGTCGGCCGCGCGACGCTGAAGCCGTTGCAGACAACGATGCGCGCCTCGTCCTTGAAGCACAGGACGGCGTTCAGCCCCGCGGCGGCGAGCTCCTGTCCTTTCTCGAGGGGCATCTGGTTGTCGGCCGGGCCGAAGCGCTTCTCGCCCTGTTTGCCTCCCGTCCCGCTGGCGAAGCCTTCGAGGCGGCCGACCATGCCGGTGGGCCAGCCAATCTCGGCGGAACTGCGCGCGATGGTGCACGCGGCGGCGACCGCACCGCTGGCCCAGACGAGGTCCTTGTCGGCGATGCACTCCTCGCGGTAGGCGAACTCGAGCTCGTCGCCGTCGGTGCGCGCGTACGGCGCGCGGAGCAGGCCGCGCCCAAAGATCACGCCCAGCGCGCGGGCGTAGGGTTGGTTGCGCAGCGCCTTCCATTTCGCGAACTGCCACTGATCGAACATGGAGACGAACGCGGGCAGGGTCGGTACCTGCCAGGCGTGTTTGACGCCGAAGAACTCGGCGCCCACGCCGGCGAGCGCGACGACCGGCAGGCTGGCGGCGTGCTGGGCCAGCTCGTCGAGCGTTTCGATATCGGGGGCGCTGTTGCCGAAGAGCGCATCGACCGCGATCAGGTCGGGCGCATCGGCGCCGGCGTCAAAGACGGGATCGATGACGAGGGCGACCAGCCGCTCGGTGAGTTGGGCGCGCGGGGCGTGCACGGCGGTCAGGCGCAGGCCCTTGCGGAAATCGAGATGGCTGACCAGGAACGCCAGGCTGCGCCACGCGGCCTCGACGCGCTGCACCGCGGGGGCATGCAGGACGGCGTTGAGCCACGCCGTGGCGCGCTGGTCGATTTGTCCCACAGTGCGCCGCAGGGCGGAGGCCTCGGCGGCGGGAATTTGCGGCGCGCCGCTGGCGGCGGCGGCGGACACGATCGCACCGATGGGTGACTTCGGGGGCGGCGCGGACTTGTCGCTCGACTCGTCGCCGAGGTCGAGCTGGCCCAGCAGGTTGTCCACGGCGGCGTCGGACGGCGCAGCCGCTGCGGCCGGCGTCCAGTGCAGCGACTCGATCAGCCACTTCAACGCGCTGTTGGCTTCGGCTGCCTTCCGGATCGCGGTGGTGAGCTGCTCGCTCGTGAGCTTGCCGCGCAGGCGCGCGACGATCTGGGCGCGGGCGTCGAGCAGGGCGCGCGTGGCGGGAATCTGCGCCAGCACGGCCTGCGGCTGGAAGTCCTTCAGCGCGGCGAAGGTCAGGTCGAGCACGACCATCTCGTTGCCGGTCGCCGTCGGGTCGGTCGTCTTCAGCGCGACCGTCGCCTTCGTACTGGCGAAGAGCTCGTCGAACGTATCGGGCTGCACCTCGACCGCGCGATCGACCAGCGGGCCGGACAGTCGCCCGGCCGGGCCGGCGAAATCGGCGAGGAACAGGATGCGATACGGCCGGTCGGCGGTCACGTGCAAACCACCGGGCATGGGCAGCTCTACGTCCAGATCGGGCGGCAGCGGTTCGTCGGTCATCGTGTCATCTCCATGGCGAGCGTGAACCGGGTGCGCGCAGCGCGCAAGCCGGCCGGGTCAAACGACGAACACCCACGCGCGGCGGAACCTGCGTCCACCCGGGCGCTGCGCCCGCGCAGGCGCTGCCGGCTGACCCGGTCCGGCAACGCCGCCGCGCTGCAGCCGCTAGCGCCCCTTCACCGGGTGGCGGCGGATCCACTCGTCGATGTGCATGCGGGTCTCGTACATGGACGTTTCGCACCCGCCGCCGCCGAGCGCCTGGTCGACGATGCCGGCGGCGACGCGGCCTTCGGGCCCGGAGCCGAGCCCGGAATGCCGGAAGCGTTCGTCCAGGGCGTACCCGGCGATGCGGGCGAACTGCCGCATGCATTCCACGACGGTGCCGCACTGATAGGGGTCGTAGTGCAGACGGTTGATCAGGAAGTCCTTCACTTTGGCTTCAACGAGGGAGTTCATAGCCACACTCCTTTACTGTTCATCTCAACTGGCAATCTCGGCACCGTCCGATCCGGCTCAGTGGGCGGATCGCGGCCCGTGACAATCGGTTCATGGATTCACCCACACGGGGTGATCCCGCCACCCGTCCGGTGACGTCACGGTTGTACTCCCGGCGTTCACACGGATGAGGAACCACTTCTTGTGTTTCTTGTCGGGTGACACGTATTGCTCGGTGTTGATGTAGTCGCTCTTCTTCACGCCCACAGCGTCGAGGATCTCCCACATAGTGTCGCGCGTGTCTCCGAGCGACGCAAAGCCCCATTCCGTCTGCTTGTCCACCGGTCCCGGGCCGATGCAGCCGAGGAACCAGTTCGGGAAGTTGCCCGGGTGGATGAAGATCGAAGTTGTCAGCTTGGTCGAGTTGGGGTTCTTCAGGATCCAGCCCAGCACGCCCAAGTCCCAGGCCGACGTACCCGCGTTCCAGGTGTACCCCACCCAGATCGCCGGGTAGTCGGTGCGCCCCTGTTTGTCCTGATGGTTGCCCATGACCCGCACGTAGCCGGCGTAGGTGCCCGGCGCGAGCGTGCACATGTCCGCGGTGTAGTCTTTCTTGTCGCTTTTCCAGCGCTGCCACACCGTCACCATCTTGTACTGCCGGCCCGTGCCGGCCGGATCGCCGGGCTTGGTGCGGAACGCGAAGTCCCCCCGCAGGCCCCACTGATTGTCCGGGCTGCTGCCCGGCTGCTTCACCGGGCTGCGCCACTTCCAGCCGGCCTGATCCACCTTCACCTCCGGCGGCAGCTTGCCGGCAGTGGGGAACCAGTACGGCAGGCCGCGCTTCTCCGACTCGCCGAGGTGCAGCACCAGTGATTGCTTCCCCACGCGGACGCTTTTCTGCTCCTTCAAGTCGAGCTGGCACAAGCGATCGCCCGCTTCCAAGACCACATCGCCGGTCGGCGACTTGTTGACCCGCTCGGCCAGGTCTGTTGGCTCACCGACGCCGTACCACGCGGGCGTCGCCACGCGCGGTTGCCAGAAACGGTAGAAGCGGAACTGCACGCGGTAGGTGATCTCGACTTCCGCGTCCGGCCGCGCCGTGTCGTCCACCGTGACGCCCGTGCTGCTGCCGGTCACGGACCGCTTGCCCGTGTAGGCCGCGACCGCGACCGAATCGGGCACGAACGGCGGCCCCGCCGCAGCCTTGGCGGGTTTCTTGGCCGATGGTTTCGTCTCCGGTGGGCTCACGTGTCTGCCTCTGTTGCGTTAGGGTCACAGGCGGGCCGTCAGGTGACCGGCCCGGACTGATCCGGCGCCTCCGTGGTATCCAGGTCCGCGGCGCGCAGGCCGTAGCTCTCGAACTCGACCTCATCGACCGCGTCCGCACTGCTCGTCGCTCCCGCCATCCGGTCATGCACCTCGTTCAGCTTGGCGCGCGTGGCGTCGTCCAGTTCCTGCGATGGCGGCAGGCCGACGTGCTGGCGGAAAAGGTTCAGCGCCGCGAGCGTCCGCGGACCCAGTTGGCCGTCCGCAGGGCCGCACGCGAACCCCAGATTATTCAACCGTTGCTGGACGCCCGAAATCTTGTTGAGCGGATCGACTCCGCCCAGCACGAACCGATAGACATCGCTGCCGACCGTTAGCGTGGCCCGCCGCGCGTTGCCGCGCAAAGGCTCATGAATCCGTCCCTGCGCATCCGTCGTGCCGGTGCGCTGCTCTCCGCCGGCTTCCAGGGTGTACGGCTCATTGGCCCGCGGTTCGCCGTTGCGCAGCAACTTCACGTCCAGCCAGTGCGGTTCACCGCGCCGCATGAACTTGTGGTGCTGGTCGGTGTTGCCGGTCTCCTCTTTCGGTCGCCTCTCCGGCACAAAGACCGCGTCGCCGGGAAACAGGATGTTGGGGTCGCCGCGCCGGCGCTTCAACTCGGCGTTGGCCGGATGGTTCCACAGCGTGTCCCAGAAGAGCCCCGTGTCCGCCGCAATGCTCGACAGACACTCGCCCTGTCGCACGGTCCGCCATTCCCCGCGCGCGGTCGTCGAACCGGCGGGGACCGGCCCCTCTTCGGCCGGAGGCGGCGACGTCGAAGCGCCGGCGGCCGGCGGCGGGGCCTTGCCCGTCCAGCGCTGCCACGCGGCCAGGTCCAGGGCGGGGAAGCGGATGCTGCAGGCACCCGCCCGTTTCAACCCCTCGATGCGGAGTGTACCGCGCGCATCGAGGCTGCTGCGGACCTCCTGCGTCCGCTCGCCCTGCGGCAGCCGGACGATGACGGGTTCGCCGACCACCGGCCGGTCCGCTTCATCCACGAGTTCGATACTCACCCAGTGTGTGCCGGTGTCCACCTTTTCGCTGGATGGTCCGGGCGCGCGCTCCTCCGGCTCGGTTTCTGTCTCGGTCGCCGTGGACTCGGCGGCTTCCTCGTCGCCGCCTCCCGCGCCGCCGCCCCCGCCGGCGCCGCCCCCGCCCCCGCCGCCCCCGCCGCCACCCCCGCCGCCTCCGCCGCCCGAATCGCCGATGAGCACGGTCGGGCAGCCCATGGCGATCGGGTCGCTGCCGCCGCAGGCCTCCATGACTTTGTCATTCTGGCGGCAGGCGGGCAGGTTGTTGATCAGCACCGTGCCGCTGCCCTTGGTGACGAAGCCGGGGCCGTGCGGCACCGCCCCCGCGGGCATCGGGCACATGTGCATGTCCGCCAGGCTGGCCATGGCGGACACGACCGCGGAGGCCGCGGCGCCCGCCGCGGCCTTGATGCCTTCGGTGTAGGCGTTGTTCGCGGCCGGCTGGCCGCCGGGAGCCGCCGAGGCGGAAGTCCACGTCGTCGTGAGCGTGCCGTTGGTCGCGTTAAGCGTGGCGAGCTGGCTGCCGGCGGCGCCGGCGGCCGCAGGCGCGCCGGCGCCGGCGGCCTTTGCCCCGCCCTCGGTGAGATTCTGGCAGATCTTGGCGATGTCCGCTGCCGCGTCGGCGGGCGTCATCACCGGTTTGGCCAGGAACGATTTCATCGTGTTGGAAATCGCGTCCAGGGCGGAAGCGACCGACGTCGGCAGCGCGCGCCAGGCCGGCATGTACCCGATCAGGACGTCGGGACTACCCGGCCCGGGGTTGAGCGGGTTGCCGTGGCCGGTCGGATCGTTGGTACGCGCCGCGGGAGGCATCAGCGTTCATCCTCGCGGGCCGCGGCCGGCTCCAGCTCCCACCAGAGCACGTCGTCCTGCTCGCGCGGGAAATCTTTCTTGCTGTCGACGAACTTCTGCTGCTCCTCGGTCAGTGAGCCGAGATAGAACTCGATCGCCCGCACGCAGCGCGTGAGCAGGCCGACTTCTTCCTCGCCGGTGGGCTTCTCGCCGGTGGGCCCGACGACGCCCGCCGGCATGCGCATCAAGTCGAGGATTTCGCCGAAGACGGCGGCGAGTTCGGCGGGCGTGCCCTCGTCGCATTCGCGCTGGAGCATCATCAGGCTCCAGGGCTGCATGCTGGTGGTGGGGTAAACCTCGAGCTCCAGGTAAACGCGGGCCAGCTGGCTGCGCCGGCGGGCCGGGTCCTTCAACGCGAGAATCTCGAACTTCCGCTTGCGGGCGCGCTCGACGCGGGCGAAGCGGTCGGACTTCAGCGACTGCAGCTCGGCGGCCCGGCGGCTGGCATCCTCATCCTGGGCGCCCGCTGCCTGGGCTTTTTGCTGTTCGGCGTCGAGGAGGTCCGTGACGATCTTCGGGTCGGCGCCCGCCGGCAGGGCGAAATACGCGCCGATGATCTGCTCCGGCGCCTCGGACGCGGCCCGCGTGCCTGCCAGGTAGCGCAGGTACTCGGCGGCCTGCCGCGCCTGGGTGTCATCGCCGACATCCGCGAGCAGCGTCGTGAAGACCAGGGCCCGCTGCCACTCGGCTTCGCCGGACTCACGCCGGTTCAGTCGTTGGGCGAGGGTCGGGGCGGTCTGGCGCAGGTTGAAGAAGCGCACGAGCTCGCTGAGGCGCCCGGCCTCGGGGGGCGTGAGGGCGTCCTTTTCCAGGGCCTTGCTGGCGAACTCACCGGCCTGGCGCGGCTCGACCCGCTTGGGCAGCGGCGTCGGCATGTCGAACTTCTTCGCCTTCAGGAAGGTGAGCAGCGCGTGGTCCGCGGACGCCTTGTCCAGATAGCCGTTGGGGGGTTGAGGAAGCATGTCTCACCTCTTGCGGAGCTAGCGCGGAGTCGGGGCCTCGTGGAGACGTCGCAACGCGACGAACATGGCGCTCGAATGCGTCCGCAGACGCTGCGTACACGTCGGGTTCGCCGCCGCGCCGACCGGCAGGTCAGTGGCCGGCCGCCCGATCTGGCGGCCGCCCATGAGGCGCCACTCGCCCTCGACGCGCGGCACGCCCTGCTTCAGCGTGACGAGCCAGACGTTGAGCGGGCCGTCGGAGATGCGCTTGCGAATCGGACGGTCGCGGGCGAACGCGGACATCCACTCGGAAAAGGCGAGCGCCGCGTTGTTGCAGAAGATATTGCCTTCATGGTCTTCTTCCTGATCGGCGCCGTTGCTGAAGCTGGTGTGGAAGCAGTCGCACAGCGCGTGGCCGCCCTCGTGCGAGAGCGTCACCGGCGAGGTGTAGCCGCCCCGGCTCACGAAGACCACCAGCCGGAATTCCGGCAGGGGCGCGACGGTCCCGGAAATGCCAACGTGCGGCAAGATCGCCTCGCCGTTCAGGCCCGCGGTCTCGAGCCGCCGCGTGACCAATGCGCAGAGATACTGGCCCGGCCGATTGAAGTTCTTGGCGGCGGCGCGGTAGTCCGGCGAACCGACCATGCGGGCCTTCCCGCCGCGCCGCGGTTCCGCGGGCGTGTTGTAGAAGTCCTCGTTGCGGACGCGGGCGTTCGTCCAGCCGGCGGTGCTGCCGATGGTCTGGGCCTCGGCGGGATCGCCCGTCACGCTGTGGACCGGGGCCAAGGTGCCATCGGGGTTGAAGCAGAGGATGTCGCACGAGCCGTAGGGACGCGGCGAACCGATGATGGGCGGGTTGGCGGAGACGCGGCACGTGACGCCCTGGCGGCGCAGTTCCGCCGCGAGCTTGCCGGCCGTAAGTGCCGGCGATGCCCCGCGGTCCGTTGTGATGCTGGCGGTGACGCGCCCGCTGGCGAGATTGACCTCCGCGCGCAGCGTGCCGCCGCCCGTGGCCGGCAGGCCGTCGAAGTCGGAGATCATGATCATGTTGCGCGGCTCGGCCACGTCGTGGATGAAGTTGTCGACGATGGTCACGCCCGGGCCGGGCTCTTGGACGAGATTCACACCGATGTTGGCCTGCGCGTAACGGTTGCGCAGGTTGACGAGCGCCATCTGGCGCATCTGGGCATTGGTGGCGCCGGACCCGGCCTGACCACCGATCCGGACGACCTTGAGCTTCAGTTCGATCTCGTCCTTCCCGACCTGCGCGACGGCGCGGGCCCGGCATTTGCCGTTGGCGTCGCCATGCTCACAGTCCGGCGCCGGGCGAAAGGCCTCGACGCGATAGTCGAGGATCTCGATCTCCAGATCGTCCAGCGCGGGCGTGAGCAGCACTTGGTCGGTGACGGCGGTGCCGGCGTCGTTCGACGTGCCGCCGTTGTCGTTGGCGATGTTGATCCGGCCGTCGGTGCGGCGAAGCTGGCGATCCTCCTCATCGACGACCAGCCGCAGGTACGGCGAGCGGTACCAGGGCGTGTTGTTCCACCGCCGGCAGCGAATCGGGCCCAGCGTGGTCCCCGGCTGCGTCAGGTTCTGCCACGATTGGATCTCGTTGGGGATGTGGCCCAGGACGGGCCGCTGGGTACGGAGCTGCACCTCCACCGTGTCGGTGTTTGTGCGGTGGGCGTGTAGGTCGTGGATGAGCAGGCGGAAGTGATCCGGGTCGGCGGAAGCGCCCGCGCTGAACCCAAAGAACGTCGCGTCGCGCCACGGGTCGGGTGCGAAGCCCCGGCTCTGGCGGCCGGTGACGAAGTTGCTCACCGCCAGCTCACGGACGGCGTCCCCCCTGGCCTCCTGCCCGGTCGCGCGGTGTCGATCCTGGATGATCCACACGCGGTTGGTCTTGCCCTTGCGCACGAACTTGTGGGTCATCTCCGTCTGACCGGCCTCGTCCTTGCGCGTTACCTCGGGAACCTTCACCAGGTCGCCGGGGGCCAGCGGCCGGGTGTTGTAGTCCGGATTGTGCGGGCGCAGCTTGGTGCAGTTCTTGAAGCCGCTATCGACGCCGATACTGCAAAGCGTGTCACCGTCCGCGGCGCGAATTTCGCGTATCACTGCCATTGGCGAACTCCCTTCAACCACCGGTCAGGCGTCACCGGTCGCGGACGGCCGTCCGGCGCTGCGTTGGCGGTCCGCGCACTCATGCCTGCCGCTCCCATGCCTCGGTGTCCAGCCGCGGGAACGAGATCTGACATTCACCGGGCGCGATGTTCTCGATGCGCGCCTTCCCGTTCGCGTCTGTCACGCCGGTCCGCTGCTTGCCGTCGGACGTCTGAATTTCGTAGCGTTCGCCCGTGACCGGCTGGCCGGCCTCGTCGACCAACTGAATCTCGATCCACGACGTCCGCGTCGGCGTCGGCTCTTCTTCCTCGAACTCGTGGCCGGGGACCTCTTCCGGCGGCGTCAGCGGCGCCACCGCGGCGGACGCGCCGCTGTAGCGCGTGTCCTTGCCTGGTTTCGAAGCATCGGCCGCGGACGGATCTTCGGCCGTCTGGGGGGCCGCGGCGGAGCAGCCCGGCGGGGAGACAGATGGGCCGGAGCCGCTGTTGATATACACAATGGACCCGACGATGTAGACGCCGCCGGACGTCAGCACGATCGAGCTCCCGCCGGCCGTCAGTTCGATGGTTCCCGACGCTTCGATCTTCACGTCGGCGGCCTTGCAGGCGTAGGTGGCGGTCACCTCGTGCTTGTGGTTCGCGTCGAACTTCTCGACGACGTCGCCGCCGACGCTGACGGACAAGGTGCCGCCAACGCCCTCCGAGCGATTGCCGTCCACTTTGAGCGAGTCGTCCTTCTCGATCCACGCCCGCCGTTCTTCGCCCACGTGCGTCTGTTTGAGCTTGAAGACCTTCTGGCGGTACTCGCCGAACAGCTCGCCGTCCTTCTCGCCGCCGACCAGCACATGGTAGCTGCCGCCGACGGTGTGAAAGTGGCTGGCCTTGACGCGCGTGTCCATCTGGCGTTGGGCCTGGATGAGGAGCTGTTCCTTGTCCTTGAGGTCTTCGAACCGGATTTCGTTGCAGCCCCCGCCGCCCTTGCTGCTGTGCGTCTTGATGACGCTCTTTGTCTTCTCGTCGGGAAGCTTGTAGGGCGGCATGTGGTCGGCGTTGTAGACGCGGCCGATGATGATCGGCTTGTCCGGGTCGCCCTCCAGGAAATCGACGATCACCTCCTGGCCGACGCGGGGAAGGAACATCATGCCGTAGGCCCCGCCGGCCATGCCCTGGCACACGCGGATCCAGCACGACGAGTCCGCCCCGAACAGCTTCGGCTGCCCGCCTTCGCTGCCCGCGCGGTCCCAGTTGAACTGCACGCGCACGCGGCCGTACTTGTCGGTGTGGATTTCCTCGCCGTCCGGGCCGACCACGCGGGCTGTCTGCGTGCCGCGCATCACCGGCCACGGCGTGACCCGCGCCGGCCGATAGACCACGCTGGCGGGCACGCACTCGAACGTGCACTCGTACACCGGCACGTCGAAGTCGATCAGGTTGGACTGCACGTCCGCCAGCAGATTGGGGATTGACAGCCAGGCCAGCGGATGGGCGCCGGAGGCCACCGCGGTGGCCGGCAGGTCCCGGGTGACCTGGCCCGCGTGATACAGCCACGAGGTCAGCGCGCGGTGGGCGGTCGGGTCGCCGGCCTGCAGCCGCGTCGCGATCTGCAGGAGCGCCTCGGCGAGTTGGGCAATAACTGGGTTCTCGTTGGTCCGCGCCTGCAACAGCGACTGATGCGCGCGGGTGTCCAGAATGTGCGTCCGGCCGTTGCCGCCGGTGGTAGTCCGGGTCGTCGCCTCCTTGCCCTGGTGAACCAGCGTGGTCACGAGGTAGTCGTCGTCGTAGCCGGCCGAGGGGAAGTCTTTCAGCGTGAAGGTCTTGCCGGCGGCCAGGCGCTTGCAGTTGCTGCGCCCGATGCCGACCAGCCGGCCGGCCTGAAACTCCTCCTTGCGGATCTGCGCCAGCGTGGTGCCCTGGCCCTGCTCGAGGAACTCGCCCGGATAATCGGCGAACTCCAGCGCCTGGTCCCGGCCGGCGTCATCGAGGGCTTCGAGCCGCAACTGCGGGTTCTCGAAGTTGAAGTCGTTGAGCACGACGGCCCCCGGGCGCATGGACTGGGCAACGCGGAAGCGGACGATGTGCTCCGTTTCCACGTTCATGCCGGTGGCGCTGCGGTAGGCCAGCGTGGCCTCGCCCTCGATCGCGCTGTATGCCGAACGCGAGTCGGCCATCACCAGCGTGTGCCCCTCCTCGGTCTGCTCGAAGTACCACCAGATGCCCTCTTCCTCCATGAGTCGGGCGATGAAGTTGTAGTCGGTCTCGCGGTACTGGACGCAGTATTCGCGTGGCGTGTAGTCCCGCTCCAGGGCGAAGCTGAAGCGGTCACTGGCGATGCCCCCCTCGGTCAGCACGGCGGTGATGATCTCCTGGGTGGTCTTGCCCTGGAAGATGCGCGAATGGTAACGGTGGGTCAGCAGCCACACGGCGGGGACCAGCTCGACGCGGAAATACGTCTGGCCGACCGTCTCCTGGGTCAGCTCGAGCCGCCCGACGATGCCGTGGAACCAGCGCTCCCCCGTCGCGGTGTTGATGCTCAATACGGCCGGCTTGCCCACGATGGCATCCAGCATGATGCCCTCGGTCTGGGTGGCCACGTCGATCTCGAACTTGTAGAGCTGGCAGAGCCCCTCGGTCCCGCGGTAGCGGACCACCAGGAACTCATCCAGGTCGCGCCCCGCAACCTGAAAGGCCATTTGGGCTTTACTCATGTCTCGCGCCAGGGCCATGATCGCTCACCTCGCTGTTTGCGCTAGGTGTCTGAGAACTCGTACGTGAACTCGCCGGCGTCGTCGACGCCCATCCGGATGACCGGGGCGAGCTTCTCGGCGGCCATCTGCTCGAGCAGGCGACGCGAGAGGATCGGCAGCACGGCCTGATCGATGACATGGTCGATCTGGCGGGCGCCGAGGTCCACCTGCTGGCAACGCGCCGCGACGGCCGCATACACGGCATCATCCACCTTGAATGTGATCTTGTGGGCCGCGGCCAGGCGCTTACCCACCTTGGCGAGCTTCAGCCGCGCGATGTTCCGCAGCACGTCGTCCTTGAGCGTGAAGAACGGAATCACGGTCATGCGGGCGACCAGGGCCGGCTTGAAGTGCTCGCGCAGGTGCGGGTAAATCGCCTCGCGCAGCTCCTTCGGGTCCACCTCCTCGCCGGACTCGCACATCTGCTGGATCACGTCCGTGCCCAGGTTGCTGGTCAGGAACATCACCGTGTTCTTGAAGTCGATGACGCGGCCCTCGCCGTCCGCGAGATTGCCCTTGTCGAAGACCTGGTAAAACAGGTTCATCACGTCGGGGTGGGCCTTTTCGACTTCGTCGAGCAGTACGACCGAGTACGGATTCTGCCGGACGGCCTCGGTCAGCACGCCGCCCTCGCCGTAGCCGACGTACCCGGGCGGCGAGCCCTTGAGTTGCGAGACGGTGTGCTTCTCCATGAACTCCGACATGTTGATCGAGGTCAGGAAGCGGTCGCCGCCGAACAGCAGATCGGCGACCGACAGGGCCAGCTCCGTCTTGCCAGTGCCGCTCGGGCCGACGCAGAGGAACACGCCCATCGGCTGCGTCGGGTTGCCGATGCCTGCCTTCGAGGCCCGCAGCTTCTCGGCCACGATCGCCAGCGCGTGGTCCTGTCCCACGACGCGGCTCTTCAGCCGCTCTTCCATCTGTAACGTCGCAGCGATCTGGTCGCGCACCACGCGCCCGACCGGGATGCCGGTCCAATCTGACAGCACGGCCGCGACGGCGTTCGCGTCCACCTGCGGGAACAGCAGCGGGTTGTCGCCCTGGATCGCCTGCAATTCCGCCATACTCTCGGCGATCTGCCGGCGCAGCTCGGTCTGGTCCATCGCGGGCGCTTCCGGCGCCGGGCCGGCGGCCGCGGCCGGCTGACCATCCCCGGCGGGCTTCTGTGTAGCGGCCTCTTCGCGGCGCGCAATGGCGTCGGGGCTGTCGGCGCCTTGCAGCTTGGCCCGCAGGTCGCGCACGCGGTTCACCGCCGCGAGTTCCTTCTGCCAGCGCTCCTCGGTCTTCACTCGCTCATCCAGTAGCTTGGCGCGCGAAGCCTCCATCTCGGTCAGCATCTTCTCGTCGATGCTCAGCCCGGCGGCCTGGTCGCGATGCAGCGCCGCGACCGCCGTGTCCAGGTTTGTGAGCTGTCGGTCAAGGTCCTCCAGCCCGGCGGGCCGCGTCGTCAGCGCCACGGCCACGCGGGCCGCCGCCGTGTCGAGCAGATCCACCGCCGAGTCGGGCAGGAAGCGTCCGCTGACGTAGCGTTTGGCGAGTTCCGCGGCGGCGACCACCGCCTCGTCGAGCAGCACGACCTTGTGGTGTTTCTCGTACTTCTCCTTCAGCCCGCGCAGCATGACGACCGTGTCCTGGATCGCCGGCTCGTTGCAGCGCACGAGCTGGAAGCGGCGCTCCAGCGCCGCGTCCTTCTCGAAGTATTTCTTGTATTCGGCCCAGGTCGTGGCGGCGATGGTGCGCAGCTCACCGCGCGCCAACGCCGGCTTGAGCAGGTTCGACGCGTCGCCGCCGCCCGCCCCCGCGCCGGCCCCGACCATCATGTGCGCCTCGTCGATGAACGTGATCATCGGCGTCGGGCTTTCCTTGATCTCGCGGATGACGTTCTTCAGGCGGTTCTCGAACTCGCCCTTCACGCCGGCCCCGGCCTGCAGCAAACCCAGGTCCAGGCAGACGAGCTTCACGCCGCGCAGGAACGGCGGCACGTCGCCCTGCGTGATGCGCAGCGCCAGGCCCTCGACGATCGCCGTCTTCCCGGTGCCTGGCTCGCCGACGATGATTGGGTTGTTCTTGCGCCGCCGGCCGAGAATGTCGATCATCTGGCGGATTTCGGGGTCGCGGCCGAAGACCGGGTCGATGTTGCCCGCCTGAGCTTTCGCGGTCAGGTCGATCGTGAATTGTGCCAGCGCCGTTCCAGCGCCGCCGGGCCCCGGTGCCGGACGGCCCTCGGCGGGGCCGGCGACCGCGGGTCCGAGCACGATCTCGTGGAAATGGTCGCGGAGCTGATCGACGTTGATGCGCTCGAGCTCGGAAGCGAACTCGCCGAGGCGCACATGGTCCGGGTTGAGCACCAGGGCCAGCATCAGCAGTCCGGGGCGAATCTGCTCGAAGCCGAACTCGTCGGCCAGCACGCCCGCGGCCTGGAAGAGCTCGATCAACTTGGGCGACAGCGCGGGCTTGGCACGGTGCTGGCCGGGCATTTCGTCCAGGGCGCGCTGCACGCCGCGGCGCAGCCGCGCCCGGTCTGCCTTGAACGTGCTCAGGATTTGCGTCACATCGCCGACGGTTTCGTCGAGCAGCCGCAGCAGCAGGTGTTCGGGCGTGACCTCGTACTGCGCACGGGACACGCAGACGCTGGTTGCGCCCTGGAAGACCTGCATGGCCTGGGCGTCGCAGCGGCGCAGAAGGTTCCGCAGTTGTTCGGCGGTCGCGGGGGCGGACGCAGCTTCGCTCATGTCTTACTTGCTCCTTGTGGCGGCGGCCGCGACCTGCGGCCCCGCGGTTCCTGGCTGGCGGCCGGGTGGCCGGCCACCGAGCGTCACGGCGGTCTCTTCGCTGCCGGCGAAGGTCACGGTGGTCTGGCCCATGTCGGCGGTCCGGACCCAACTGGTCAGGCCGAGCGCGCCGGCGCGGTCGTCGGACGTCAGCCGCAACTCCGGGATCTCCCCCGCCTGCAGCGTCACGCCGATCGTGAACGCCAGCGGGTCGCCGCAGTACAGCTTCGTAAGGGCCCGCGTCTGTTTGTACCGGGACCCGCCGGGCAGGAAGGTCAGGTACGTCGCCCAATCCACGGGCCCGACTTCAATGCCAAAAGTGCCGCTCAGGTCGTAGACCTGCTCCCCAATCGTGAGGTCTTCGCCCAAGCGGCAGTTCATGAGTCCGAAACGGTTCTGGTCAGCCTCCTGCAGCGGCACCCACTGGCCGACGAACTGTTGGATCCGCACGGGGATGTCGCCCCAATAGTCGAACAGCAAGCCCGCCAGCGTCGTCGCCGAGCGCGGGCGCTGCGTCAGCGTCCCCGCATAGCGCAACAGCCGGATCGGCGAGACGCCGAGCGTTTCCTGGTCGTACGTCGGCGGGCAGCCGTTGAGCAGGCAGAGATATTCGGTGAGCACGTCGCGCTGCGGGGCGGCGAACATGCGCTCGTAGCGGTATTTCAGCCAACTGCGGAAGAAGAGCGAGATCACCCGGTGATGGAAGATGTCCAGAAAGTCACGGACGGGGCTGGAGGCTCCGGTCGGTTCGGCGGCGGCCGGCCGATCCCCCGTTCCCGGCGCGCTCGGCTGCGGTCCGGGCTCGACGCCGCGCAGGACGTCGACCGCGTAGTGCAGCGGCAACGGCGTCGCCACGCCGTACAGCCCCAGGAACGCGATTTCCAGCAGGTACTGCGGGGCGCTGCCGTCGGAGGCGCTGCGCGTGAAGATCCGCCGCAGGTCTGTGGCCGGGAACCCGAGGCTCGTGTCCGGGCGAAAGCGCAGGCGCTCCGCCGCCACCGGCCCGCGCTCCCCGGCCAGGACCGCGCCGCCGTGGTAGCGTTCCAGCAGCCAGACGGCCTGGAAGAACTCGAACGCGCAGGGGTTCCGTTGGAGCCGCTCCAGCAGGCTGGGCGCGGCCGATTCCGGCGCGGGCGGACCGCTCGAGTTGGTCTCAACGGCCGTCATCGCGTGCTTCCGCTGGCGTGGACTGCTCTCCCGCGCGTGGCGGGAAGGTGTAGATCTGACCGGTGCGGACGAAGCGGGTGCGCAACTGGCTGAAGGCGTTGATGGTCACGTACGCCGCCAGGAAGCGGTCCACGATCGCCGCAAACAGGTACGCGTCGCCCTCCCCGACAAAGTGATCCTCGTTCAGGTCCAATTCGGCCTGCACGCCGCGCAATGGCGCGCCGCGCAGCATGCGCTCGCGGTACGTGGAGCGGATCGCCACGATGCCATCGAGCAGCCGCTGGTGGGCCAGCGCCCGCTGCGCGTCGTAGGCCGACTGAAAATCGTAAACCCGCAACAGTTCGCGGAAGTGCTCCACGCGCGTCAGCGACACGTAGTTCAGTGACAGGTGCGAGATCAGCCGCCAATGCAGCCCGCCCCCCAGCGGTGGGCTGATCGTCGGCGTCGGCTTGACCAGGTTGCGGAAGCGCACCCCCGCGGGCGAACGGTCGGTCGGATCGCAGATGTCGCCGGCCCGCAGCTCGCGCGGCAGGTCGCGATTCGTGCAGGTCAGCTCGATCGAGATGGTCTCTTCGGCCGGCACGCTCTCGGCCTCCCCGCCGACCACGAACGAGACAAAGGTGTCGGTCCCCCAACGCGCCCCGTCGCCGATCATGCTGGGCGTCAGATGCACCTGGTAGTACGTCGCCGCGCGCGGGTCGTGCGTGCCCAGGTGGGCGAACGAATAAAACGGCTGGAACTCGTGTGCTTCCAGCGACTGCGCCCGCACCAGCCCCAGCACGCGGTCGACCGAGAACACCTCCGCGTGTCGCCGGTCTGCGAGCCCGGCGCGCGCCGGCTGCACCAGGTAGCGCACCCGATCGTGACTCAGGCGGATGGGCTCCGCGTGGTGCGCGAACAGGTTGACGGCCGGCAGGCAATGCAGCCGCACATTCTCCGGCGCGACCAGCGGATACGTCTCCAGCCGCCGGTTGAACGTGAAGGTCACTTCCAGCGTGTCCCCGCCCGGCAGGGCGCGCACCGCGCGGTCCAGGCCGCGCACATCGACGAACAGGAAGCGCTCCTTGAAGGCGAAGTAGTCCTGGATCAGCCCATAGCCGGGGAAGATGTACGTCGGATACGGGATGACGGCTTCGGCGCGGTCGAGCCCTGCTGCGTGGACGTGGCCCGGCGGCAGCGTGAACTCGCGCCGCGCGCCGCCGCGCGCGCCGTTGCTGACGGTGACGCCGGCGACATGCGCCGCCAGCAGCAGGTACAACGTGAACGCGGTGCGCGGGTCGCCGGCCAGGTGCAGCCGCACGGAGTCGAGCTCGAGGTCTTCGAGCTTGGCCTTGGCGGCGACCTGCAGCGTGAGCACGAGCCGTGCCGGCTGGCCGGGCTGGGCCTCCAGGCGCGCGTCGCGCATGACCCACGGGCGCAACGTGACCGGCCACGTCGACCGGTAGCGGCAGCGCGTGCCGTCGATGGGCCGGCTGGCGAACTCGGCGCCGGGCTCCACCCGCACGGGTGCCTGCATGCCCTCGACCTCGGGCAGCAGCTCCATGATCGTCAGCGACGGAATCGGTCGCAGATAGTGCGGCCAGAGCAGCGACATGAGGCTGGCGGTCAGCTCCGGCAGCTCATCGTCGAGCTTCTGACGAATGCGGCCGCACAAGAACGCGACGCCTTCGAGCAGGCGCTCGACGTCCGGATCCGAGCCGGGATCAGCCAGGTAGCGCGCCAGCTCGGGGTTGGCGCGGGCAAACTCCGGCCCGACCTCGCGCAGGTAGCGCAGCTCGTCCTGGTAATACGTGTTGCTCACGGTGACACACTAGCCCGAAACGCGCAGCTCGCCCGACGGAGCCAGCGCTGTCTCATACCAGACGCGGTGCTCGCCGCTGCGCCCGACCATCACGGCGTCGATGCGGAAGACCAGCGTGTGCCTCGGCGCCTCGTCTGTCTGCTGGGAGACGCGCACACGCCGCAGCCGCGGCTCGTATTTCTCGATCGTAGCGCGGATGGCGTCCTGCACCAGCCGCACATACTGGTCGCTGCCGGCCATCAGGTCCGCGAGGGCCGGCAGGCCGTAATCCGGCGCGGCCTCGCTCATGCCGTGCCGCGAGTTCAGCAGGCGCGTGATGTGGCGCCGCACGGACTCCATGCGCCCTTCGAGGTCTTCGGCGGTCGTCGCGTCATAACGGCCCGCAACGCGCTCGGCGCCGGATGCCGCCACGCGGTCCAGCAGGGTCTTCTCGCGCCCCATCTCCACCACCTTGGCCGGCGTCCCGATGCGCAGCGGCGCATGCCGCCCGCCCGGTCGCGCCGCGGCGGGCACCTCACCGGGCGCCCGCGGCTCTCAGTCGGCCGGGCGCCGAGCACTACCGCTCCCGGCCGACTGAGGGCTGCCGGTCCGCCGGACGCTGGGTCGCGCCGTTACGGCTTGCGCCACTCGTCCATCTCGACCACGCTGTCGGGCAGCCAGTTCCACTCGATCGTCTCGTACACGAAGCTGACCTGCTCCATGTGCCGGTACGATTCGTTGGCGGGCACGAAGCTCATCGGCATGTACGGCCGCATGTCCACGATGCGGGCGTTCTTGAGCGTGATCTTGTAGTACTCTTTCTCCTGGCGCGTCTTCGGGTCGATTCGGTAGAACGACAGAACGGCCTCCTGCAGGTTCTGACCGGTGCACAGGGCCTTGTGGAACCCGGGCGTCGCCTTGTCGATCACCTTCACGACCCGCAACGGGCTGTGCACGCGCACGCCGGTGGCCATCCCGGTCGTCGGATCGACCGGCTGATGGATGTGGTGCTCGATCTCAAACACGTCGGAAGTATCCGCGCGGTTTTCCTTCTCCGACGAGCCGGGATACTCACTCACCTTCAGATTGCACGGGGTTGGCATGACGAACTCTCCTTGGCCTGAACGTTAAACCGACCTATCCCTACGGCATCACACGATGCGAGTTCTAACGAATAGTCCGCCGGGCGGACGGGTCTGACAGCAATCCCGGCCCGGCCCGACGTTTCCACGGTCTGGCACTCCGCAGTGGCCCGTGGCTGCGCTCCCGATCCTGCGACTACTGCGGCGGCGGGTCGAACTGGCCCACCATCGACAACTGCACCTCGACGCCCTTCAGGCGGAAGTGCGGGATCATCTGGATCTCGCTCTTGAACATGCCCGGCTTGCCCGGCACGGGCGTCGCCGAGACTTGGATTTCCTTCAGCGGGTACTTGGACGCCAGCTCTTCGTCGAGCGTGCCCTGGCGGCAGTACTGCTTCAGCCAGTTGTTGATTTCGTTCACCATCTTTTCGGCGTCCATCACCCGGCCCATGTTCTCGCGCCAGATGACCTTCATGTAGTGCGCGATACGGCACTGGATCATCAGGTAGGGGAGCGACATGCCCAGCCGGGCGCGGGTCTCGTCCTCCTTGCCTTCCGCGGTGTCGGGGAACTTGCCGACACGCTTCGCGGACGGGGCGTCGAAGAACGCCGCGTTGTCGCTGCCCTTGCGCATGACGAGCGGGATGAAGCCGAAGTTGCACAGGTCGACGTCCATGTCCTCGGATATCAGCGTCTCGGTCGGAATCTTCGTGTGATACTGACCGGTGGCCTCGTACTGGTGCAGCGGGAGGTTGGGGACGGTCCCGCCGCTCGTCGGTCCGACGATCGCGTTGTACCAGCCGAACTTGGCGAAGCTCTCGGTCATGCGCCCGGCCAGCGCGAAGGCGGCGTTGCCCCACAGGTAGCGGTCGTGGTTCTCGGTCCGCACGTCCTCTTCAAACACGAAGTCCTTCACATCCTGGTTTGCGACCGTGTACGGCGCGCGCAGCAGGAAGCGCGGCATCGCCAGCCCCACGTAGCGGGCGTCGTCCGAGTCGCGGAACGAGTTCCACTTCGTGTACATGGGCTGTTCGAAAATCTCGTACATCTCGGCCAGCTTCGGCAGGTGGCCGAAATCGTCCATCTTCTTGTCGAACATCTTCGGGCTGGCACCGGCGATGAACGGGCACTTCGCGACCGCGGAGACGCGCGCGATCTCGCTCATCAGCTCGACGTCCGGGTTGCGGTAGTCCAGCTCGTAGTTCGCGACCATCAACCCGTACGGATTGCCGCCGAACGTGTTGTACTGGTCACGGTAGACCGTCTTGAACAGGCCCGATTTCTGCCAGTCCTTGCAGTCCTGGAAGTCCTCGAGCAGGTCCTCCTTCTTCGCGTTGAGGACCTCGATCCGGATGTTCTGGCGGAACTCGGTGTTGCTGATCAGGTACCAGAGGCTGCGCCAGGCGGACTCGAGCTTCTGGAATTGGTCGTTGTGCAGAACCTCATTTACCTGCGCGCTGATTTGCTGGTCGATCTCGCTGATGAAGTCGTCGACCACCTGCTTGTTCAGCGTGACCTTGTTCAGGTCCAGGCCGGCGGCCTTCTGCACGAGGCCCGCGATCCCCTTGCGGTACAGATCTATGTAGGCGTGATCGAGGTCCAACTGATCGATGAGTGCGTCCACCGTCGAGGTGTCCGCCGGTGCCGCGCCGGCGGCCCCTGCTGCTTGCGGTTGCTCTGCCATGTCGTTGTTCTCCCTTCATCGTCGGGAACCACGCCGGCTGGCGTGGGATCGTTTCTCGTCGTCCGCTCGCCGGGCCTACGAGCCCTGCGGGCCGCCTTCCGCCGCGCCCGCCTGGCCTTCCGGGGTCGCGATCATCGCCAGGATCTTGGCCCGCACTTCCGGGTCCTTGATGGCGTCCAGCAGTTTCTTCTGCGCGGCCTTGTCGCCCATCGCCGGCCGCAGGGCCTTGAGCGCCTCGCGCAGCTCGAGCAGGTTCTTAAGCTGCGGGACCTGCCGGGCAATCGCCTCCGGCCGGAAATCCTTCAACGTGCCGAACTTCAGCGAGACCGGCATCTCCCCCGTGCCGCTGATCCGGTCCGCGACGCTCGTGTCCAGCGAGAGATTGAAGCTCTGCATCACCGAGTCGAAGTTCGACTTGTTGATGTCGATCGGCTGCCGGTCTTCAATCGCCCGCTTGTCGTCCTTGAGCGTGTAGTCGCCCATCACCAGCATGCGGAAAGGCAGCTCCGGCTCGGCGCCGCCCTTCAGCTTATCCGAGATCACAATGTTGACTCGCGACTCCCGCGCCTTCGACGGTCCTTTGGCCATGACTTGCCTCCACTTGCTTGGACTTCGCCGCCACCTACTTGCCAGCGGGCTCGGCGGCGAGCGCCGCCAGGGGATCCAACTGACATAGCCATGCGAACGATTCGCGTACCCGCTCGTGCGCCGCCGCGGTCGGCTCCTTCTCCGCCGCCGTCAGCGCCTTGCGACACCGATACAATGCGCGGGCCACCTCCACCGCCAGCGACGACTCCCACTCGTCGATGTGATAGCGCCGCACTTCCTCAGAACACTCCTCCAGCAGCGGTGCCGCCAGCTGCAGCCGCTGCATGTCCACGCACAACTCGGCCATCCGCAACCGCCAGAGCAGCCGGTCGCGCCGCTGCGCGCAGCTCAACAAACCATCCTGGAAGGCCTTGACCGCCTCGGCAAATTTACCGCTGCCCGCCAGCTTCCGGGCCGCACCGGCCGCCTCGGTCAACCTGCCGTCGCTGGCCCCGGCCCCCCCGCCGCCCATGCCGCTTCCCGCCGGAGGCACCACCTCACTCTCGATCCACACGCGCGTCTCGCCGCTGCACAGCGGCAAGCCGCCCCGAAAGGTCAAGTCGTACAGCCCGCCGCCCAGCCGACGCACCAGCCCGCCCGTCGCCTGCACCACCGCCGCCCGGGCCGGGTCATACTTCGCCCCCAGACCGTGCATCGCGGCACACACGTAGCGCTGCAGATCCAGCCAGAGCGGGTCGTTGGAGCGAAACGCCGCCTCGGCGTTGACGTGCAGGTGCTCCCAGACCTTGTTGTCGAACTGGAACTTCAGCGTCTCGACCAATTCCTTGTCGGGCGGCTCCAGATCGTGCCGGCCCGCGTCCGTCGGCGGCAACTCGATTCCCGCCCACTTGACGCAGCGCACCAGCGCGTACGGGAGCGGGTCGGCGGCGTCGGCCTTCCGCAGAAACGTCGCGGCATTCAGCACGGCATTCACCGCGCCCGAGACGTCGCGCACCTCGCCCCCCACGAACCCTCCGCCCGCCGGCACGCCACCTTCCGGCGCCGCCGGCGCGGCCGCACTCGCAGGCGCCCCGGCCTTGGGCCGTCCGCCCGCCAGTTCCTTCATCTTGCGCACGAACTTACCGAAGTCCGGCGGATCGTCCGGCATCTTCTCGGTGAGGGCGGCCTGCAACTCGCCGATGCGCGTGGCACAGAGGTCGACGGCGTCGAAATCATCCGGCTTGGGCGGCGCGTCGCGGAACCAACCACCCTCGACCAGCCGCTCGGTCAGCGCCTCCATCTGCGCCTTACGGCGGCGGGGGCGCTGCGGGAAGAGCCCGTCCCAAGACCCCCGGGTCAGCTCGGTCAGCGTGGCGAGGATCGCCGCGAGGCCCGCGTAGCGCTGTTTCTTGAAGAGCGCGTGTCCCAGCGCACACGCGACGGACACGTCCTTGGACTTCTCGCGAAGGATGCGCAGGGCGGCGTCCTCGAGGCGATACCAGTCCGGGTCGCCGAGGTCGATGCGATCGAGCTTGGCCATCTCCGCTTCGATGAGCAGATAGTCTTCGTCGTCGGCGACATCGATCCCGCACGGCGCGTCCGGCGCGATCGGCGTCTTGCCGAGGTCGATTAACGGTGCTTCATCAAACGCGGCCATGGTGTTCTCAGCCGGCGAGCCGGAATTGGCGCTGGGCGCCGATACCGCTCACGGTTAGATCGCACCGAAGAACGGCCGCGCGCACGATTGCCCATGCGCGTACACCACGACCCGGTCCGTTCCCGGAGCGACTGACTAGCCTTCGCAGCCCAAGCACGAGCCGCATGGCAGGATCTTCGTGGTTCAAACTCAAGCCCGACTCCATATGCTATTCGTCGAGGTACTATTTGACAAGTCATTTAGAAACGGCTGATTCGACGAAATCCGCCCATTGCGCGGGAGCGCGCACGAAACCGCCGTCCGACGGTTCCGCCGGCGCGCTTGGCGCCTCCGCGGTTGCGGAGAGCGTACTGCCGCCGAGCACGCAGAGATCATCGATGTAGGGCAGTGTGCAGGCGTGGGCGGAGATCAGCAGGAAATCGTCGGTCATCAGCTCGCGCGCCACGATGGTCAGCCGGCCCGTGTCGCCGGCTTCGTCCTTGCACACAAACAGTGAGACGAACCGCTCCTCCAGATTCATGCGGCGCTCGAGCCAGCGCAACCAGCCGGTGACCTGCACATCGAACGGGATGGCCATGACGAGGGGAAAACGCAGCGTCGGCTCAAACTCGTCTGATTCGAGCCGGGCGATGTTGTCGCCCCACGCGGTAGCCAGGCGCAGCCAGGCCTGCACGTCGTCGACCTTCAGGCAGGCCTTCGCGCTGTCGAACCACTGCGCCAGGCTCAGGGCCCGCGCCGCCGGTTCCCACGACGTGTCGCTGGTCTGCTCGTCCACCCCGCTGAGATCAATCTCGCGCCCGCTGAACACCGCCTCGAAGCGCCCCGGCGCGTTGAAAAAGTGAAAGACCGCCTCGCGCAGGTCGGTCAGGTCACGCAGCACGCGCAGCCCGGCCGGGACGCGGGCGCTCGTCGGCCCCGGCCATTGCACGCTGGGCACACCCGTATAGAAACACAGCGGAAACGGTCGCCCGCGCATGTCCCCGCCGTAGTCCTGGATTGAGGCGAACACGGTCATGCCCGACTTGGGCAGCCGCAGGATGGCGGCGGCCGAGGGCAGGCGGCTCTCACGCGGCTGCTCGCGCTGTCGCATGAGGTAGGTCTCGTAGCCCTTGAGGACCCACTCATGGAATTCCACGGCCCAGTCCTGATCGGTCGCCGAACTGTAATAGTCCGCGTAGGTCGGCAACTTGCCGAACCAGCGCAGACGCGGGTCCGGCTCCGCCTTCGGCGCCTTGGATTTGAACAGGTCCTTCCAGCCCATGCCTCAGCCCTCACACCCGCTCCGGATCAATCCGGCCCACGATGGCTGGTCTCAACGCGCCGCGCCTGCCGCCGTCAGCTTCGCGATCGGCGCGGGCAACTCGCGCCCCGATGGAAGCCGAAAGATGTACTTCTCGCCAATGATGCGCGCGCCGCTCGGAAGCTGCGCCACCAGTTGTGCCTGGTTCGCCTCTTTGAACTTCTCCGCCAGGTCCACGCCGAACGTCACGACCCAGTTGCCATCCACGAACCGCCCGTAGCGGTGCAGGAAAGCGCAGAACGCCAGCGCGCCCGGCTTGCCGAGCACACGCGGCCGGATGTCGGGATAGCGGAAGTCCTGGCGCTCGGGCTGGATGCCCTCCACCAGCTCGTACGTCAACTCGGCCTGCTCGGCCACGCGCGTCCAGTCCCAGACCGCCCGCACGCGCCGCCCCCGCGCGTCCGCCGTCGTCTGAAACTCCAGCGGCCGAAACGCAGCCAGGTCCCCGGCCTCCTGCAGGCGCAGACCCAGCCGCAGCAGCGACTTGCGGTAGTAGTGCTGACCAGCGTCATCGACGCGCTCCAGCCCGTCGGGCTCGCCGACCGGATCCGCCGTCGAGACCGTCACCTCGAGCGGCGTCGTGCCGCCCTTGGCATCCAGTTGCAGAAAGTCCCGCCACTGCTCGCAGGCGTGGACGAACTCGAGCCGCGTGCGACGGAGCGGATCGTCCGGCAGGCCCTGCTCCAGCGCCTGGAACGTCTCCGTGGCCCGCTGCACCAGCCCGAGGAACTTCGTGAACTGCGCGAAGTCGACCGTCTCCAGCGCGGTCAGGCCCGTCCCGCCCTGGTTCACATAGGGCCACCCGTCGTACGGCACACCTTCGCCGAAGCACTCCGCCTGCAGGCCGGCGAACCGGTTTGTCAACTCCGCGTTGAGCAGCCCCTGGGCCAGCTTCTGGAATTCCACCAGTTGCCGCGTGAACCGCTCGTCCGACAGGTTCGCCTCGCTCTGCAGCTTCGTGAGGCCGTCCCATGGAATCGCGCCAGGCCGGGTGACGCTCACGGTGTCGAAACGCCGGGGGAGCACGGCGGCGGCGCCCACTGCGGCACACCACTCCGTCCAGCGCGCGGCCACCTCGCCCGCCAGCGCCTCCCAAGGGCGCAGGTTGGTCGCCGCGCTCGCCCGCGCAACCGCGGCGCTCGCGGCGAACTGGCCTTGTCGCCACTCCGTGCCCAGCGCGCCGGCATACGCGGCGGCAATGCGCTGCTTCTGTGGGCCGTATTCCGGGTCCGGCTGCTCCAGCCAGGCGCCGCGCTCGGCCGCGTACGCCGGCCAGCGCAGCGCGTGCAGCACCTCGCTCAGCGCCGGCTGAAACTCATTCTGGATCACCACGCGGGCATCACCGGCCGCTCCGCCCGGTCCCGGCTGGAACTGCTGGGCGAACGCCTCCCACCCTGGGCTCTGACGGCCCAGGCGTTCGAGCTGCGCCAGCGGCGCACTGCCATAAGCGGAATCCCAGGCCCGCACGTAACTGGCGCAGTAGCGCCGCCACGCGGTCTCTACCAGCGCGGCGCAACGCTCGTTCAGCGGCGTGCGATCGGCCGCGACGGCAAAGTACGTCGCCGGGCCGAAGTCACCGAGGTAGCGCAGCAGCTGGACACACCCCAGGGCCTGTTCGTTGAAGAATTCGGGGCTGGCGCAGTTCGGAATCAGGCCCCCGCCGGCGGGGCGCTCGCCCGGCGCGGCCGCGGGCTCGGCCGGAGACGCGGGGGTCGCTGGCGCCGGGGGCTGGGGCGCGCCCATCAGCGGCGGCGGACCGCCAGTACTCGGGGGCGGCGCGGGCGTAGGCTCGGGTTCCGCGGGCTTGACCGGCGCTTCAGCGCCGGCCGGCACGGGGATGAAGAAGGCCGACCGCTGCGTGGTGCGCCACTCGGGGACCAGCTCGGCCAGGGCCCACTCGCCCGTCGCCGGCAAACGCGTCTCGATGGTGCGCAGCACCGCCGTGACGGCCCCGCGCCGCACGAGTTCGCGATACGTGTCGTTCAGGCGGGCCAGCTTCTCCCGCTGCCAGGCCGCGGACAGCCCCGCGATATTACCCGGCGTCGCCGCTGCCCCGGTCTTCGGATAGAGCTCGCGCAGGGCCGCGGCCCAGGTCTGGATGGACGCCGCGGCGGACGTGGCGGCGTCGAGCGATGCCAGTTGGTCATGAATCTGAGTCAGGACGGGCACGATGGTGTCACGCAGCTCCGGGGCCGCCGTGAGCAGGTCGTCGCCCGCGCCCTTTTCGTCGACTCGCTTGACGCTGATGATGAAGCCATACGTCTCGTCCACCTCGCGGACGAGCTTGTCGAACGCGTCGCCGAAGTATTCCGCCGCGTATGGGCGTTCGTCGGCCAGTCCGGCTGCGACCACGCTTTCCCACAAGACGCGCTGCAGCCCGCGCATATCCTGGTCGTTGCCGGCGAGCAGGGCGGCCACCGCTTGGGTCACGGAGTCGTTGGACGCATCCGAATGGACGCCGCAGGTGGCGTACGCCTTGGTCAGCTCGGCCTGATAGTCCAGCCAGGCCTGCCGCTGCCGGCGAATGGCCGCGCGCAGCAGCGGAATGCGCAGATAGGTCCCGCCGCTCTTGAGCCGCCAGTTGCAGTCGGCCAGGGCCTGCGTCAGGCGCGCGTAGTTCTCGTTGAAGTCCTTGCGGAACACCTCGAGCTGTTCCTGCGTTTCGGCGGGCTGGTCCGCCGCCGCGAGCAACCGGGCGTAGGCGGCCCGGATCTGCTCGCAGCAGTCCCGGATGCGCATCCACTCGCCGATGACCGGATCGGGGTTCGCGGCGTTCAGCGTGGCGTAGGCCTGCAGGTAATTGTGCAGGTTCACGAGGGCGGCGTGGATCGTCGCGCTCGGGTCGCGCCCGCCCTGGGTCATCAGCCGGGCCGGGTTGCTTGCCCCGCCGCGCGCCTGCGTGTAACTGAAGAACTGGCCGGCCAGGGTCCGGCCTTCGGTGCTGGTCAGCACCGCCAGCTCGGGCGTCGCCGCCACCGGCGCCGACAGCGCCTGGAAGCTATCCTGGTTGATGGCCTCGGAGCGCTGCTCGAGCGGCGCGCAGCCGGTCCAGCGCACGTACTCGCGCAGGGATGCCTCGAACACCGGGCGCGGCACGCCGCCCTCCGTCGTTTCGTCGGCCACGATGGGCGCGCTGCGCAGCGCCGCGTCGATCTTGTCCATCGCCCGGCGCAGCACGCCGCGCTCGAAGAGCCGCATCTGGATGTGCTTCAGATCGTTGGCTGGCCGTTCGGAGCCGAACCCCACCGACAGCACCGTAGGCCAGATGCTGGCGCGCAGGCCCGTCGCGTACTGCCCGAATTTCACCACCTCGGTGAACGTCTCGGCCACCGGGCGGGTGGCGAACTCGCGCGACTGCTGGGCATTGCTGCGCGGTTCGGCGATCAGGCGGCCGAACTTGATCGAGCCGACGACCAGCAGCGCGATCAGCCCGACGGCCAGCACGGCCGTCCCGATCGTGAGTGCGCGGGCCAGCTTGCGGTTGCGCACGACCTCCTGCTCATTGCGGAAAACCAGCCCTTCCTCCGGGAACACCTTGCGGAACAGCAGGTCCTTCACGAAGTGCGGCCGCGGCCGCGGATACAGGCTTTCCAGCGGCGGGAACTGGCCGGCGGCGTCGGCCCCCAGCCGCTCCGTCAGGTGCCGCAGGATCAGGCCGCCCTGCTGCGTCGCGCTGGTGAAATACACGCCCCGGCAGATCAGGTTCTTCACCGCCCGCGGGTTCTTGATCGCCGGGAACAGCGTCCGCATGTAGGTCTGCAGCGGTTCCTTCAGTTGCCGGAACTCCTCCGGGAAGCTGTAGGCCAGCCCCAGCTCATGCTCGTCGACCTCGTCGTTCAGCCGTCGCAGGCGCAGCTCATTGAGGCGCCCGTACACGCCGTCAAAATCGGCGGTGAACAGTTCCGGGTCGCGCAGCTCGTTGAAGTTCCCGGGGCGCGACCAACCGAAGATCTGGTTCTTGATCGTGATGTCGCGCTCGGCGCGGTCGAAGAACTGCATGAAGCCCACGATCTTGTCGCACTTCGTCACGACCAGGTACGTCGCGAACGTCACGCCCAGCTTGGCCTGCAAATCGCGCAGCCGTTCCAGCAGCGTGTTCGCGTCGGCCTCGTGCTGCTCCGGCGATTCCTGCAGCAGGTGCTCGGCGGAGACGCAGCACAGCACGCCGTTGATCGGGTAGCCGCGCCGCCCAGTCCCGATCGTCTTCAGGAACGCTTCCCACTCCCGGCGGTCCGCGTCTTCCTGCGGATTGCACAAGCGCCCCGCCATGTCGATGAAGATCGCGTCCTCGGTGAACCACCAGTTGTAGTTCAGCGTGCCGAGCTGGTAGCCCTCCGGCTTGCCCGTCGAGAACGTCAGCCCGCCCTCGTTGATCAGCTTCGTCTTGCCGCAGCCCGAGTCGCCGATCACCACGTACCACGGCAGATCGTAGACCCGAATCCCCAGCCGCCGCATTTCCTTGATCGCGTTGAAGAACTTCTCGTTGTTGGACTTGATCGCGGCCCGCAGGTCCATCGACACCGGACCCGCCGCGCCCGCGCCCGCCAGCTCCGCCTCCATCCGCCGCGCCCGCCGCCGCGACGCCCGCCCGAACAGCTTCGACAGGACCCAGCTGATCAGCGCTATGACGCCGAAGAACGCCGCCACCCCCAGAATGATGAGCCAGGTCGGCGCGCCGTGGAACAGGTATCGCTGCAGGAAGAAGATGATGCCGATCGGTGTGGCCAGTCCAGCCATCGCCACCAGCATCTTCACCTCCCGCGGGAGGCCGCCATACAACGCCAGGAGTTTCCTCATATCAATGACCTCTCAGGGGCACGGTAGAGGAGAGGGAACAGGGAACAGGGAACAGGGAACAGGTGTAGAATCGGCTTGCAGCCGGTCTTCCCGGGGATGGGGCGCGATCGAGGGAACGTGGGAGCAAGGGAGCGAGGGGGGCTGGTGGTGGCCACCGCCAGCCAATTCGGCCAGCGGCGTGACGCGCGTGGCCAACTTCTGACTTCACAACTTGTGACTTCTGATTTCATACTTCTGACTTCGTACGTGCCGGGCTATGGCTGGCTCGTCGCCACGCCCGCCTCCGGCTGGTCCCAGGCCTGCGCCGCCCGGGCAATCTCCGCCGTCTCGCGGTACCACGCGATCCGGAACGTGCCCAGCGCCACGGCCACCACGACGCCGAGGATGACGAGCACCAGGGCCAGGCTCATGCCGAGCTTGTAGTCCACCTTCAGTTCCTGGTTGTGCTTGTACGCCTCGGGGAACATCTCCTTGCCGCGGGTCGTGGCGTAGGCCGGCAGGCGCGAGAACAGACGCCGCGTGTAATCCGCCAGTTCCTGCGGGCGATCGTGATACTGGCCGCGAAATCCCAGCCGCAGGCAGATGAAATACAGGTTCAGCAGCTCGGCCAGCTCGTGCGTGTCCCGCCGCTCGCGCCGCTCCGCCACCTCGTATTCGCGCTGCACCTCGTCGCAGTCCTGGAAGAACTTCTCGCCCCCCAGCGCCTCCACATGATCCAGAATCCCCGGGTCCGTCTCGAACCGGTTTTCGAACCAGTAGTCGCGTCCCTGCCAGGCCGTGTTGAGCAGTTTGTAGTCGATGAGGTAGACGAGCATGGCCTTGAGGTGGTCGTTCCAGATGCGTTCGGCCTGGGGGTCGCGGCGGGCGAGGTCTTCGGCGTCGCGGAGGGCGGAGAGCATTTCGTAGCGGACCTGGTCGGGGGGTGGGGGGCTGCCGTGGTGGATTTGCCGGGCGAGGTTGATGAGGTAGTCGAACACGGGCCAGCAGATTTCGGTCAGGCGCAGCGGCGTGGTTTCGTCGGCGGTGGTCATCGGCCGGTCCCCTTGGCGCAGACGTAGAGGGTGGGTCGGAACTGTTCCATGGCGGCCATCTGGCCCTCGCGGATGCTCATGCGGATGCCGCGTTCCTGTTCGCACTCGCGCCAGTAGTCGGTGCGGTCGGGGCCGATGGTCTTGTCGACGCGGAAGTAGTGCAGTCCGGTGCGGCGGGGCAGGGTGCCGGCGGGGACGGCCTTGACCTGGAGGCGCAGGCCGCGGACGGCGATGTTGTGGATGCGCGGGCTGCGTTGGGGCGAGGCGAGCTTCATGTCGAGCTGGGAGTAGATGATCTGCTGGACCTCCTCGATGGATTTGTCGTCGGCGTGGAGGCCGACGTACATGTCGAGGTTCTCGTCGATCCAGGCGCGGTCGAGGTCGACCTCGAGGCCGTCGCGGCCCTGGGTGTCCTTCTTGCGGGCGAAGGGGCGTTCCATGTAGGCCAGGGGCCGGAGGGCGTCGAGGAGGACGAGCAGGCGGCGGCGGACCTCGTCGAGGGACTGGGCGGGCCGGTCGTGGTCGTACGTGGGGAGCTGCCCGGGGACGAGGTCGTCGTGGAAGACGGACAGTTGGCCGATGAGCTTGCAGAGGCCGACGAAGACGTCGTAGGGGTGGAGGAGCGGGCTCTGGAGCAGGGCGCGGAGCTCGGCGCGGGTGGCATTGAGGGCGTGGAGCTTGAGGAGGTGCTCGGTGTTGGCGCCGACGCCGTCGGTGAAGGCCATGCGGTGCTCGTGGGCCTCGCGGGCGAGGACGTCGTCCTTGGCGTCGACCTGGTCGGCGAGGGACTTGATGAGTCCGGAGAGCCCGGCATCGGCCTGGATGGCGAGCAGCGGCCCCGCCCCGAGATCGTCCACCTCGGGATTGGCCCCCGGCCGGTCGGTGCGCTTGACGCGGCAGAGGCGGACGACCTCGTAGCCGGTCATGTCCTGCCCGGCGTAGAAGAGCTTGCCGCGCATCCGGCGGATGTAGAGCGTCTGGGGATTCTCGCCGGTGTTCTCGTCGCGCCGGGTCAGGGCGTGCGGCTCGTAGCGCGGCGCGCCGGTGACGCGTTCGGGGTTTTCGAGCGGCACGGCGTTGGCGCGCACCTCCTGCATCTGGGGTACGCCGAGATAGAGATCGACGCTGCCGCCGCCGGTGCCGAGCGCGGCCTCGAAGTTCAGCGGGGCGACGTCGGTGTTCTCGGGGACGCGCACCCAGGTGCCGTCCTTGAGCCGCGCTTCGCAGCGGTCGACGCGGAGCGTGCAGTTCTCCAGCGGCTCCTTGGCGATCTCCAGCTCGACGAAGCCCCAGGCAAACGTGCAGGCGACGTCGAGCGAGCTCCGCAAGAGCGTCTCCAGGCGGCGTTGCGCGGCCTGGAGGTGGTGCGGCCGGAGGAACATGCCCTCATACCAGTGGATTTCGGTCCAGAACGTCATGCGCCGTCCTCTCCGGAACGCGCGTCCGCAAGATCCTGTGGATGGCCGCCGGCGGCCCGAGCCCCGGCCAGTTCCCGTTGTGGCGTCGCTACCGCGGCGCGATCACCTCGATGTACTGCGCATCATCGAGTGGGCGGTCCGCGCGCACGCCGATCTTCACGTTCAGGTCAGCCTTGTAGGCTCCCGGGGGGCAGAAGCGCGCGGGGGCGACGGGCAGCACGCTGCCGTCGCGGCCGATGAATTTCGGAAACACGTAGATCACGGTGTGGCTGTCGTGGACGCGATCCCACTTGAGCGCGATGTTGCTCTTGCGGATCGGGTTCGCGCCATCCAGCGTCGCCCCGCGCAGCGCGCTGCCGATGTGGCGGCCGAAGACCGCGTCATCGTTGGTCAGCACGTACACCTGCTCCTTGGGCAGGTCGAAGCGCTGGCCGGTCTGGGCGCCACCCAGTTGCGGCCGCCGCTCGTACCAATCCTTCGCCGTGATCTTGGAGTCCGCGCGCAGGGCCTCGTTGCCGGCCTTCTTCACGTCGTCGGGGTACACGACGACGATCGCCAGCTCGAGCGGCTCGCCGGTGCGTCTGTCCGCCGGTCGGTTGGCCTGGGCGGCGGTATTGATGTAGGGATCCTGGTGGATTGTCAGGCTCCGGCCACAGCCGCCGCCGAGTGTTGCCAGGAGCACGCTGCCGGCCAGGGCCCCCCAGCTCACGCGGGGCGCGCGGGCCGCAAACCGCTGAAAAGTCGCGTTCTGCATGCCGTCATCCTCCATGGGTGTAGGCTTCGGCCAGCTTCTGGCCGCGAAGCTCACGAATCTGCTGATGGAACAGATGATGCCCGTCGTCGCGGATGTAGTCCTTGATCTTGCGGTTCGGGTCCGACGCCATGCCCTCCGAACCGCGGAGATGCTGCTCCAGTTCGTGCGCGATGGACTCGATCGCCGTGTCGGCGCCGATGATTGCCGCCAGCGTCCAGCGCTGCAGCCCGAGCAGCCGCATCTTCAGGACGCCCGCCGGCTTGCCGTGCTCCACGTCGATGATTTCGCGCACCACGTCCTGGAGGCCGGGGGAGCGCGCGTACACGTCCCACGGCCGGGCCAGCGCCGCATTGTGCTTGATGAAGCTGCCCAAGAAGGGGCGCAGCGCCTGGTCAAAATCGTGCGCGAACCGCGTCAGCTCGATGAACGCGTCGAACAAGCGCTCAGCCGCCTGCTGGGTCGGCCGCAGGCCGCCCGGCGCCAGCGCCGGCTTGACGCGCGCCAGCCGCTCCCAGAGGGCCCCGAGCGCCGCCTCGCCCCCGCCTCCGGCCGCTCCCCGGGCGCTCTGCAGCTCCGCCCTGAGCTGCTCGATGAGCTTGTCCTTGTCGAGCCGCAATTGCTCGTGGGCCGCGCGCAGCTCTTCAAGCTGCACGATCAGCTCGCGCCGCCCTTCTTCGAGCCGGTCGGTCCGCGACGTGTCGCCGGCCTTCAGCTCGGCGCGCTGCGCCTGCAGCCGCAGTCGCTCGACTTCGTTCTCGGCCTCGTAGAGCCGCTCGTTCTTCGCCGTGAGCTGGCCCTCGAGGTCCATGACTTCCTTCTGCGCGGCCTGGAGGCGCGTGCGCTGGTCGTTGACGATCCGCTCCATCTCCTGGGCCCGCTGCTGCTCGCCCTCGAGCTGCTTGCCGCGCAGCAGCAGGTCCGCCTTGGTCGCGGCGAGGGCGTCCTCAAGCTGCGCCTTCTCTTCCCCTAGGCGCTGCAGCTTTTTCGCCAGCCCGTCCGCATCCGGTCCGGCGCCGCGCCGCGCCGTGTCCTGCCGGCCCGCGAAATCCACCAAAAACGTTCCCAGCGTGCGCAGCCGCTCCGCCTCCGGCATCCTCAGCAGCGCCGCCTCCAGCCGTCCGAGCAATTCGCCGGCGTCGGTGCCCGCCGCAGCGTTGCCGCGCTGTTCCGACGACTCAGGCATTTCGAGGCCCCGATTGCCTGTTGAATGGCGTAGCCGTAGCGTGCATAAACAACCGTGCCGGTCGACGCGCTGCCGGCGAGAAGCGTGCGTAGACATCAGCCCGTGCGCGGTTGCCGGGGCCCGACCCGCGCAGCCCACGCACCCGAAGTAACACGACCCCGGACTATATACGCCCCCCCTGCCTCCGGCAAGTGCGTTTTGCACGCGGCGCACGCCGCGCCCTCACGTCCGCGGCGCAATCCGCAGCACGCTGCGCATACCCGTCAGCTCGTCGCCAAACTGCGCCGCGCGCCGCTGCATCACCAGCGGATGCGTGAGCCATCGCCACCAGGCCGCGAGGTCGTCGTCGGGTTTCGGCAACGCCAGGCTGGTCGCGGAGCGCTCCAGCAGGACCCGGCTCCCGCCGCACAGCCAGGGTTGGCCACCCCCCGCGTCCACGCACCACTCCCACAGCCCGCCAAACAGACCCAGCGCCGCGCCCTCCGCACGCAGGCGCAGCGCTGCCAGAAACCACTCATCGCGCGTCGGCAGCGCCCGGCTGCGCTCCGTCGCGGCGGAGACGGCAGCGTCGTAGTTCGTCACCGGCGACTCCGCTGTGTCGACGTAGTAAATCTGCCAGCGACGGTCGCTCACCGGGCTGGCGGCAACCGGCTGCAACGGACCGCCGGTTGCGACCAGCGGGGCGAGCTGCTGCCAGAGCGCATCGTTCGGCGGGACCGACACCAGCGCGAGCTCCCGCTGCTGGGCATCGCGGAGACGCGTCGGATATCCGGTGGCCGCCTCCGGCTCCCCGGCCGCAACGTATCCTGCCCGGCCCAGCTCGGCTTGCATCTGTTGCCAGGACGGCGGGAGTGTGCCAACCAGGCCTTCGAATTCTGCAACGCCGGCGTCACCCTGGAGGAGCGGAAGGAGCTCCGCCACGCCGGCCGCCGCTTTGTGCGCCGCGGCGAGTCGCCCGGCCGTCAACTCCGCTTCCAGCTTGGTGCGGGCTGCCTGAACGCTCGCTCGCAGGCCCTCGCGCGCTGCCGCGGCGAGTCCGGCGAGCGCGGCCGCGTTCCCCTCGGCTGGAACCCAGCCAGTGTCGCTCTGACGCATGCCCAAGTCGGCGGAGTGGTCACCGACGCCACCTTTCAGGCGCACCGTCAGCGTCAGCGTCACGGCGTCCTCGCCATTAGATCGGATGTCGCTCACCGTCGCCCGCGGCTGGGCGGCTGTGATGAGGAAGTTGTCCAAGTCCGTGCGAGATTCCGGTGTCACGAGTTCTGCCACCAGCGCGTCCAGCCGCGCCTCGCCTATGTCGTTCAGACCGACCCGCTCGCGCCACTCCGTCTTGAACACCGCCACCGGGTCCGGTGGTTGAACCTCGGCGCTGGGGCCAGTGGGCCCGGACGGTTCGGCTTCCACGCTGGGGCCCGTAGGTTCGGGGGGCTGCGCCGCGGCGCTCGGGCCGGTGGGTCCGGATGGCTCAGCCTCCACGCTGGGACCTGTGGGCTCCGGGGGCTGCGCCGCGGCGCTCGGACCGGTCGGCTCCGGTGGTTGCACCTCGGCGCTCGCGCCGGTGGGCTTCGGCGGCTGAATCTCCGCGCTCGGACCGCTGGGTCCGGGCGGCTGATCGGGGCGCCGGCCGGACAACCCGAAGTACAGGGCGAGCCCGACAACCAGCATCACGACGGCCGCCGCGGAGCCGAGCACCAGACCACGCCGGGAGATCGTCGGCTTGGTGCGGGCAGCCTGCTTGGTGGCGGCCTCGGCCTGGAGCACCTCGGCGACGCGTGACTGCCAGTCGGCAGGCAGCACGTACGCCCATGACGCACGCTCCCACTTCGCGGTCAGACTGAGCGGCGGCACCGTCCGGGGGCGCAGCTCGAATGCGATTTCGTCCATTGGTGTGCGCAGGCGCTTGGGGGCGGACAACTTCACGCGGCTGCCGGCTTTGCGGATGATGCCCTCGATCTCAGCGGCCAGGGCCCGGCTGGACTCGTTCTGTGCGCCGGTCACCAGCGCCGCCAGCTTTGCGTCCACCGTGGCGAGGTTGACGTCGAGTGTTGCGGCACCGATCTGCGTGCAGCGCGCCGTGCCCGACCCGAGCAACTGCGCGGCGCCACGCGGCCCGGTCGTTACGATGATCCGCGTGTCAAACGCCGCGCTGGCCGGCAGGACGTCCGTCACCGGCGGCTCCGCCAATTCCAGGGTCAGCGCGGGCTCATAGGCGCGCAGCAGTTCTGACCCGGCGAGCAGCTCCTGCCGCGCGGCACGCGCGGTCGCCGCGCGCGTCAGCGCCCAGGCGCGGGCCGCCAGCCCGCGTGTGTCCACGGGCGCCCAGCGCAGGGCGGCGGCGTCCCAGCGCAGGGTGACGCCGACGCGCCCCTCCTCCACGTCGGGCCCGAGCCAGTGGACCTCGCCCGTCAACTCCCGCGGAAGTCCGTCCAGCGTGGCCTTCAGCTCCGCGTCCTTGAACACGCTCTGCCGCAGGCTCTGTTTGAACGCGGCGAGCTGTGCCCCTTGGATTCGACTGAGTTGCTGCGTCAGGCCCGCACTGAACTGCGCCCGCAGTTCGTCCACGCCGGCGCAGACCTCGATGTCTTCGCCCCGCAGCCGGAAGTCCAGCGTGGCGGCGATCGCGCCCTCGTCCTCCGCGGGACCGGCGGGCGGCGCCAGCCGGAAGGTCAGCGGCGCGCGCCCGTCGGCGTCGGTCTCCGGCGGTCCCCACATTACATATTCGACCGTGGTGGCGAGGCGCTCCGGCGGCAGCAGACCGGCGAACTGCCCGGTGACTACCGCCCGCGCCAGCGTTTCGCCTTGTCGGCGGATGTTCTCGGTGATTTGATCCAGGTTTGCGGTGACCGCCTCGCCGAGGTGCACACGGCACGCGCTGCGGAGCTGCTCCGCCTCGGCCTCAGCGCCCTCGGGCCAGTGTTCGACCCGGGGCGGCTCGGCGAGCACGTCGATCGCCGCCACCCACTGGTCCGTGCTGGCGAGATGCTGCGCGCGTTCGAGCCAGCCCCGCACTTCACTGTGCTCGCTGGCGATGCGCCGCCGGGCGCGTTCCTCGTCGTCCAGGTGCTGCCGGTACGCGGCCTCGATGGCGGCGATGACAGGCTGAAGGTCGGACGGACAGTCGTCCAGGGGCGGACGCTGCGCGAAACGGCGCCCGACCGCCGTCCAGTCCTTGGCCTGGTGGGCTTTCTGCAGCGCCTTGGCCCAGGCCGCGGCTTTCTGCGCGGCGCGGGCCTGGTTGAGGCGCGCGATCAACGCTTCGGCTTCGCGCGGCACGTGCTCCGGCCAGTGTTCGACCTGCGGGCGCGCGTCAGCCACTTCCTGGGCTACGTCCCACTGCTCGGCGTTCACCGCGGCCTGCAGCCGCTCGAACCACTTCTGGGCCGCCTGGAGTTCCGCCTCCGCGGCGGCGCGGCGGCCGGTTTCGGAGACGTACTCGGCCACCCGGCGCTCCACGTTCGCGGCGCGCGACAACAGCTCTTGAGGCCACTCCGTGACCGCGGGTCGCGCGCGCAGGGCGGCGTCGAGCTCCGCCCACGCCTTGGCCTCGAGCATCGCCTCGAGCTGCGCGACCCAGCGCTGGACCTTGAGCGTGCCCACGTCGGCGCGTTGCGGACCCGCAGCGCGCAGCCGCGCGACCAGCTCCGCCGCCGACGGCCGCTCGGCGGGCACCCGCGCCAGCATGGCGGCGACCGCCTCGCACGCGGCGCGCAGCCCGGGGTCGGCCGATTCGCACAAGTCCTTGCGCATCAAGCGAATCGGAACGCCGAAGCTCATCATCTGGGCCATGTCCAGGACGCGGTGGGCGCCGGGCTCATAGTGCAAATACGGGTGTTTGTGCTCGGCCAGCAGACGCAGGATGAACCCGGCGCCTATGATGTCGGAGCCGGGCTCGAAGCTGGTCAGGGTGTCCTGGCCGTACTTGTCCGGATCGATGAAGGCGCAGAGCCGATCGTCGCGATCGATGGTGTTCGGGTCGAGTACCTCCCAGGCGGCGGTGGCGTCGGGATGTGGTCCGACGGCCACCTGCAGATAGTCGTCGACGCCGAGCACGCGGCAAATCGCGGGTGCGAAGCCGAAGTCACTGACCCGCGGCAGCCCGTCCTCGCCGGTCAGCAGCACGCCCGGACACAGCCCGCCGTGGACGACCGGGCGGCCGGCGGAGCCGTGGGCGGCGGCCAGCGCGTCGGCGAGGGCCGTTGTCGCCTGCAGGAGCAGCTCGGCCGAAGCCGGCGGACTCTCCGGGTCGAAGAGTTCGGCGGGCCGCCAGCCCGTCGCCGGCTCGTGTTCAATGAAGAAGGCCTGGTCGTCCTGCTGCACCGGGCCGGCCAAGCGCAGTATGTAGGGTGAGATGGCGGCCAGACGGTTCTGTGTGAGCACGGCTTCGTCGAGCGCGTGGCAGAGCTGCGTCAGCCGGTCCGGCGTCGCGGTGACGGGCTTCAGGATGAGGCGACGAAACTGGCCAGCCATGGGTGCCGTTGCCCACCTGCCCGGCGGGCAGGGTCCTTCCAGTGCGATTGTAAGCTGCGTGCACGTCCAGGGTCGCCAAGTGTAGCGGGGAACATCGGGCGGCGGGAGCGCGCGGCGCCATTTACGGCTTGACGCCACGTTGGCAGCGGAGTAGCGTTGACTGGCAGTTGGGTGTTATTGCACGTGGAGATGGCCTGCCCGGCCTCGCATCCGGCGGGTGGCGAGCCGCTCTCGGGCCGAGGAGTTCAAACATGGTCAGCAAGGGGCGCCGGTCTCGTTGGGCGATGGTGCTGTGCAGCGCGGGTCTGCTGTTGCAGACCGGGTCGTGTGCGTTGTCCGACCAGCAGTTGGCGCTGGTCAGCAGCGTGTTGTCGGACACCGTGTTTTTCTTCCTGGACAACGCGCTCGTGCGTCTCACGACGTAGGGGCCAGTGATTGGAGTTTCCCATGCGCAGATTGATTCAGCGCGGCCGATGCTGGGTGGCGAGCGGGCTGCTGCTCGCCATCGGGGGCTGTGTCAGCAGCCAGCAGCTTTTTGATTTCACGCGAACCGAGTTCGCCCGGGTCATCGCGGACAGCGTCGGTCGATTGTTCCAGGTCTACGTACAGGCAACGGCGTAGCGCCCGCACGGCCGCCCGGCGCCGCGCGGCACCCCGCGCGGCTTGGGCACGCCAGGCGGCCCGGGACGCAGGCCCGCCGGTTCGGGGCGTGAGCATGGCCAGATTCATCTATCCACTGCTGATCGTCACGCTGATGGGGTGGAGCGGTCCGGCGTGGGCGCAGACCACGGCCCCGGCGCCGGAAAGCGCCGCGCTGGTCGATCTCAACCGCGCGATCAAGGCCTATCTGGAGCAGGACCGCGACGCGGCGGCCGAGATCTTCCAGCGCCTGCTGACCGAGCAGCAGCAGGCCGAGTTCCGCATCACCTGCCAGTACTACCTGGGGCTGATCGCGCTCGAACGCGGGCTGGGACATTCGTCCGCCGCCCAGGCCGCGACCGCGCGGCAGGCACCGGAGGAGGCGGCCCAGGCGGCCGCGGCGGCACGGCGCGAGTACGAGCAGGCCCAGGCGTTCTTCGGCCAGGTGATCACGGTCGCCGACCCCAGCGCGGAGATGATCAACGCCGCCCTGCTGCTGGGCATCGCGCAACTGGCCAGCGACTACAAGGAGGCGGCGGAACAGGATCCCGAGGCGCCTTTCAAGCTGGCCCGCCGGGCGGAGGAGACGCTCAGCCGCTACGTTACGGAGACCGAGCCGGGGGCCCGCGACCGCTATGGCCATTTCTACCTCGCCGTGGCGCGCTATCGCCTGGCCGATGAATACCGGGGCAAACCGGGACGCGGGCGCGAGTACGGCGAGTCGGTGGCGGCCGCGCGGCTGAACCTGGAGCGCGCGCAGGCCCTGGCGACGGCCGATCGGGACAGCGGGGCGCTGAGCCCCGAGGCGTTTGAGAGCTTCAAGACCGTCGTAACGTATTACAGCGCCCTGCTGGCGATTCTGGAGCGCAACAACTACGGCGCGCGGCAACTGTTCACCGAGGTGACCACGCGGGCCGAAGGCACCGAGCTGGCCCGCAACGCCGCGGCGATCGTGCGCAAGCTGGACGAGGTGGAGTCGGGCACGCCGCTGCCGATCCGGCTGGACGTGCCGCCGCCGATCGGCCCGCTGGAGTTCGAGGGGCGCCTGCGGGTGGGCAACGCGTATGACACGAACGTCATCCTGCTGGGCAAGGACACGCAACTGCCGCTGGGCTACAAGCGGCAGGACGACTATGGCTACGGCATCGCGTTTGATTTCAACATCAGTCGTTACATTCCCAAGACCGAAGCGCCGTGGGTCGGTGAGAGCCTGACGATCGGTCTGGGCGCTGGCACGCAGAACCTGTGGCACCCGAACGTGTCGGAATTCGACGTGAACCGCTACCCCGCGCGGGCCTACGTCAATTGGCAGCCGGTGCGCGACCTGTACCTCGGGTTTCAGTATGAGTACTCGTACACGCAGCTCGGGCACGACCCGTACATCTCCAGCCAGCGCGTCACGCCGGTGATCTCGAAGGTCTGGCGCGACTCCGCGCCGGACGCGCGCGACCTGGGGCACACGGATTTCTACTACTCGCATGACGATCGCAGCTACATGGATCGCATCGCGTATTTCCAGCTCAACCGCGACGGCACGTACCAGTCGCTGGGCGCGCAGCACACGTTCAACCTGTGGCGGGCCGACGAGCTGCCCTACATGGCGGACTACCTCAACACGCATGCCCGGGCGCGCGAGCTGTTCGGGCAGAACTGGCTGAGCGTCTACATCGGCTACGAATTCCGCGACGAGCAGACCGTGGGCACCGAGTTCGACCTGTCCGGGCACTCGCTGCTGTGCGGGGTCGACGTGCCGCTGCCGTACCGCTTCGGGTTCGAGTTCGACGCCGAGTTCGCCTGGGAAGACTACCACGCCGCGAGCCTCTTCGATTTCACGCGACAGGAACGCGCCGACTTCCGGCAACGTTACAATTTCAGCCTCACCTACGCGATCATCACCCGCGGCGAGTACGCGCCCATGCGGACGCTCGATGTGAAGCTGCGGACTGGCGTCGAGCTGACGTTCCAGAACTCGAACATCTGGAACCGGTTGGGAGAGGACATCTACGAATACGATCGGGCCATCTACGGCGTGCAGCTCGAGGTCGGCTTCTAGCCGCCGGCGCCACGCCGCCTGACAGGACATCGCCATGAACACGCCTACACGGTCAGCGCTGCTGGTATTGACGGGCGGGTTGCTCTGGGGGGCCGCGGTCGGACGCGCTCAGGGCGTCTTCTTCGTGACCGGCGTCTCGCGCCCGGGGACCGTCACGCTGGTGGCGCCCGATGAAACCGCGCTGGACCTCACCGTCGGCCGCTCGATTTCCCCCGGCACCGTACGCGTGGTCGCCGACGCGAAGCTGATGTTCTTCGAACCGTCCGGAGTGGTTGCCATCGTCTTCGGCCCGGCCGAGCTGACGGTCGTCCGCGACGAGTTGCGCGACGAAATCGTGGTAGGGCTGGAGTCAGGGCGACTGGTGTTGGCGGCGGCGCGTCCGCCGGAGAGCACACCGACCATCTTCGTGCGCGTGGAGGCGGCCGCCCCCCAGCCGGCTGTGGAGGTGCAGGCGGACGGTGGCCGCACCTATGTGTCGCGTTCGGACGCCGGCGTGAGCGTGGGCTACGAAGCGGACGGCGGTGCAGAGGCGCTCGCGGTGCGCGTGGGAACTCGCAGGGTGAACGTACCTGGCGGGCAGCGTCTGACCGTGGCGGGCGGCGGCGCGCCGGAGGTGGTCGCGCTGGGGGACTGGCTGTCGCAGTCCGGCTTCACGGACGATTGGGGCCGCGAGCTGGGCGTGGAGTCGGCCCGCGAATCACGCGTCGATGTCGAGGCGAACCTGTTCGGCAACATCATTGCCTGGGACCGCTACGCGGGCGCCGGCCACGTGGTGCCGCGGCTCCAGCCGCCGAAATTCGACCCGGAAATCCGCCAGACCGTCCAGACGGTGACTACGCCGGTGCAGTCCAATGTGCAGAACCCCACCGTGCAGACGGTCGTCCGGCCGGACTTCGCGCTGAACGAGGTGCCGCCACTGTCGCCGGCCGGGGCCAGTGTGCAGAACATCCGTGATCTGGGGGCGGGTGTGACGGCCATTACGCTGAACGCGCAGGGCCGGACATACCTGGTGCTGACCGGCAGCCAGGGGCTCGGATTCCGTGGACTGCTGCAACTGGCGATCCCGGGCTTCTCGGACGGTGGAACGCGGACGCTCGGGCCGGCGGGGCTGGGAGCGCAGCCCTGAGCAAAGCCGCCCAGGTCCGATACACTGATGCGCAAAAAGCGCTCCCGGTTCGCCGGGGCGTAAGGATAGAATAAGGAACGGATGGCCGAATGATTGGGTGGGGCCGTGGGCCGAGCCACCACCCGACGTCCGCCAGGAGTCCAGCACTTTCCGCACGCCGCAGGGATGCCAGGCGACGATTGAATCGGCACACGGAGGCGTGTCCGGTGACACGGTGTCGCAGGGCGAAGGTGATTGGCCACTCGCGGGTGCGAGTCTGCGTCCCTCGTAAGCGCCAGTTTCCGGGCCGACCGCTCGGACGGGAGAATTAGTCATGTTGAGCAAGACGAGCGTACTTCACCTAATGGTCCGGCGGATGGCCGGAATGGCGATTCTGGGGCTCCTGTTGACGAGCGGCGCGCCGAGCTACGCGGATTCGATCGCCCAGCTCGGCGCGGTGGCGATCGACGCGGACACGGCGGGCGCCGCCTTCACGACCGTCGGCGCGCCGTTGCCCGCGATCACCGAGGCCGCCGCCGCGGACTGGCCCGACGCGAGCACCATCACCCTGCGCGTGCCGGCGGGCTTCGAATTCGCGATCGGCGCCGGCAACGAATGCACCGCGGTCATCACGCCGCCGTCGCCCAACGCGGTCGCGCTGGTCGACGATACGGTGGCATCCGCGGACGGGCAGACAATCGTGTTCGTCGTCACCGGGGCCCATACGGTGGCCTCCACGATCACGTTTTCCGACATCCAGTTGCGGCCGGCGAATTGCGCGGGCGCCGACGCGAGCCTGACTTCGCACATTACGATCGAGACCAACGCGAGCCCGGCCGGCCTCGACCTGGTGACCGTCACCGTGACACCGGGTGTGCCGGCGCAGCTCGCGTTTGCCGATCAGCCGACGGACACGGAGGTCAACGCGACGATTAATCCGGCGGCACCGCATATGACCGTCGAGGTCCAGGACCAGTGCGGCAACGTCGTGACGACGGCGACCAACCTGGTCGCGCTGGCGATCAACACCAACCCCGGCGGCGGGGCGCTGGCCGGCACCACCGTGAAGGCCGCGGTGGCAGGTATCGCCACCTTCGACAACCTGAGCATCAACCAGGTCGGCGCGAACTACGACCTGCTGGCCGTCTCCGGCGCGCTGACGCCGGCCGTGTCGGCGACATTCAACGTCACGCCCGGTGCGAAGGCCGCACTGCGCTTCGTGCAGGCGCCGACGAGTGCCGCGGCAGACGCGTTCATCGCGCCCGCCGTAACCGTCGAAATTGTGGACGCCTTCGGCAATCGCACGGCTGACGTCGATGCCATCACGCTGACGATCGACAACAACCCCGGCGGCGGCACGCTGACCGGCGGCGGGCCGACGGCGGCGGTGGCTGGCCTGGCCACGTTCAACGCGCTGAACATCGACAAGGTCGGCACCGGCTACACGTTGCGGGCGACGGCGGCGGGCCTGACGGATGCCGTGTCCGGCACGTTCAACATCACGCCGGGCACCGCCACCCAGCTCGCGTTCCTGCAGCCGCCGACAAACGTCGCGGCGAATGCGACGATCACGCCGGCGGTGACGGTCGAGATTCGCGATGCGAACGACAACCGCGTCACGACGGCGACCGACAACGTGACGATCGCCATCGGCACCAATCCGAGCGGCGGGGCGCTGTCCGGGACGCTGACGCAGGCCGCGATTGCCGGGGTGGCCACCTTCAACGATCTGGCGATCGACACGGCCGGCATCGGCTACACGCTGGACGTCACCGCGGCGGGGCTCGCGGGCGACACGTCGGTGGCGTTCAACGTCACGGCGGGGGCGGCGACCAAGCTCGTATTCGGCACGCAGCCCGGCAACGCCACGGCGGACGGCGTGATCCCGGGCTTCACCGTGCAGGTCCTCGACGCGGCGGACAACCTGGTTACCACCGCGAGCAATGCGGTTACGATCGCGATCGGCACCAACCCGGGCGGCGGGACGCTGTCCGGCACGGTGACCCAGAGCGCGGTGAACGGCATTGCCACGTTCAACAACCTGAACATTGATCGGGTCGGCGCGGGCTACACGCTGGTCGCCAGCGCGGTCGGCCTGACCGACTCGCCGCCTTCGGACCCGTTCAACATCACCGTCGGGGCGGCGGCGGCCCTGCGCTTCAGCCAGCAGCCGACCAATGCCGCGGCCGGGGCGGCCATCGCACCTCCGGTTTCGGTCGAGATCGTCGACGGCCGGGGCAATCTCCGCACGGCGGACGTGGACGCTATCACGCTGACGATCCTGAATAATCCCGGCGGCGGGACGTTGACCGGCGGCGGTCCGGTCGCGGCCGTGGCCGGGGTCGCCACGTTCCCCGCGCTCAGCATCAACAAGGTCGGCGTGGCCTACACGCTGCAGGCCACGTCCGGCGCGCTGACGGCCGCGACTTCCAACGCGTTCACGATCAGCCCGGGGACGCCGGCCAAGCTCCTGTTCCAGCAGCAGCCGACGAACACGGACGTGGGCACCAACATCGTGGCGACCGTCGGCGTCTTTGACGCGGATGACAACCTGGTGACGACCGCGGTGAACGCCATCACGATGGCGGCGGTCGACGCCATCTCGGCGCCGGTGCCGCTCGCGGGCACCACGGTACGGAACGCGGCGGCCGGTGTCGCGACGTTCAACGACCTGCAGATCGCCGCCGTCGGCGCGGGCTACCGGCTGGTCGCCAACGCGGTCGGCCTGACGGGGGACATCTCGACTCCGTTCAACATCACCCCGGGCACGAACATCGCGGTCGTGCCCGGCGCGGTTTCGATCGTCATCGGGGCCGCACAGACCAACGCGTCGGTCACGTACACGATCGAGGGCGCCGCGACGGTGCCGTCATTCCAGATCACGTTCGGTCTGAAGCGCACGGCCGGCCCCGTGCCGCCCATTGATACCGTCTTCGGCACGATCAACGTCACCGACGCCACGCTGCGGGCACCGGGCTCGCACACCGTGGCGCTTGGCAACATCCGCCCGCCGCTGGACGGCAACGTCCGCGACGGCGACCTGATCGTGGCGCAGCTCGACAGCGGCGGCGCCGTTGCCGAGACCAGCGAGGCCGACAATCTCACCAGCGCGGCGTTGAGTGTCGATCTGGTGTTCACGGCCGTGGCGCCGGACATCCGCGGCGCCAATTCCAGCGCGCGTGTGTCGTACGCGATTACCAGCCCGGCCAGCGTCGGCGCGTTCGCGCTCCGCCTGGGTCGCGACACGAACAACGACGGCAACATCGACGACGTGCTCCGCGATTTCACCGTGGCCGGCACCAACGTGACGCCCGGCCCGCACGCGGTGGTGGTCCCGCTGCCGACGCAGTTCCTGGCGCGGAACATCGCCGCGGGTGCGACCGTCCGCGTCGTGGCCGTGCTCGACTCCACCGACGTCGTGGTCGAGCCGGCCGGCAACAACCAGGGGCTCGGCCAGACGACCTACGACGTCGATCTGGCGCTGACGCGCCTGCTGTTCCCGGGCACCGGCCTGGGCCGCGATTTCGACGCGACCATCAACTACACTGTGGCCAACAACTCGGTCAGTGAGAACTTCACCATCGAGTTCTACGTCTCGACCAATGCGAGTGTGGACGAAGCCACGCTGGCCGCCGACATCCGCCTGGCCACGTTCACCATCAGCGCCGCGGCCGACAAGCTCGCCGCCGCGGCCATCACCAAGACGTTCACGCTCAACATCCCTGCGGCCACGGCCGTGCCGGCGACGTTCTACCTGAAGGCGCGCATCGACGACGGCAAGATCGTCGCGGAGCTGGACGAGACGAACAACGTCGTCGCGACGTTGAACAACACGTCCGATCCCAACGCCGACGCGGACAACGACGGCCTGACGCGCGCGGAAGAGGAGGCCGGCTTCCGCATCCCGCCGGCGCGCATCTTCCGCGCGGACGCGCCGGTCGACGAGCAGGGCTCGGCGGTCGACCCGCTGGCCACGCGCACGTTCGACAACGACGAGGACACCGACGCGGACGGCCTGGGCGACGCGCTGGAACGCCAGACCGGGACCAACCCGGCCGAGCGCGACAGCGACGCCGACGGCCTCATCGACGGCGACGAGGATGCCAACCATAACGGCGTGCTCGATGCCGGCGAGACCGACCCGCGCAACTGGGACACCGACGGCGACGGCCTGAGCGACCAGGAAGAGCTGGCGGGGTTCCTGGTCACGCGCTACGCGGCGGGCTCCACGTCCGGCCGCTTCGTCAATGCCACCGTGACGCGCGTGTTCACCGACCCGCGCCAGGCGGACACCGATGGTGACGATATCAACGACTGGAACGAGGTGAACGCGTACACCCGCGCCGCGGCGGCCGACGGCAGCGTCCCCGGCATTGGTCTGGGCGCGCTCGCGGCTCGCGGCGGCCTCAAGGTGACCAAGCCCGTGCAGGGCATCCGCACCGATCCGACCCGGGCCGACACCGATGACGACGGCACAAACGACGCCAGCGATCCGGCGCCACAGATCAACCCCGCGCGCTGGGGCTACGACCAGGACGCGGATGGCGTGTTCGACGACACCGATCTGGCCGCGATCCGCGCCACGTTCCCCGCCACCGCCCTGGCGACGTTCCCCGAGACGATCGACGACTTCCAGCGCCTCCTGCTCAACTTCGATCAGGACGGCGACGGGTTCATGGAGGCGCCGGACGCCAACGGCGACGGCTTCCCCGACTTCACCCGCTGGAATGAAGCCACCGTCGAGCAGGCCTTCGGCATCGACTTCAGCAACGACGGCACGCTCACGGACGGCTTCGATGTTGGCGGCGTCGGGCGCGGCACCGCCGGCCCCTACGACAGCCGCTGCGGCAGCTCCAACGAGGGCGCGGCCCTCTTCGGCACCTACCGCATCATCCGCTCGGCGGATGGGGCGCAGTCCGGCGACGGCGTCCTCGACTCGTTCGACGAGGCCACGCAGCAACTGATCCCGACCGACAACTGCCCGACGTTCAACAACGTGGACCAACTCGATTACGACGGCGACGGGCTGGGCGACTCGTGCGACGCCGACCTCGACAACGACGGCGTCCCCAACGAGCAAGACCCCGCGACCCAGCCCCCGGACGCGCACTGCACCAACCCCGGCCCGGGGACGGTCGTGTCCAGCGTGTGCGCGTTCGGCGTGGTCGAAGGCCTGGTCGGCGGCCTGATTGGCCTGACCGGGCTGCAACTCGCCGGACGCACGCGGCGGCGCAGAAACTAGCGCCCCGCAGCGCGCCCCCCGGCTTGTGAGCGCCCGCGGACCGGCCGACCCGCGGCCGGTCCGCGGGCTGTTGTTCTGCCGGCCACCGCGTACAATTCTCCGTGGTGAATCCACGCGATCGCAAGAGGAAGGGTCAGCCATGACTCACATGCACCGTCGCACGGTGGCGCTTGCCCTGGTCGGCTGCCTGCTGGTCTTCGGCGCCACGCTCGGATGCCAGACGACACCCAAGTCGGAGAGCCCCCCCGCGGCCCAGTCCGCCGGCAGTGAGCAGCCCGCTGACGTGATGGCCAAATCCGATGCCGAGCGCGCCACGGACACGCTCGAGCGCGATCGGCAGGAGATGTCCGGTGAGCGGCGTCCTCACGACCCCAATCGGACGCGGGTTGTGGATCAGCCGCGCGTCGCGCCACCCCGGCGCTAGGCCGTTGCCGGCCGCGCTCATTGAGTGATGATGCGCCCGTTGCTACTGCCCAGCTTGCTTGTCGCGGGTGTGCTGTGGCTGCCGCCCGCCACGGCCCAGCCGGCGCCGCGCGCGCCGGCGGAGCCGGCCGAGGTCGCGGCCCTCGATGCCCTGCTGCAGGAACTGGCGCAGCAGGACGCGCGGGCTGCTTACGATCCGGCGAACCTGCTCGCACTGAGTCGCCTGCTCTCATCCCCCTGTGATCAGCTTGCCTGGCTCGGCCGGCAACTTGCTGCGCCGGAGCTGCCCGCCGACGCTGCGCGGGCTCTCGCGGAGGCAGCGCGGCAGCGCGGCCAGCAACTCGGCGCCCTGCTGGCCGACTGCGCCGCCGACTGGTCGGCCTGGGCCACTCTGCCGGAGCCGGCGGGCCCGACGGCCGCGCATGAACTGACGGACGCGGCCGCGCTCCGGGACCGTCTGGCGCAGGCCAGCGACCCGGCGGAGTATGCCGCGCTCACGCCGTTCCAGCGTTTCACGCTGCTGGCGCGCGGCTGCGACCCGGCGCTGATGTTTCCGCAGCGCGAGACCCCGGCGTGGGACGTTCCGCGCGCGGTGCTGGAGCGCGTCGCCGGCGCCCCGCAGTCGCCGCCGTTCTGGGACCTGCGCAACCTGCGGCAGCGTCTGACCGACGCGTATGGGACGTGGTCGACCGGCGAGGCGGCGGACTTCAGCGAAGCAGGCCAGGATGAAGCGGTGACTGCCGCCTTCCAGGTGAGTCTGGCCCTGGTGGATCGCGCGCTCGGCCTCGACGCGAACAGCGCCCGGCGCGGGACCGCGCTGCAATATCGCGACGACGCGGCCGCCTGGTCCGCCGTGGCCGCGGCGCTCGATGCGCGCGACCTGTGGAGCTGGGCGGCGCTCGCCCATCTGCTGGCCGCCTGCCCGGAGAACGGAACTTCGGCATCCGCTGCGACCCTGGACGCGGCGCGCGCACCGTGGGGCCGGTTTCGCGTGGTGAACAGCGGCGCGCTGCGGGCCGTGGACGCGGAAGGCGCGGGCTGGCTGGTGCGACTGGTGGCCGGGCGTCTGGCGGAAGCGCGCGGGTTGCCGCTGGCGCGCGATTTCCTGGCGACGCGGCGGGCCGCGCGGGCGCAGCAGGAGCAGGCAGTGCGCGCGGCGCTCGCAGGGGCCGCCGGCGGAGGCGATGCAGCCGCGGATCGGGTCTTCCAGGCGATTCAGCAGGCCAAGGCCGCGGAACTGGACGCCGGCGCCGCGGTGACCCCGCGTTCACTCGGCCAGCTCCTGCAGGATCTGGGCAACGACGAACCGTGGGTCTATCTGTTTGTCGAAATCCTGGAACTGCGCTCCGCCGGCGGCGCCGGCGCTGCGCCGGCCTGTGGCGTCGCGGTGTATCGTGAGAAGTACGTGACCCGCATCGGGGGCCAGACCTACACCGACCGGTACATTGCACAGGTCATTCCCGAAAAGGGCCACGTGTCCGACGTGGTCGCGGCGGCGTTGAGCCTGGGGCCGCCCGCCAACGTCACGGACGCGCGCGTGATGATCGCGCTGGACGGCCCCCCGGACGCCCGCTGGCTCGACTTCGAGAAGGACTCGCTCCTGCCGCGCACCGGCGGCACGGGCGGCGATCCAAGCTGGATCGTGTACGTGCCGTCCGCCAGCGTGCTGACGCCGGGGACCTGGTCGCTGGACGAGACGCTGCGCGTGTGGTATCGCGCCGCGCTGGCCGCCGGCGAAGCGCCGCTCCTGGCGAGCGCGCTACCCCCGGCGTTGAGCCGCACGGGGCGCATGCTGGAAAAAGCAGACTTGACGCTCTATTCGATTTCGCTCGCGGCCCCCGGCGCCACTGACCCGCAACTGGCGCGCGCCCTGAACGCGCGCGCGCTGGCGGCCCTGATGGACCTCAAGCGCGCCAGCCGCCTGTCGGTGATACCACTGTGGGTGAGCAAGTAGTCGCCGGCGGGCCTGTTCGTCCTACTCCTCGAAGAAGTCGCTCTCGGGCTCGGTGGGTTCGGTCGGCTCGTCAGGTGCGGTAGGCGCGGTGGGCGTGATGCCCACGACGCCGGCGGCGGCCAGGTGGTCGCGAAAGCGCACAAGGGTCGCCGCGTAGGGAAACCGCTCGCGCTTCTCGACGGCCTTCTGGGCGGCCTCGCCCGCCCGCGCGAGGTACGTGGCTGCCTCGTCCGGGCCGAGCTGTGCCCGCAGATGGTAGGTGGCCGCGAGCGCCCCAAGCGGGACCCACGCGGTCGGTTGCGAACTGAGCTTTTCCGCGACGGCGTTGTACAGCTCCGCGGCCTTGTCCACCGTTTCGATACCCGTGGTGCGTGCGGCGTCAAGCTGAGCCTGGAACTCGCTCGGGTCGAAGGTGAAGCGCTGGGTCGTGAAGAGCTCGGTGAAGCGGCGCATGTCCTCGATCAGGCTCTGGGTGGCGCTGGCGCGCTGGGCGTAGATGCGGCCCGCCAGCAGGCGCGCCGCGGCCTCGGCGCTGCGCCCCACGTGCTCGAGATACACGTCGCGCAACACCAGCGCGAGCCGTTCATTCTTGCGATTCGGGTCGCGCTCGCGCTGGAGCGTCCGCGCCGCGTTAAGCCAGGTATCCGCGGCGCGCTGCGACTTGGCGAACGCGTCGCTGGCCCGCCGCGCCGCCTGCAACGCCTCCTCTTCCTTGTTGAACGCGGCGGCTGCCAGCTTGGGGATCTCCTCGGTGAGTGCCTGCTGCGCGGCTTCCAGTTCCGTCAGGCGTGCCTGAAACCGGGCGGCCTCGGCTTGTGCCCGCTGGCCGACCTCGGTCAGGTAGCCGGCCTGGGCGTCGAGCGACGCGTCCGCGTTTTCCAGGCGGCGCGCGCGTTCCTGCGCCGTCGCCAGGCGGCGCTCCAGCTCCTCCAGGCCCACGAGGGCCTCGCCACCGCTCAGCGGGCTGCCCGCCCAGTCGTCGCCGTCCAGCTCGGCCCCGCGCAGCACGCCCTTGCGCAGCTCCTGCTCGCGCTGCTGCAGCTCACGTAACTGTGCATGGAGCCCGAGGTATTGCGTGCGATAGCCGGGAAAACCCTGCGGGTCGTCGTCGTGCCCGGCGCGAAAGCCCTGCTCTTCCAACGTCTGCAGCGCCCGCTGCGTGTCGCGCAGGTTCTGCTCCACCTGCGTCAGGGCCGCCCGACGCTCCGTGACCTGCGCGGTGAGCGCGGTCACCGCCTCGTCCGCCGCGCGCCGCAGGCCGCCGAGCTCCTCCTGGTCGGCGCCCAGTTGCTGCAGGCTCTGGGCCGTGTCCAGCCCGCGGTACTCATCGAGCGCGCCCTGCGTGACCTTCCACTGCACCCCCACCTCCAGCAGCCGCGCGAGCGCCGCGGCCTGCTTGGCCCGCAGCGCCTCGGCCGCGCTGCTCAGATTCGCCGCCCGCACGTAGTCAATCATCCCCGCCGTCTGTGCCACGCTCAGCGCGCTGGCATCGGTGGTCATGGCCGCCGCCGCGTCCTGCGCCGCCTTGGCCAGCAGGGCGTCATTCTCCTGCACCGCCCGGGCGAAGTCGGCGATCGCCCGTTGCACGCCCGCCGCATCCGGGCTGAACTTCGGCAGCTCCGGCGTGGGCAGACCGTTGAGCGCGGCGGTCTCTTGGGCCCTGCGCGCCCCCTGGGTGTAGTCGCGCGCCGTCCGCTCCAGCGACTCCTTGGCCGCCGCCACCGCGCTCTCCAGCGCCGCCGTGTCCGCCTGCTTCATCGCCTCCGGGGCCGCCAGCGTGTTGAGGCGCGGCAGAGCCAGGTTGTAGCGGGCCAACTGGCGCAGCGCCAGCGTGGCCTGATCCTGCGCCAGCACCGCCTGCTTGCTCGCGCTGCTGCGCAGCGCGGGGGCGAAGATGCTGGCCGCCAGGATCACGAGCCCGAGCGCGATGCCGATCAGGATGGGGGGTTTCACGGCAATTCTCCGACTGGACACATACTCCCACCTATCCCGGGCGCGCGCCGGTGAGCGCGGCGACCGGGGCTCGGCGGGTTCGCCGGTTGTCCGAGCTTGTTGTGTACCCGCATGCCCGGCCCCTGTCAATTCGGGCTCGGTTCCAGGGCCGGCCGGGCCAGTTCCGCCCAATCCGCTTCGGTCGCCGTGCCGACCAGTCGCCCGGCTCGATCGAGGATGAACACGAACGGTACGTGCGTGACGCCCCAGTTCCGCACAAACTCGCCCCCCCAACCCAGTTCATCGTTGCATTGCGGCCAGTCGAGCCCCAGCTCGCGCGCCGCTGTCGCCGTTTGCGCCGCGGTCTCGTCCAGCGCCACGCCGATGACCCGCAATTCCGCGTGCGTGCTCCGGAGGTGGTTGACCTCCTGCACGCTCCGGCAGGCGCGGTCGTCGAATCCGGCCCAGACGATAATCAGCGTCGGGTGCCCCTCGTAATCGGAGCGGTGCACCTCGCGCCCGTCCAGCGTTCGCAACGCAGGCCAGAACGACTCCCCGACCGCTGTGATCCGCCGCCATTGTCCCTCCAACGCGGCGGTGACCGCGTGGTCGGCAAAGTGTGTGCGCATCTGGGTGAGTACGTCCTGCAGGGCGGCACGGTCGTCGCGGCGGGCCGCATCCGCGAACAGCAGGTCCGCCAGCCGCGGCGCGTAGCGGCTGCGCGGGTACGTCTGGAAATACTCACGGTACAGGCTGAGCAGCGTCGGGTCCGGCGTGCCCACCGGTGCCGAGGTCGGCCTCGAGGTCGCGCTCCGCGCCGCGCGGTGGCGGCAGAGAATCGCCCAGTAGGCCGCCTCTTCGCCAACGTCCGCGCTCGGCGGGGCGCGCAGCAGTTCCTCCACTCGCGCGCAGAGCTCGTCGAGCGCGCCATCGCGCAGGGTCGCCAGCTCGAAGAGCGTCACGAGTTCCAGGCGCAGCGCTTCGTCGCGGTGCGCGCCTCCGGGGTACACCGTCAGGTACAGCCGCAGGCGAGTCAGCAACACCTGGCGCTGCCGGCGCGCGGCCTCGAACCAATCTTCATAGGGTTGCGTGGCCGCCACCGGTTGCGTCAGCGGCATGATGCGCTCCCAGAGCTGCTGCTCGCGGTCAACCGGCAGCTCGCCGCCCGGCGGTTCGTTGGCCAGCGCACGCGCCGCGCCCGCCAGCGCCACGACGCACACCACGGCTTGGATGCGGCCGCCGTTTCGCATCACCAGAAGGACCAATCGCCGGTGCGGAGCACAATCAGATACAGCACGAGGTTCGTGAAGCCGTGTAGCAGGACAAGACACAGGATGCTGCGCGTCCAGTAGAACACGCCATTGAAAACCAGCCAGCACAATATGCTGACGCCCCAGTTGTCCGGATGTTGCAGGGTTGAAACAGCCGACGTGCCCAGGAAGGACAGCCAGGTAAACGTGCCCAGCGGGATCCGCTCGAAATTCTGCCAGTCGATGAACGCCCGCAGGAGAAACGCCCGCCAGAAAAGTTCCTCGACGACCGGCACGGCGATGCAGGCCACGGCCAGGCGGAGCGACCACGTGGTCCAGAAGAGCTTCGCCGCGCCCAGAGTCTCACGTGGATCAACGACCGTTCTCTGCCCCGGCATGATGGGCAACCGGACCCCCAGGCCGAGCTGGTCAAAGATCGCTTGCCCGACCACCCAACCCCATGCCACCAGCGCCCCGCCGACAATGGCGATCGTCCAGTGGGGTCGCCCCCACGGCGGCAGGTGCCGGCGAAATATCCACACCACGGCCAGCGAGGCGAGGCCGCGCAGGGCGATGACCACGGGCTGCCAGGGCGCGGGGACCGCGTAGATCAAGCTCAGCAAGCCGATGTAGACCATCAGGGGGGCCATCAGGACGATGTCCGGGCGCGCCTCGGCCAGACGATCGACGGCCGGGAATAGAACCGGGCGGCTGGTTTCAAGTTGCGCGTTCGGCATGGGTCCTTTCGGCACCGGCGGCACAGGCCGCGGAGACCCGCGGCGGCCGTCGCACTATACCCGCCGCCGGCAGGGGTTGGAACACGCCGGCTATTCCGGCGGGCGGGGCGGTGCTAGTATGGATTAAGTGGATATCGGACGCGGGCTGACTAACTTCACGGCCGGATGACTGTCCAACGTGGATACCGTCCGGGCGAAATGTCCGGCCGGTCATCCAGACCCGTGGACCGAAGAGGATGACGCGATGTGCAAGCCGCACTGGATCGTGTTCGGAATCGCCCTGTTCGGGGGGATGCAGCTCGCTCCGGCCCAGGACGCGTCGCTGGAGCAGGCCCGACTCCTGTCGAAGCGGGCGGCCACCGCGGATGCATACCGCAAGCTGGCCGAGATTGTGTATGGACTGCAGATCAACGAACGCACCTATGTGCGCGATTTCGCCACCGAGTCGGATGATATCCGCAGCGAGGTTGATTCGTTCATCAAGGGCATTCGCCTGGGTGACCCGACCTACTTCGAAGACGGCACCTGCGAGGTGCCGGCCGAGGTGACCGTGGCCAAGGTGGTCGAGACGCTGCGGTCCGCACACGATCGTTACTACAAGGGCGACGACCTCAAGACGGCCGACTTCGAGTCGATCACCCGCCGGATCGAGAAAAACGTCATCCGGGTCATTGGCACTGGGGTGCCGCGGCCGGATCTGCCGCCGGACCTACCGCTGGGCGTCATGGACGCGCTGGGGCCGGAGCCCGCGTCATCGGCGGCCCAGCCGCCTGTTCCGTCCGTCTGGGAGCGGGTCGGACCGCAGGCGCGGCTGATGGCGCTGCGGGCGGCGCGGGTCGACGCACTGCGGAAGCTCGCCGAGCGCATCAAGGGGCTGCGCCTCACGGCGCGCACGCAGGTGCGCGACTTCATCGCCGAAAGCGACGAAATCACCGCGCAGATGGACGCGTTCCTCAAGGGGGCCGAGGAGGTTCGCTCCTATCTGCACCACGATGAGCTGATCGCCGAGGTCACGATGCGCGTGCCCACCGAGCAGGTCATCGCGACGGTCAAGGAACTGCACAGCCGCTACTACAAGGGCGATGACGTCAAGGGCCACGACATCGAGGACGTCGTCAGGTCGGCCGTGAAGCGCGAGTTCGAGGCGACCGGCGAAGGCATCCCGCCGCCGCCGTACCTCCGCCGATACAACGAGTCGGCCGCGGTCCCGCTGCCGGATTGGACGATGGGGCCACTCGAGGCGACCGGCGAGGGCACAGACCCGGCGCTGGATACGCCGCAGGGCCGGTTGAAGGCCGCGCGGGCCGCGGAGCTGGACGCGAAGCGCAAGCTTGCGGAGCGGATCGCGGGTCTGGAGATCGAGCCTGGCATGACGGTCCGCGACTTCGTGGCCCGGAACGAAAGTATCCGCGGCCTGGTGGACGCGGTGCTGGTGACGGCGCTCGTGACGAAGACCGAGATCAGCGCGAGCGCGGCGCGCGTCACGGTCGCGGTCCCTGGCATGCAGGTCTGGGAAATTATCAACGGAGCGCTGGCGCATCTGGCGCGGCACTAGGTATCAACACCGCTCCCCCTATCGCTTCCCTGGGAAGGAAGGGGGATGTTGGGATCGTGCAGGGAGTCCATCATGTCGTCATGGTATCGCCGACTGGGATGGCTGGCTTGCGGGCTGGCCTTCGTATGCGTGTTGAGCGCGTGCTCCGAGCGCAAGCACCGCGAGGTGCGCTACCATGAGGAGCAGCGCGAGGGCGAAGTGCAGGAAGTCAGTCCCGGCGAGATGATCGTTGAATAGGGCGGCCCGCACATGGTGTCGCTGACCCGGGTTGAAAAACACGCCGTGCCGCGCGCCGCGCGCGGTGCCGTTGTGTTGCTGGTGGCGCTGAGCGTCTGGCCGGCGGCGGCGCAGCCGGCCGCGCCCACTGCGGAGCAGCAGAACGAGCTGGAACTGATCGCGCTCGCGCGGGCGCGCACCGCGCTGCTGGAGCGCATCAGCGCGCTGCCGGTTGCGCAGGGCGTCACGCTTGGCGACCGGGTGCTGCGCGATGTCGAACTCGATCGGGCTTTGCGTCTGTGGGGGCGTACCCGTCCGCGGGAAGGCAATGCCCGCCACTATTCCGACGCGGTCTGCGAGGTCGACGTGCGCGCGCTGCCGGCCGACCTGCTGGAGGAGCTGCTCCGCCTGCGCGCCGAATACCCCGCGGCCTTTCCGGACGAGCTCGATGCCGCGCAGCTCAAGCGCGCGGCGCGCGACTGGCCGATCCTGTGGGCCACGGGCCGCGCGGCGCTAGACCGGGTCACCCGCGCCGGCCCCACCCGCGGCTGGGAGGACGTCAGCGCCGCGGGCGCGGAGCTGGCCCGGGCCGCCGCCACCGCCGATGCCTTTGGCGCGCTGCTGGCCGAGGCCGGGCGCCTGAAGGTCACCAGCGCCCGCCGCCTGCGCGAGTTCCTCGACTCGTCGCCGGAGGTGCGCGCCGCGGTGCAGGCCGAGCTGCAGCGGGCCGCCCGGGCCAAGGCGGATTTCGCGGCCGACCAGGTCGCGGTCGTCGAGGTCCGCATCGACCTGCGCGAGCTGCTGCGCATCCTGACGCGCGTCCACCAGGAGCACTATCGCGGCCAGGATTTCGCGGCCGCCGACTTCCGGCAGATGACGCTGCTGGCCGGGCGCGACGAGCTGGTCGCGACGGGCCTGGCGGCGCCGCCCAGCGCGACCGGTGGGCGCGGCCGCTACGAGCCGATCGAGTTCAACGCCCCGGCCTGGGCGGCCACCTCGCTCAGCGCCGTCGGCCGCTATGAGCCCGCGGCGGACGAGCCCGCCGACGCGGCCGCGCAGGCCGCTGCCGCCCGCCTCGACGGCATCGACCAACTGAACCGCCAGGTCGCGGCGCTGGTCATTCAGCCGCCTGTCACGCTGGCCGAGTACCTCGGCTATCACCAGGACCTGAAGGACGACGTGGCGCTGTTTCTCAGCGGGGCCCGCGTCGTCGGCGCACCCGAGACCACCAGCAACGGCAGCGTGGAGGTGCGCGTCGAATTGCCGCTGCGACGCTTGTGGGAGATCGTGCGGCGGAACATGAAGCTGGAAGAGGTGGAGCTGCCGGCCAGCGCGCCGGCCGCGCCCGCGGAAAGGACGACCCCATGAGAGCGGTGATTCTCGCGCTGCTGTTCGCGAGCGGCACGCCCCTGCTGGCCCAGGAGCCCGTCGCGCCGCCGCCCGCCGCCGATCCGGCGCCGCCGCCGGCCGACGCCAAGACGGTCAAAGTCACCGCCGAGGGGTACAACCGGGACGACGCGCTCAAGCAGGCGCTGCGCAAGGCGCTGGAGCAGGGGGCGGGCGTGCAGCTCGCCGGTTACTCGCAGGTCGAGAACTTCGCGCTGGTGCGCGACACGATTTACAGCCGGGCCGCGGGCATCGTCCGCGATTACCGCATCCTGCAGGAAGGCGAGATCGCGGGTGGTCTGTGGGCGGTGACGATCGAGGCGACCGTGCGGCCCAGTGCCGTGGCCGAAATGTGGGGCGAAGTGCAGAACGTGCTCGATCAGCTTGGCCGGCCCAAGCTCATGGTCTGGATCGACGAGCGCATCGACGGGCAGTACGAGCCCCATTCGATCGTCGAGAGCCGCATCGAGGAGATGTTCGTGAAAGCCGGGTTCGACCTGGTTTCGCGCGAGGCCGTCGAAGACATCCGGCGGCGCGAGGCGGCGGAAGCACAGGATGAGAGGAACGCGACGAAGCTCGCACGGCTGGCGAAGGACGCCGGGGCGCACATCCTGATCCGCGGATCGGCGAATGCGGACCGGGCGGGAATCGAGAATCTGTACGGTACGCCGGCAGCGTTCTACAACTGCGACGTGCAGGCGAAGGTGTATTACACCGACAGCGGGCGGCTGCTCACGAGCGAGTCGATGCCGGTGACACGGCGCGGGGCGCGTTCGCGGCACGAGTTCAGCCCGCAGGCGGCGCGGGCCGCGCTGGTGGCGGCGACGTTTCCGCGCTCCGAGCAACGGCGCGAGCCAGCGCTGGCGATCAAGCTGTTCGAGGCCGTGATGGAACAGTGGGCGACGCAGCTCACGGCCGGTGGCGACATCGAGCTCGAGGTCGAGGGGTTGGACTTCAAGACCTTCGTCGAGCTGAAGAAGGCGCTGACCGGGCTGGCGCCGGAGCGCATCCGCGCGGTCGAGGGCGATTTCACGAAGGGCGCGGGGCAGTTCCGCATCAAGGCCCTGATGTCGGCGCAGACGCTGGCGGAGCTACTGACCGAAAAGCCCTTTGCGGAATGGCTCGAGGTCGTCGATCTGAAACCGAATCGGATCCAGGCCAAAGCCGTCGTGAAGAAAAGCTGAGCGCGCCAGGCAGAACTCCCCTCCCTTGCAGGGAGGGGGCAGTGGAAGGAGTGTGGATCGCACTCACACGGCGTTCCGCAAACGGGCGAGGTCCGTGCCGCAGATCGCCGCGAGATTGCGCGTGATCTTGGCCGCGTCCCAGTCCCACCAGCGAATCTCCTCCAAGGCGGCGATGGTGGCCTCGTCGAAGCGGGCGCGAATGGTCCGCGCCGGGTTGCCGCCGACGATGTGGTACGGCGGCACGTCCCGCGTCACCACCGCGCGCGACGCCACGATCGCCCCGTCGCCGATCCGTACGCCCGGCATGACCAGGCAGTCATAGCCCAGCCACACATCGTTGCCGACCACCGTGTCGCCCCGGCTCGGAAACGCGAAGTCCGGCGGCAGGTCCGCCTCCCAGCCGTGGCCGAAGATCGAGAACGGGTAGCTCGAGAAGCCGGCGATCGCGTGGTTCCCGCCGTTCATGATGAACGTCGCGCCGGTCGCGACCGCGCAGAATTTCCCGATGATCAACCGATCGCCGATGAAGTCGAAGTGATACAGGACATTCGCTTCGAAGTTGGCCACTCCGGCTGGGTCATCGTAGTACGTGTAGTCACCGACGATGATGTTCGGCCGGGTCACGTGGTTCTTAAGGTACGCAAGCCGCGGGTGCTCAGGGATCGGGAACGGGTCGTGTGGGTCGGGCCCGCGTGGAATGGGCACGTGTGCAACCCTCCGCGCGCCGCGCGCTATGGCTCTGCCAGCGGATCGTAGCCTTCAATCCGGTACGCCGAAAACGTCCACGCGCCCGCGGCCAGGTCGTAATACGGCTCGGTGATCGCGCGCTTGATGCCCTGCTCGTTGGTCCGCGTCGGGTCGTACACGAGCCGCACGTCCGCCATCCCCGGCTGGGGCCACGCCTCGACCCGCAGGTAGCCGCGGACGCTGTACTCGTCGTCGCGGCGCAGGTAGGCCACGAACTGCTCGCTGCTGTGTCGGCAATTCACACCCTGCACGCGCAGCCGCAACGACGCCGTCTGCGCCGGCGCCTCACCGATGGTCTCGATGAACGACGGCAGCGGGAAGGCGTAAGTCGCCGCGACCGCCCCGCCGATACAGAGCAGGAGCACGCCGATGACCACAGCCTGCGGCCAATGCCCGCCGATAAAGCGCGGCGGCCCCCAGGTGAGCGCCCCGCCGGCCCTCTTCGGGCACGCAGCGACGCATTCCAGGCACGAGGTGCAGCGCGCGGCCGTCACCTCCGCAACCTTGTCGACGGGGATCGCCATCGGGCACGCGCGCCGGCACAGGCCGCAATCAATGCACGTCTCACCGCTGCGCCGCACGCGCGCCAGGCCGATCCGCGAGAACGGCGTGAACACCGCCGCCAGCGGGCACAACCAGCGGCAGAACGGCACGATGATCGCGAGCGACAACAGCACGAGCGCTCCGCTCACGACATAGGCCCACATGGTGATGTCCGTCCCGTGCCGGCTGATCAGGACGTAGCACGGGTCGTACCCGCGAAAGACCAGCTCGCCGATCGTCCACGTGAAGTACACGATCACGCCGAGCACGACGTACTTCAGCAGGGCCAGCCCGCGGTCCAGGTGATAAGGCACCTGCCACGCGCGCAGCCCGCAGCGCCGTGCCAGCGCCTGCAGCCATTCGGAAATGGTCCCGATTGGGCAGGCATACCCGCAGAACGCGCGCCGCATCAGCAGCGTCAGCACGAGCAGGCCGCCCAGCACGTAGAAGTTCGACACGCCCAGCGAGCAGATCAGGTTGCCCGCCGACGCGTACGTGTAGAGCGCCTCGACGCCCCCGAACGGGCACCAGCGTTCGGCGTGCCCGCCCACGGCGAACACCCCGACCAGCGTCAGGACGAGGAAACCCAGTTGCAGCAGGCGGCGTGTGATTCGCATGGGCCTATCGTAAGGTCAGCGCGGCTCCGGGCTGCCCAAGCCCTCATCTTGGCGTGTTCTGGCGGCGCTTTCCAGTGCGATTTCCCGGGCAGGTGCGTACAGACACAGCACCACGCCGATCGCCGTCAGCACGCCCGCCCCGACGACCCACGGTAGCGGCGGCATGCCATCCGCACCCACGGCGAAACCCAGGCGGTCAAGCAGCGGCTGGAGCGCATCCGCGCGCCCGCTCAGGCCCGAGATGGCGTTGTGCAGAAAGTGGGCCACGATCGCCGGCCACAGGGACCGGTAGCGCAGCACCAGCAGGCCGAACACGATGCCCAGGGCGCTCGTCACGATCAGGCGGTGCACGCTGTGGTGGTTGATGCCGAACGCCACGCCCACCACCAGCACAGCGGTGACGGGGCCGAGCCCGCCGCGCAGACCGCTGAGCACGTAGCCGCGGAAGAGGCACTCTTCGCAGATCGCCGGGATCAGCGCCAGGAATACGATCATCACGAGCGGGTGCATGTCGCCGAGCAGTGCGACCATCTGTTCGTACGCCTGCTCCATCTCAACCGGCATGGTCAGCCAGGTCTGCTGGAACGCAAACCACGCCTGCGCCAGCACCCAGGTGGACAGCCCGAAGCACAGCGCCGCGACCAGGGACATCAGCGGCGGCGCGTGCCACGCGAACGCCGGCGCGATCCGCACGCGCATGTAGGCCGCGGCGACCAGCGGAAACGCGAGAAACAGCGTGACGATGATCGCGGCCAGCCCGATCCAGAACCACATCGTGCCCGCGATGCCGGGCGCGGTGAGCAGTTGCTGCTGCGCGAAGAAGTTGGCCGAGAACACGACCGCGAGCACCAGGAAGGCCTGGGACGTGGTCGGCCGCGTGCTGGGCTTAAAGAACCGGCGCTTGAAGATCGTCTTGATCGAGCCGCTGTCCGCGAACAGCACGGCTTCCTGGCCAAACAGCTTCGCTGCGACCGCCACCGCCGCCCCGGCGTACAGCGTCGTCGAGAGCGTGACCCAGACAATCGCGAACACGTCGAACCGCCCCATGAACAGGTCGCGCGTCAGAATGACGATGTTCGTCACCGGCATGATCAGCAGCGGGCCGCTCAGCCGCGTGCCGGGGAGAATGCCCACCACGGCGGGGATCATGGCCGCAACCATCACCGGCATCACGTAGTTCTGGGCTTCCTTGAAGCTTCGGGCGAAGCTGCACACCGCCAGCAGGGCGGCGCTGAACATCACCGCCAGCGGGATCAGCACCAGCAGCACCCACGGCAGCGCGCCAAGCGGGATCACGACCGTGCCGCCTTGGCTCAGCAGCTTGCCCAGCCCGCCGAGGTAGATCGTCCCGCCGATCGACAGCAGGTTCAGCGCGGCGCTGAGCATGGCGATCAGCGCCACCACGACGAACTTGCCGGCGATCAGGTCGACGGTGGGCACCGGCGCGACCATCAGCGTTTCGAGCGTGCCGCGCTCGCGTTCGCCGGCCGTCAGGTCGATCGCGGGGTAGATCGCGCCGGTGATCGTCATGATGACCAGGATCAGTGGCACGATCTGGCCGAGTATCGAGCCGCCCACTTTTTCGGGCGACGCAATCGGCGCCTGCCGCACTTCCAGCGGGCGGATGAACGCCGGCTCGAGGTTGGCCCGCTTCAGCCGCTGTCCCAGCAGGTAGTCGCCGGCGCGCTGCAGGATCGCTTCCAACCCGGACGTGGCGATCTGGCTGCGGATGTCGGTCTGGTCCAGCATCAGCGTGAACGTGGCCGACCCGGTACTCTCCCGGTTGGGCAGCTCGGCCGGCACCAGCACGGCCACATGCACCGTGCCCGCTGCGACCAGCGCCGCCAGCTCCGCCTGGTGCGGAACCACGAGGATGTCGTAGGGCGGCGGTTGCTCGCGGACGTCGGCCCGCGCGGCCTCGGCGGCGGACTGGTCGCGCGGCGCGGGGCGCGTCTCCGGCTCGCCCTTCAGCTCCCCGCGCTTGTCCATCGCGACCAGTTCCTCCGCCGGGCGGCTCTCGGCCAGCGGCCGGCGGGCCGGGTCGCTGTCGATCAACTGCCGCAGCCAGGCCCGCGCCGCTTCGGACGTGACCGCGACCTTGTACTCCTCCTGCTTCAGCCGGCTGACCTGCAGCTCGAAGCCCTGCAGCGAGCCCAGCATCATCGCCGGGTACAGCACCATCGGCACCAGGATCATCGCGATCAGCGTGCGCCGATCACGGAGCGTGTCGATCAGCTCCTTGCGCCAGATCGTGTTGATGCGGGAAAAACGAATCATTGTTCACGCCGGTACAGGGCCGTTTCGCAGCGCACCCTAGACCCCATCGCGCGGGCCCACAGGGTCACCTTGTTACCTCGCTACCTGGTCACGTCTTCACGTGCGCCGCGGCGCCAAACACCGATTCCTGCGCGCCGACCAGGTGCAGGAACACCTCGCTCAGCCGCTGCTGCCCGGTGCGCTGCCGCAACACGTCGAGCTCGCCCTCGGCGATCAACTGGCCGTTGTGGATCAGCCCCATCCGGCGGCACATCTTGTCGATCTCGTCCAGCGCGTGCGTGGACAGCAGTACCGCCTTGCCCGCGTCCGCCTGCGTCTGGATGAACTCGAGGATCAGCCGGTTGCTCAGCACGTCCAGACCGAGTGTCGGCTCGTCCAGCACGAGGATCGGCGGATCGGCGATCAGCGCGCGGGCAATGTTCGTGCGCTGCTTCTGACCCGTGGACAGCGCGCCGCAGCGCAGGTTTACATACTCCCCCATGTTCAGCCACGCCACCAGCTCCGCAATCCGCCGGTCCGCCACCCCGCGCGGGATGTTGTACAGCGTCGCGAAGTACTCCAGCATCTCGCGCGGCGTCAGCCGGGCGTACAAGCCAGTGTTGGCGGTCAGATAGCCGATGTGCCGCTTCACCCGCTCGGGCTGGCCGGTGACCTCCTCGTCACGGATCCAAACCCGCCCCGCCGTCGGCCGCAGCAGGCCGCTGATCATCCGCAGCGTCGTGGTCTTGCCGGCGCCGTTCGGCCCCAGCAGACCATAGATCTCCCCGGGCTGCACCGCGAAACTGATGTGATCGACGGCGGTCTTCTCCGTCCCGTCCGGATTCGGGAAGACTTTCGTCAATCCTTCGACTCGGATCATGCGTGCTTCCGGTTGCGCCGCGGCCACGCCCGGGCCGGTCCTGATACTATCGGGCGCCCCGGCCGCCCGCTTGGACGCCGGCCGCGCCCGATCCGGCGAACAGCCTACCGCAAGCGACGCCGGCACGCGATGAACGTCCGAAAATCTTCCGCCGCATCGCTCCCGTGCGGGGCGGCAGCCAGCGGAGGACCGGGATGCCGGGCGTTACACCCCCGCGTATTCCTCCGGCCGACCGGGGGGAAGGGTCACAGCTGCTCGGGGCCGGTCACCAGTTGCGGCGTCGCCGGCAGGTCCTCGGCGTCCATCATCGCCGCGATCCGCTGCAGCGTCGCGAGGATCATCGTCTGTTCCCACGGTTGCAGGCGGGCCAGCGCGGTCGAGAAGCGCTCTTGGAGCAGCGGCGGAGCGGTCGCCAGCAGCCGCCGGCCCTCGTCCGTGATGCCGATGTCCACGGTGCGGCGATCAGTCCCGCTGCGGGTCCGCGTAATGAGCTTCCGCCGCTCCAGCCGGTCGAGAATCCCCGTCATGGTGGGCTGGCTGAGCTGCATGGCGCGCGCCACCTCGCTTGCCGACACGACGCCGCCCCGCGCAATTTCATGCAGCGCGGCGAGTTGTGGACCCGTCAGGCCGTGCTCATCCATCAGCCGGTGCGAGTGCAGATCGATCGCACGGATGATCCGCCGCAACGCGATGAGGATGCTGCGGTTCATCGCCTCATTGTCAGCCGCGCTGCCCACGGGGGGCCTCCTGGAGCGTGTGCCTTGTCCTATCTTAGGCCACGATGCAGCTCCGCTCAACGGCGGCGGCCGTGGCGGAGGGTGTCCCGCGCGCAAGCCGCGTGCCGGTCATGCACTCGCTGACGGTTTCAGGCTCTGGTAGTAACGGTTCATTACCGCCCCGCGCGTGATCAATTCGCGCACCTGCCCCGGATGATCGGGGTCGACTACCGGCAACGCGTGCATCGGTTGTCCGGCGAACTTGGCCAGCACCTGGTCCAGGGTTTCGTCCAGTTGCACCGTGGGCAGGTCCGCGCGCATAACGTCCGAGACGGTCAGCAGGGGCAGCGCCTCCGCCTCGAGCAGCATGATCCGCAGGTCGTCACCGAGCACCATGCCTTCGAGACGTCCTTCCTCGTCCAGCACGACGAAGTCCTGTGCGGCCGTCGTCCGCATCAATGCCAACAGCCGGTCCACGGGATCGTGGGCCCGGACCTGGGGAGCCGGTATGCGCGGCGCGTCGCGCACCGCAATCCGCTGCAGCAGCCGCGCTTCCGCCGTCCCCAGACGCACGCCGCGGCGCAACAGCTTGAGCGTGTAGATCGAGGCCGGCTCGAGCTTCTGTGCGACGGCCAGGCCGGCCACCGTGGCAAGCATGATCGGCACAATGACCTTGTAGTCGCGGGTGAGCTCGAAGATCATCAATGTGGCGGTGAGCGGTGCATGAATGGACGATGCCACCACGGCCGCCATGCCGACCAGCGCGTACGCCCCCGGGCTCGCCCCCGGAAACCAGCCCGTCATCTGCAGGAGCAGGCCGAACGCGCCGCCGGTGGTCGCGCCAATGAACAGGCTCGGGGCGAACACGCCGCCGCTCCCGCCGCTGCCCAGCGTCAGCCCCGTCGCCACGAGCTTGCCGACGAGCAACAGCAGCAGCACGTTCAGCGTCCAGCCGGGCGCGCCGGAGCCGGGCCGCGGATACGCACCGGGCTCCAGCGATTGTGCAATGATCGGGTAACCGTTGCCCATTACGGCCGGGCGCGGCACCGCGGCGGACGTCGCCGGCAGGTGCCGAGCCGTGAGCTGCTGGGTGCCCAGCGCCACCCAGCCGAGCAGCAGTGCTCCGAGCACCGGCCGTACCACGCGGTGCACGGGAACCTTGCGGAACAGGTCCTCCGACAGGTACAGCAACCGGACAAACGCAACAGCGACCAGACCGCATAACAGGCCAAGCACGGCGTAATTGCCAATCTCGCTGACCGTGAACTGATACACGGGCTCGGCGCTGAAGAACTCGTGCGGCACCGGGAAGATCGGATCGCTGTGCCCGCGCACCGCCTGCGTGACCGTGCTGCTGATGACCGCGCTGATGATGATCGGCACGAAATTGCGGAGCGAAACGTCCCGCAGCAGGACCTCAATCGCGAACAGCACCCCGGCGATGGGCGCGTGGAAGATCGCCGCGATGCCGGCCGCCGCCCCGCAACCGATCAGCACTCGCAGATCATTCAAGCTCATTTGCAGCCACTGGCCAAAACCGCTGCCGATTGCCGCCCCAATCTGGATGATCGGACCTTCCGTGCCCGCCGAGCCGCCGGAGCCGATCGTCAGCGCCGACGCCACCGCTTTGGCCCCGGCGACCCGCGGGCGAATACGCCCGCCACGCCGCGCCATCGCGTCCATGACCTCGGGTACCCCGTGGCCCTCCGCTTCCGGGGCAAACTTGAATGTGATCAGGCCGACCAGGAGCGCCCCGCCCATCGGCAGCAGCGGCAACAGCCACTCGTAGACCCCGCGGGCCGCCAGGCCACCGCCGCACCAGTCGAAGCAGATGCGCTGCACCCAGTCAATTAAGGCGGAAAACCCCATCGCCCCCACGCCGGTCGTCAGGCCTACGAGAATGGCCAGGGTCGTCAGCAAGCGGTCCGGATTGGCCCACAGCCGGCTGACCAGGCGCAGACCACTCTGCACGCGCCGTCGTATGCTGTCCACCCGTGTGCGCCGGCGTGACATCCCGTTTGCGTCCCGAGGCTACGGTTCGCCCCGCTCCTACTGCGGCACGCCGTGATCGAAGCGCTGCTGGGCTTTGACCTGGCCCTTGGCGTCCCAGGTGGTCCAGACGCCGTCGGGCTGGTCGTCGACGAAGTGCTCTTCCTTGCGGAGCGTGCCGTTCTCGTCCCAGGTGTACCGGGCGCCGTGGCGCTTGCCGAGGGCGTAACGCTCTTCGATGCGCTTCTGGCCGTTGCGATGCCAGCTCGTGGCGACGCCGTCGTTCTGGCCCCGCACAAAAACGCCTTCGTATTCCTTCTGGCCGTTGTCGTACCACGTCAAGTAGACGCCGTGGTTCACCTGCGTCCCGTCCGCCAGCGTCAGCACCTGTCTGCGCACCCGGAGTTGGCCGTTTGGCCAGCGCTCCTCGACGATCTCCGGCTTCTCCGCGCCCGCAGTCACCTGTGGCTGTGGCGCGCCAGGCGTAGCGCGGCAACCCACCGCCGCCCCCACGAGCAGAACGGCACCCGCCAACGTCACAACCAGCCGGGTTCGGGCCAGCATTGTGTCACTCCTTACAGGACCGGGCCGCGCGCCCGGCGCGCCGCCCGTGGCCATTGTCGCCGCCCGTCGCCGCTGGTGCCAGCCACCCGATACCGGAGGTTCCGGCGGTTGATATATAACTGTCTGCAATTTAACGAGATAACATTATCTGCTTGACTTGTCTGCGGCGGCCCGAGTGTAATGGGTTTGTGCCAGCGCGCCGGGGACCTCCCCGAGCGCCGCCCAATCCTCGCGGAAAGAAGTTGGGTGTGCGCCGGACACCGTGCGCCGTGACCGAGGTGCAGTGCATGTTCTCACGCCGGCCGAGTCCCGCGCGCCGCCGCGCGTTCGTCGTGTTCACGTTCCTCACGGCCGCCGGTTGGCTGTCCGCCATACCCCCGGCCCGCGCCGCCGACCGCACCGTCCTCTGCGAGGAGTTCACCAACATCTGGTGCTTCGGCTGCGCCTACGCCGGCCCGGCCTTGAGTATGCTCAGCGACGTCTACCCAGACTCGCTCGCCTACATCCAGTACCACGTTCACTTCGACGGCTACGAAACGGAGTGGGGCAACGCGCGCTTCGCGCTGTTCAATGGCGAGTACACGCCCACCACCGTCTTCGATGGCAGCGATCGCACTGTCGGCGCCGTGCCGGATGTCGATCAGGAATACACGATCTACCGCACCAATCACTTCCTGCCCGAACGCGCCATCCCCACCGATGTCACGCTGACGCTCGGCGCGATATACCTCGGCGGCCAGAGCTACCGGGTTGTCGCCACGGTCGGCATCGAGGCCGGCGGCACCGCCAAGACGATGCACCTCTACATGGTCCAGGTTCTCGACCACTGGCCGCCGGAGCAGCTTTACCATCGCAACACGTTCAAGCAGGCCGCGCCGACGGTGGCCGTCACGCTCGCGCCTGGTCAAGCGCAGGTGATTGAGCAGGACTTCACCTTCGACGCGGATAGCTGGGCCAGCCCCCAGGACATCAAGATCATCGCGTGGGCGCAGCCCCCCAGCACCACATTCCCCTTCCTGGTCCATCAGGCCGCTACCCGCGTCTGGCCGCTGATTTCCTACCCCGGCGACGGGGACGGCGACGGCCACCTCGACGGCGCCGACAACTGCCCCGCGCGCCACAATCCCGACCAGGCGGACGCCGACGGCGACGGCATCGGCGACGTGTGCGACAACTGCGCGACGGCTGCCAACAGCAGTCAGGCCGACGGTGACGAGGACAGCTTCGGCGACGCCTGCGACAACTGCCTGACTCTGCACAGCCCCCACCAGGACGAGAGCGACGGCGACGGGCTTGGCAATCCCTGTGACTCGTGCCCGGAAGTCCCCGCCCCCGCTGGCGTCGATGCATTCGGCCGCTCGCTCGGCTGCCTTGACCTCGACTGCGACGTCGATGAGGCGGATGTAACGCTGTTCATAAGCTGCTTCGGCGGGCCGGATGCCACCGTGCCGCCCGCCTGCACGCCGGCGAACTTCGGGCGCGCCGACCTGACCGGTGACGGCGACGCGGACCTCGCGGACTTCACGATCCTCCAGCACAACTTCACGGGCCCGTTGATCAGCCCGCCGCTCTACGTCGGTGCGGATGCCTGCCTCGCCTGCCACGCCGATATTCACACCGACTGGGCCATGACCATTCACGCCACGGCCTTCAACACGTTGCTCGAGGTCGGTTCGGGTGACGATTACCTGTGCTTCCCGTGCCACGCGGTCGGCTATGGCAAGGCCAGCGGCTTCATCGACCTCGCCACCACGCCGCACCTCGCGAACGTGCAGTGTGAAAACTGTCACGGCCCGGGCAGCAACCACGTCTCGGACCCGAACAATGTTCCACTCGAGGTCAACCTGGACTCCGACAGTTGCGGTGCGTGCCACCAGTCCTGCCACGGGCTGTGCGGCGATAATCACCACCCGCAGCATGAGCAGTGGCTCGAGTCCAAGCACTCCGTGGCGCTCCAGTTGATCCAGTGGGAGCCGGGCACCACCGACGAATGCCTCCAGTGCCACTCGACCGAGTACCGCCTCGCGCCCGAGGGCGAAAAGCCCACCCTCTGGGAGGTGTTCTACGACATCGAGTGCGCAGCGTGTCACCGGGCGCACGGAAGCCCCAATGTCGGGCAGCTACGCCTGCCGCCGCACCAGTTGTGCGCCGACTGCCACACGATGGGCGGCGCGGTGCCCGGCGAGGAGCCCCAGCAGCCGCAGGCCGAAACGCTGCACTCCACCGGCGGCTATCGGCTCAACGGCACGCCGCTGACGGGCCCGTACTCGACGCACTGGTGGGGCGTGCCCCTAGAGTGCGTCCAATGCCACGTGCATTTCGAGCCGGCCGCGGGTCCGGGCCTGCCGATGAACAGCGGCCACACGTTCCGGCACAACCTGCGGGCATGTGAGCCGTGCCACTCCGAGACGACGGCCACGCTCCTGGTCGACCTGCTCCATGAGGAGTTCGACGTCCGGCTCGGCGACATCGCCCGCCGCTTCGATCCGGCCGATCCGCTGTACGTCGATCCCGATGCGCTGGGTCCGGGTCAACTGCAGCAGTACCGGCGGGCCCAGTTTGACTACCAGATGGTCGTCGCCGATCGCTCGACCGGTGCACACGCCCCCGCGTATGCCCGGGCGCTGCTGAGCGAGGCGGAGACGTTCTTTGGCATTCCGCCCTGGGAACTGCGCCGGCCGCCGGACTGGTTGAACCGGCGCAGCGCGATTCCCCTGGTTGAGCTGCCGCGTGGAGAGGTGCAGCGATGACGATCGGTCGCCGTGATTTTCTGAAGCTGGCCGCGGCCGCGGTGGCCGCGGGCCGCCTCGCGCCCGCCGCCCTTGCGAAGCTGGCGGCGGCGCTCGCGCAGCGGGACGCGCCGCGTGTCATCTGGCTGCAAGGGGCCGGGTGTGATGGCTGCGCGGTCTCGTTCCTGAACAGCGTCCACTTCGCGACCGCGAACGATCTGCTGGCGAACACGCTGAACGTGCAGTTCCAGAACAATGTGATGGCCGCGGCCGGCGACCTGGCCGTCTCGGCCGCCCAGGCCGCGGGCGCCCAGCCCGGCTACATCCTCATCGTCGAGGGCGCGATTCCGACCGGCGCCGCCGGCAAGTACTGCCTGCTGTGGCCGGGCATGACGATGGCCGCGGGCGTGCAGACCTTTGCCGCCAACGCCGCCTACATCGTCGCGCTGGGCTCATGTGCCGCGTTTGGCGGAGCTTCATCCGGGGCGCCGAACCCCACGCAGGCGAAGGGCGTCGGGCAGTTCCTCGGCAGCGACCCGCGCCTGATCAACATCCCCGGCTGCCCCGCGCACCCGGACTGGCTCGTGGGCACGCTGGTGTATCTCATGACCAACGGCCGCGTGCCACCCCTCGACGCACACCGCCGCCCCCTCGAGTACTTCGGCAAGCGCATCCACGACAACTGCTTCAAGCGGCACAAGCTCTGCGGCACCACGCATTTCGCCCAGGAGCTCGGCGAGGAAGGTTGCATGGAGCACCTCGGCTGCAAGGGCAAGAAGACCTACTCCGACTGCCCCCTGCGCAAATGGAACAGCGGCGGGGCGGGTCAGTACGGCGTGAACTGGTGCGTCGGCGCGCATAGCCCCTGCCTCGGTTGCGTGCAGCCGAATTTTCCCGATGGCATGTCGCCATTCTACGTCTTCTCGCCGACGCCCAGGCACCAGGAAGAGCTCGGTGAGACGGAAGAAGCCAGCCCGCCGCCCCCGCCGCGTGCCGGCGGACAGCGCCGGCGCCGGGTGCTGCGCACGACAGATCCGGGCAGGAGTGCCTAGCCCATGCCAACCACCATCAACATCGACCCGGTTACGCGTATCGAAGGCCATCTCGGCGTCGAGGTCACCGTCGACACCGTTGGCGGCCAGCCCCAGGTTGTCAGTGCCCGCTGCGCCGGCACGATGTTCCGCGGCTTCGAGATCATCCTCCTCGGGCGCGATCCGCGTGACGCCGCCCCCTATACACAGCGCATCTGCGGCGTGTGCCCCGTGCCGCACGGCCTCGCCGCGTGCCTGGCGCTCGACAGCGCGTTCGGCGTGACCGCGCCGGACAACGGGCGCCTGCTGCGCAACCTCGTGCTTGGGGCGAACTTCATTGATTCGCACCTGCTGCACTTCTACCACCTCTCGGTCCTGGATTTCGTCAATACTATCGGCCTGCTCGACCAGGCCCCCTGGATGCCGCGCTACGTCGCGCCCGACATGGCCACCGGCGCCACCGCGGCCACGCTCGTCGAGCATTACCTGGCCGCGTTTGCCATCCGGCGGAAAGCGCACCAGGCCGGCGCGCTATTCGGCGGCAAGTTGCCCTGCATCGGCTCATTCGTCGTCGGCGGCTGCACCGAGCAGGTCACGGCCGAGAAGGTCGCGCAGTTCCGCAGCCTGCTCGATGAGATCCGCGCGTTCGTCGACAACGTGTACCTCGCGGACGCGAACACGCTCGCCAGCCTGTTCCCGGCCTACTACCAGCTCGGCCAGGGCCCGGGCAACCTGCTCTCGTTCGGCGTGTTCGAGCTGAACGCCAGCGGGAGCAGTAAGCTCTTTGCGCCCGGGCGCTACACGGGCGGTGCGCCCGCAGCCCTCGATCCCGCGCAAATCGCCGAGCAGGTGACCTACGCGTGGTACACGCCAGCGTCCGGCAATCTGCATCCCGCCCAGGGCGTCACTGAGCCCGATGCCGACAAGCCCGGCGCGTACTCGTGGTCGAAGGCCCCGCGCTATGCCAATCAACCCTACGAGCTGGGCCCGCTGGCGCGCATGTGGATCAACAACGACTACAACCACGGCATCTCGGCCATGGACCGGATCATGGCCCGCGCCCTGGAAACGAAGAAGATCGCCGACGCGATGGACGACTGGCTCGACCAGTTGGTCCCCGGCGCACCGACCATCACGCCGAGTGCGATCCCGGCCCAGGCGACGTCCGCCGGCCTGACGGAGGCGCCGCGCGGCGCGCTGGGCCACTGGCTGAGCATCGAGAACTCGGTCATCAGCCGCTACCAAGTGGTCACCCCGACCAACTGGAACGCCGCGCCGCGCGATCACCTCGACCAGCCCGGCCCGCTCGAAGCCGCCCTGGTGGGCGTGCCCGTCGCGGACGCGAACCAGCCGGTCGAGGTTCTGCGGATCGTCCACTCGTTCGATCCGTGCCTGGCTTGCTCGGTGCATTTGCTGCGACCACGCGCGACGGACTGATATGCTAACTGGACGCACGCCCAACCTGGCCGACGGAGCGCCCCGGCCCTGCCCGACACTGGTGCTCGGGCTGGGCAACCTGCTGCTCCGCGACGAGGGCGTGGGTGTCCGCGTGGTGCAGGCGCTGGAACGCACTCGCCTGCCGCCTGGCGTCGAGGTGGTCGACGGGGCCACCGCCGGCCTGACCCTGGTCGACACGCTCGTCGGCCGGCGCAAGGTGATCGTCATCGACGCGTTCGCCGGTCACCACCCGCCGGGGACGGTGTCGCGCCTGCTGCCGGCGGACCTCGCCCCGTGCCCGGCGCGTGGGGTATCGCTGCACGAGGTGGGTTTCCTCGAAGCCCTGGCGGCCACGCGGCACCTCGGCGCTGCCCCGGAAGAAGTGGTTATCTTCGGCGTGCAGCCGCAGAACGTGGCTTGCGGCCTGGAGCTGTCGGCCGAGGTCGCGCAATGCGTGCCCGAAGTCGTCGAACTGGTTTTGGCTGAAGTGCGCCCGGCGGCGCCGGCTGCCCCGGCGTCCCCCGCGCCGAACGCCTGAACGGAAGTGCGCTTATGAACCGCTTGAGTTGTGCGACCGCGTTGTGTCTCCCGCTGCTGACGGCCGCGACCGCCGTGGCTTTTGAGCCAGCCTGGGGCGGCAATTGCCTGAGCTGCCACGGCGTGCTCCAGTCCGACGTGCTCCAGGTGGCCAACTGGAACATAGTGGCCGACCCCGACGAGAGTGCCACTGGAGCACCCGATCGCGGGCCGCTGAAGGTCTTCCGGGGCTACCCGGGTACGACGCGCCCCCTGACGGCCCAACTCGCGGCGCTGCTCCCCAACGACACGTACGCCATCCAGCTCAAGCGCCTCCGCTTCGCCGGCGTCGAAACCGGCGGCACGCTGGCGTACGGCGCGGATTGCGACTGGCCGGAGTGGGGCGAGTCCGCCCCGTACTACACGCAGCCCGCCGTCTCCTTTCGCTGGGAGACGGGCCCCGCCGCGTTCAGCTACGCGCTCGAGATTCGCCCCGGCGCCGCCCTCGACTACTACGACCTCGTTTTCGCCGTGGCCGGAAAGTTCGGCGACACGGCCGACCTGTTCTACGCCGAAGAGCACTTCTACCTGCAGGTCATCGCGCACCTGCCGGGCGATCTGAACTGCGACGGCACCGTCGGCTTCGCGGACATCAACCCGTTCATTCTGCTCCTGAGCAACCCGGCGCAGTACCAGGCGCTGTTCCCCGGCTGTCCGACCGCCAACGGCGACATCGATGGGGACGGTCAGGTCAACTTCGGTGACATCAATCCCTTCGTGAACCTGCTGGCCGGCGGTTGAGCAACGTCGCCCGGCGGACTGGTTCACACGAACCCGGTGGTGTTAAGATCGCGGCTGCTCGGCGGCCAAACACGCGACCGAGCGTCTGGGTGATCAGTCTGAACGCAATGACCCGCAAACGAGGGAGTATGTGATGATCTCTACCTGTGCTGCCCGGTTCATGGCGCCGGCGCGAGCGCGCCTGCTTCTGTTTCCGCTGCTACTGCTGGTCGTGGCCGGTTGCGCCGCACCGCAGCGCGTCTCCCTTGGCGACCTCCCGCTGGTGACGTCGATTCAGCAGGGCTGGGGCCGCGTGCAGGTGGACCGCTCCGTGGAGGAACGCCCGCTCACTATCGCGGGCCGCACGTTCCAGCGCGGCGTCGGCACCCACGCCCACTCCGTGCTGCACCTCGCGCTCGACGGCCGCGTCGAACGCTTCACCGCCCACGTCGGCGTCGACGATGAGACCGCCGGCAAGGGCTCCGTGCGCTTCAAGGTTTACAGCGACCAGCGCCGCCTCTTCGACAGCGGCGTCATCAGCGGCGGCCAGCCGGCGCGCCCGGTCGATGTCCCGCTGACCGGCGTCCGGCATCTCATCCTGCTGGTGGAGGCCGCGGACGACGGCATCGACTATGACCACGCGAATTGGGCCGACGCCACGTTCCATTGCCGTGGCGCAGCGCCCCAGCCGGTCCCCGTCCCGGTCGAGGAGCCGGTGGTGCTCACGCCACGCCCCGGACCGGCCCCGCAGCTCAACAGCGCGCTCGCCTACGGCGCGGGTCCCGGCCGCCCGTTTCTGTACCGGATTCCCGCCACCGGCGAGCGCCCGATGACTTTCGCCGTGGACAACCTGCCGGCGTCGCTGCAACTGGACGCCGCGACCGGCATTATCACCGGCACGACGCCGACCGCGCGCGGCGAGTACGCACTGACACTGCGCGCGGTCAACGCCCACGGACGCGCCGAGCGGGCCTTCCAGCTCGTCGTCGGCGACACGCTCGCGCTCACGCCGCCGATGGGCTGGAACAGTTGGTACATCTACTATGACCACGTGACCGACGCGGCCATGCGCGCCGCGGCGGATGCGCTCATTTCGAGCGGGATGGCCGACTTCGGCTACTCATACGTGAACATTGACGACTGCTGGGCCGTGCTGCCAGGCAGCTCCAATCCCGAATTGGGTGGTGAACCGCGCGACGCCGCGGGCAACATCCGCACGAACGCGCGGTTTCCCGACATGCGCGCCCTCACCGACTACATCCACAGCTTGGGCCTCAAGGCCGGCATCTACACGTCGCCCGGCCCCACCACCTGCGCCGGCTACACCGGCAGTGGCGGCCACGAGGAGCAGGACGCGCGGCAGTTCGCCGCGTGGGGCTTCGACTTCCTCAAGTACGACTGGTGCTCGTACGGCCCGCGGGATCTGAGTCGCCCGCGCGAGTACTTCACGGCCCCGTATCAGCAGATGGGCGACATCCTGAAGACGCTCGACCGCGACGTGATCTACAACCTCTGCCAGTACGGCATGGCCAACGTGTGGGAATGGGGCGCGGCGGTGGGCGGCCATTGCTGGCGGACGACCGATGACCTTGGTAACGAGGGCGGCGCGCTGTCGCGCGGCATCTACCTGGTCGGCCTGGCCACGACGAAACTCGATGACTGGGCCAAGCCCGGCGCTTGGAACGACCCCGACTACATTCTGATCGGCATGATCGGCGGCGACGGCTCCAGCCGCCCGACGACGCTGACGCCCAACGAGCAGTACACGCACATGTCGCTGTGGTGCCTGCTGGCGGCCCCGCTAATCTTCAGCGGCGACCCGACGCAGCTCGACCCGTTCACCGTGAACGTGCTGTGCAACGCCGAGGTCATCGCCGTCGATCAGGATCCGCTCGGCCGCGCCGGCCGGGTCGTCCAGCGCGACGACGAGCGACTGATCATGGCCAAGCCGCTGGTGGACGGCTCCGTCGCGGTCGGCCTGTTCAACCTCGCCGAAGTGCCGCAGGAGATCGGCGTGAGCTGGAAGGAGCTGGGCATTGCCCGCCCGCGGCAGGTCCGCGACCTCTGGCGGCAGCAGGACCTGCCCGTCGACCGCGGCCAGCTCAAGGCCGCGGTGCCGCGCCACGGCGTGTTCATGGCGCGCTGCGTGCCGTGAGAATCAGCACCGGCACCGCTATTCAAGATTCTTCAGCGCCGCGTCGGCCGCCCATTTCACCCGCGGGATCTTCGCCAGCTCTTTGAGCAGCGGAATCGCCGGCACGGCGGCCGGCTTGCCAATGCGGCCCAGGGCCGTCGCGTACGACCGCAGCACCTGCACGTGCTCGTCCTTCGCGGAGCCGGCCGCGATCAACGCCGGTACGGCGTCGCGCGCATCCTGGCCGATCGCGCCGATCGCATTCGCGGACATCAGCCGCACGTTCTGGTCGCCATCCTTCAGGGCTGCAATGAGGGCGGGCAGCGCGGGCAGCGCCGCGCGCCCCATGTCGCGCAGGGCGATCGCCGCCAGTCCACGCAGGACCGGGTCAGGATCCGATAGAGCCTGCCCGATCTCCGCCACGCTGCTGGTCGGCATGCGCGGCGGCTGGATGTTCGCCGCCGCCGCCCACGCCGCCGCGCCGGTGCGCGCCAGCACGATGTTATCCACGCCGAGGTTGAAGCCGTCCGCAGCTTCGCGCTTGCCCACGCACTCGAACGTCAGCGTGTGCCGGCCCTGCGTCAGGTGCGGCCAGCCGACCTGGAAGCCCAGCCCCACGTACGTCTCCGGTGCATACCCGTCGAAGTGCGTCCGGGGCAGCAGGTCCGCCCCCGGTTCATGCTCGAGCTGTGCCGCGGCGGGCGGCTGGCCGTCCAGCAGCACCGTGTAAACCCCGTAGTTCGGCGCCTGCGCCACCTCCGTGTAGACCTCGTACTCGCCATCCGCGGGCACGTCGAACGGAACTGCGAGTCGCGCACCCGGCCCCTGGGCCTCGAAGTACAGCACGTCCTTCGCCCAGAACAGCTCTGGCAGGATCGAAACCTTGCCTTGTTCAGACTTGCACTCCGCCAGCGCGCGTTCCACCTCGATCTGCTCGGCGTTGCCCTGCGGCAGCCGGGCCGGACCGTACGGCACCGGCGGCTGATCCTGCGCGATGCCCTCCTGATACCAAAACGCGACGCTCGACATGAGATCGGTCCGCTCGCCGAACGCGGACTTCACCGCGCCACTCGGCTGATACGTCCAGCCCTTGTGCTCGATCTCGAACCGCAGCGATCTCGTAAATGGCACTGGGTCCACCAGGTGCCAGCGATACGCGGTCATCCGCGCACCCAGGTCCGTCCCCTCGGCGACCGTCACGCCGTAGTGCGGCCCGTCGTTCACGTGCAGGCCCCAGGCATCGTTGAAATAGTCCTCGCTGCCGGTCCCCTCGATCGACGGCCGCGCCGCTCCATCGACCCAGAAGAACTCGTCGCCTTCGCCGAACCAGCCGGCCTCGCACTGTACAACCGACAGCACCGTGCCGACATAGTGGCCCCGCCCGGCGACGTTCAGGATCTCATACGGCCGTCCATCTGCCGGCGCCGGCAGCATCTGCCGGTAGCGCGCGTGGAAATACGGCGTGCTCGCCGGCAAGGACGACACTTTCTGCCAATCGACGTGGTAATACAGGTTCGTCACGCGGCGACGGCCTTCGTTCGTGATCGTGATCTTGCACGATTTGCGAAACGGCATTGGCCAGTAGCAGTTGCGCGCCCGGCCGTCGGAGCTGTTGCGCACCATCAGCGACTCGACTTCGTGCTCGACGCCGTTGCCGACCGCGAAGAAATCGCCGAGCGGTGTATCGACGCTGGGCGTGTCGCTGCCGTCGTAGTACACGCGCAGGCGCAGCAGCCGCGGCCAGCCGTACTCGTTGTCGGCGACGGTGATCCAGATGTGCGAAACGATGCCGGGGCCTTCCAGGTCGGCGAGCACGGTCGTCTCGCCCGGGATCGGACGCATGCTGTCGTCGTTCGAGCTCCAGTCCGGGTTGTTCGACGACACGCGGTGCGCCGTGAATTGCTTGGGCTCCGTCAGACGGAACGGGTCGGGCAGCCCGGGCACGTTCGGCCCGGCGCAGCCCCAAAGCGCGGCGGACAGCAACGCAGCCGTCGCGAACGCCGGCACCAGGCGCTGCTCCATGACTTCCTCCATCGCCAAAACGATCGGGATTCACCCACCGCGCGCCGCGCGCCGCAAGCGGCGACGTACCCCGGACAGGCGGCTGCGGATCATTCTGTCACTCCGCCGGACCGCGTCAAGATGTCGTATCACGACGGCGGTCACGCCGCACCCCCCAAAGCGCAACAGCCTTCGTGGCTGTTGCAGTGCCCTTGTCGACCGGCTCAGTTGTCCCGGCTGGCCGTGGCTAGCGCTTGGTGACGGTCAGGGTCGTGCCGTCCCAGGCGACGTCGACCGAATATGTATGATTATTCTCGATGTCTTCGTACTTGATTGTCACGTTCTGGGTGGCCAGCACCACGCCATTGCGGCCCGCCTGGAAAATCCAGGTCTGCGGACTGTTCGCCGCCTCCCGCACTGCGTCGTCACAGTCATTGATCGCGGCATTATCGGAGGTGAGGATGAACCACTCGATCGGCTCGAAGAAAAAGCCCTGGTACTGGGCGCGGCGCGTGCCCTCCGGCGACACGCGGTTCGACAGGTCGAACGTCTCCTTCCCGGACACGAACATGCGGATGTTCTCCGTGTCCGAGTTCGCATAGTTCGCTTCCACGATGTAGGTTCCGTCGCAGATGACCTCGCATCCGCACAGCGCGAACACGCACACACCCAGCACAATGCCACAACCTGCCTGGAGCCGCGCTACCCAACGCGCGCCTGCTACGTTCGACATGACGTGATCTCCTTTGTGACATGACGTGCCCGGCGGACACCATGGCACTGTACCGCGCGACGGTGACCGTTCCAAGCGCGGCCGGCGCCATAGCGGGTCAACGCTGTCTGCCGAGGTCGCACGAGGTCCACTGCGATGTCACAATGCTCGATCGACGCTTCGTAGCTCGCACGCATTCGTCGGACGCCGGATGGAGGTCTGCCAATGTGCACCGCACGTGTGATCGCCCAACCCCTCCTGCTCATACTGCTCGCGGTGCCCACCCGCGCGCAGGTGCCCGCGACGCAGCCCGTCACGATCGGCTCGCAGCTCGAGCTCTTCGTCGATGCCGCGCTCATCGCCCACACGCAGGGCGCCGCGCTGCGCCTGCACAGCCCCGTCCGACAGGAAACCGTCTTCACCTTCGATGCCCCCTGGGAAGGCCCCGAAAGCGGCTACGTCGCCATCCTGCACGACGGCACCCGCTGGCGCATGTATTACCGCGGCGGCGGTGAGCAGACCCGCGAACACGCCTGCCTGGCCTTCAGCGAGGACGGTCGCCAGTGGACACGCCCCACCCTCGGCCTGTTCGAGTCTAATGGATCCAAGGACAACAACATCATCTGGACCGGCCCCAACCCGGCCTACTGCCAGGCCCATAACTTCACACCCTTCCTTGACGCCAATCCCGCGGCGCCGCCCGACCAGCGCTGGAAGGCCGTCACGCTCGACGTGGCCCAACTCCCGGGCGAGAGTGATCGCCGCCCCGTCCTGGCCGCCTATGTCTCGTCGGACGGCATTCACTGGCGACGTTTGCAGGACGACCCGATTCTCACCGTCGGCAGTTTCGACTCGCAGAACGTCGCCTTCTGGGACGCCGCCCGCGCCACGTACGTGTGCTATGCCCGGATCGGGCGCGACGGCAAGCGCAATATCAACCGCGCCACCTCGACCGACTTTGTCCACTGGACCCCGCCGGTACTGCTCGACTACGGCGACGCGCCCATCGAGCATTTCTACACCAACGCGATCACACCATATCCGCGCGCCCCGCACCTGCTGCTCGGCTTCCCCATGCGCTTCGTGCCGCCCGCGCAGCGCGCCACCGTCGGCTACCCGCCACGCAAGACCGACGGCCTGTCCGACGCGGTCTTCATGTCCAGCCGCGACGGCGTCCACTGGCAGCGGCCGCTCCTCGAGGCGTTTCTCCGTCCCGGCCTGGACCCCGGCCGCTGGGGCGGTGCCCACGGCAACAACACGCCGGCCTGGGGCCTCGTGCAGACCGGCCCGACCGAGTTGTCTGTTTACTGGGCCGAGAACTACGGCACGGACAACGAGGGTCGCGCGCGAATTCCACGCTTGGCCCGCGGCACCGTTCGCCTCGATGGTTTCGCGTCCATGCACGCCGGCTATGCCGGTGGCGAGTTCATCACCCACCCACTCGTCTTCGCCGGCTGCCGGCTGCGGGTCAACTTCTCCACATCCGCCGTGGGCAGCGTCCGCGTCGAGCTACAGGACGCGGCCGGCACGCCGTTACCCGGATATGCGCTCGCGGATGCGGAGGAGATCTGGGGCGACGAGCTTGAACGGGTCGTGACCTGGAAGGGCGGCGAAAACGTTGCCGCGCTGGCCGGCCAGCCCGTGCGGTTGCGGTTCGTGCTCAAAGACGCCGACGTTTTCGCGTTTTGCTTCGGCGAATAGCCGCGCAATTGACGGTCCGCGGACGGAACATATGATGGGCTTTGGATGGTAACTGCCTGATATCGAAGTCACGGACCGCCCGGCCACGCCGAAACGAACGGCTTGTGCTTATCTGCGCGCGGTGCGGTGGCTTCGCCCATCGAGAGTCTGCGTCGTAAGCCCGACTTGCCAGAATACAACAATGCGGCGCACGGCCCGACACGGCGCGTGCCCGTCCAAAGGACAGACACCAGTGAACGAAAACGAACGCATGCAGTTTTTCTACGAGATGTTCAACTCCTCTCTGCTGCGCCTGGGTCCGGGCACCGACGCCTGCACGCTGCGGGCGCTGAACATCGTCCTGGCGGCCAGCCCGCGCCGCGCGGCGCCCACCGGGCAAACGTGGCCCAGGATCCTCGACGTCGGCTGCGGCACGGGCGCTCAATCGCTCGTGCTGGCCCGGCACCTCGACGGCCCCATCCTCGCCATCGACAACCAGCAACCGTACCTCGACGCCCTCCAGCGGCGCGCGGCGGCCGCCGGCGTGCAGGGCAAGATCGTGACTCGGCTGGCCGACATGCGCACCGTTGAGCTCGACTCGGGCGCCTTCGACCTGATCTGGTCGGAGGGGGCGCTCTATTGCATGGGCTTCCGCGAAGGCTTGGCGAAGTGCCGCGCGTGGCTGGCCGACGGCGGCTGCCTGGCGGTGACCGAACTCTGCTGGCTGCGGCCGGGCGCTCCGCCGGAGTGCCGCCGGTTCATCGAAGGCGAGTACCCCGTCATTGCCGACATCGATGCGAACGTGCGTGCAATGCAGGCCTGCGGGTACACCGTGCTGGACCATTTCGTCCTATCCGAGTCGGCGTGGACGGACGAGTACTACAACCCGCTCGAAGCCCGCCTGCAAATGCTCCGTATGCGCCACGCCGGCGACGCCGAGCGCTTGGACATGATTGCAGGAATCCAGGCGGAGATTGACAACTACCGCCAGTACTCCGCGTATTACGGCTACGTGTTCTGCGTAATGCGACGCTGAAAGCCCGTCGTGCTCTGCATATGCCCAGGCCCCGGCGAGGCAACCACCGCGCCGGGGCCGGCGATTTCTGAGCCGAGCGGCGGCGTGAACGTTGGCCACGGCCGGCTTCAGCCGGCCTGCGTTTGCCACCTGCTTTAGCTGGTGGTGGTCGACCCTCCACCCGCTCTAGCTTTTCTTCTGTCTCCGCCGGGCTCCGTGAGCCCGGCGGAGACAGAAGAGGGGGAGAGTCGCTCTTGCGCACCCCCGACTGAAGTCGGGGGCAAACGCCCGTCGGCTGAAGCCGACCGTGCGTCACTTGATCGTCACGCGCTCCGCCACGCGCAGCATGACCGGACCCAGCAACCCGGATTCCGGCAGCAGCGAATCCCGCGTGTGGTGCTTCCAGGTCGTGAACGTGAACCGCTCGCGCGCCCGCGGCGCCTGGCCATCCAGCAGCCATTGCGGCCAGCGCTTCAGATGCACACCTTCCCATTCGCAATCGTCCGGAAGCTGCTCATCACCCACCAGCCGGTTCACCCATAGATTCGTCACGCGGACCTTCAGCGTGTTCGGGCCGGGCTGCACGCAATCCGTGATCTCCGCCGCAAACGGCGGTTTCCACCATACGCCCAGGTCGTGACCGTTGAGCGTGACCTCCGCCAGGTACTTCACGTCGCCGAGATCGAGATACAGGGCCTTGTCGGGCGCCAGCAACACCGCCGGCACGTCGAATTCGCGCTCATACTCGGCCGTGCCGGAGAAATAACGCACGCCGGCCTCGCCGTGCTCCGTCCACGAGATCAGCTTGTCGAGCGTGATGCTCGCGGGCGCGCCCCAGTCCGGCGGAAAACGCACCGTCCACGGCCCGCCGATCTCGACCGGCTCCGGCACCGGCGGCACCTGCACCGGCGTCGTTTTGCCACTCGCCGCACGGAACTCGTATACGCCGGGATGGAACGCCTGCAATTCGAGCTGCCCCGGCTTGGTGACGGTCACGCGATACGTCGGCAGGCTCGCCGCACCGCCGGCCGCTTCGACCAGTTCGAGCGTGGCATTCTCATCCGCGCTCCGCGTCACCACCTGACCATTGAGCGCGTACTCCACGCGCAGGCGTTTGACGTGGTTGTACGTCGGATCGCCGAACGTGGAGTTGTTCGCCGGTATGCTGGTCTCGCCTGCCGCCACGAGCGCCGCGACCTTCGCGGTCACGTCCGCACCGCCCGCGCCGTCCACGGCCTCGTAGCGCGCCGCCCGAATTTCGATCTTCGGCGCCAGCTCGACCTCATCCGCTTTCGACGGCGTCACGTCAACCACGTGATCGCCTGCCGCCGCCGGCCGAAACACCACGAACAACGAGCCGGCGGGATCAAAATGGATCGGCACTGTGATCCGCCCATCCCGCTCGGACCACACCGGCGCCACTTCGATCGTCCCGCTATCAGCGTGCCACAGCTCCGGCACCTTGCCGCTCACGCGGAACGTGCATTCCACCTCCGCCGATCGCGGCCTCTGGTTCGAGACGAAGTAGACGTCGGTGCTGTCCACCACGCGATGAATCCACGCCATCTTCGGCTTGAACCCGGCACTCGCGAACTCGCAGTCCGGCTTCACCTTCAGCCCGCCGAGCACTTCTTCCGGCGTCTGGCCCGCAATCGCCCGCCCGCTACCGAACGCATGCTCCTTCACCGCCTTGCCGTCGCAGTTGCCCCACACCTCTTCGGCCAGCTTCTGCACCTTGGCGTCGCCGTCCGGCAGATCCGCCAGGCTCGGCGACTTGGCCGGTTTCGGCCCGATGACGGTCGCGCCCTGCTGCACCAGCTCGCGCACCTTCGCGAGCAGCCCCGGCGTCATGAACGGCGTGTCCGGCAGAACCAGCACGCGGTAGCTCATGCCGTCCGGCAGCACGAGCCGCCCGTCCTTTACCGTCATGCGATTCAGCAGCACATCGGCGTTGCACGCGTCGTAGTCATAGCCCTTCGCCTTCAACTCCGGATTGTGCGGGGCGTTGTTGGGCGCGGCCTCGCCGGCGAAGTAGCACACGTCCGCCACGGCCAGCCCCTGTTGCAGCAGGTATTGGCAGCGCGTCAGGTACTGCACCCACGCCTTGCCCGGTCCCCACCACGTGTTCGTGCGGTCGAAGTGCGTGCCCCACTGGCCCATCGTCATCCCCGGGAACCGGTCGAGCCACGGCTGGTGCGCGTAGCGGTGGAAGATGTAGCGGTTGATGCCGGTGCAGTACATGAGGTCGCCGACCGCCTTCAGCGAATACGGATAGCTCCGCCAGCCTGCGCGGCTGGGGTTCGCCGTGAACGCCTCGGCCCCGACCAGCTTCCGCCCATACGTGTGTGCCACCGACGCCGCGAGCTTGCACGAGTTGCTTTCGCCATCGCCGACCCAGAACTCGCCCATGGGAATGTCCGCCGGCCGCCCGGACAGCAGGCACTCGAACGGACCGTCATACGGCTCGATCGACGCCAGCAGGCCGTGCTTGTGGCAGAGCTCGCCGAAATATCCGTAGTAGTTCTCCGCGAACAGGTCCGCGATCGTCCGGCGCAGGTCCCACAGGAACCGCTCCGAAACTTCGCCGCTGTCCACCACGCGGCCCGTCAGCACCGGCAGCAGCAACAGCGGATCGTAGCCCCGGCGCTTTTTGAACTCCTCGCGGAACTGCGGCGTCCAGTTCTGGTGGCCGACCTCGTAGCTGTCGATCAGCACGTTGTTCAGCGTCTTGCCCGCCAGCGGTCCGACATCCTGGATGACCGGGCCCATCATGCCCGCCCAGTGCGCGTCCAGGCCCGCACGGCTCAGCTTGTCGCACTCCAGCCCGCGGCCCGATTCCGGCGACGGGTGATTGTCCTTGCCCGTCGGCGTGTAGCCGATGCGGAGGATCGTCCAGTCGCCCGCGGGCACGTCCCAGGTCAACCGCCCGTCGCTGCCGAGCTTGCTCGTGAGATCGACGATGGCCGCCCGCTGCACGACGGCGTCCGCCGGATACTCATCGAGCGCCGGCTGCTGGCCGTAGCGGGCCTCGTACCCGGCTTTCGGCTTGATGTCCGGGATCCGCTTCGCGTCGTCACGCGGCGTCGGCAACGCCAGCACGGCGATGTCGCGGTAGTAGTCGCGGTTGGTCTGCGGCTGCGGCAGCGCCGCCGCGAACTTCGTCGGCCCCTTCGTCGGCGTCTCGCTGATGACGACCATCTGCATGGCGTGCTCCGGCGTGACCCAGGGGCCGCCGCTGTTGGACCAGCCCGCGCAGTTGTGCATGCAGATTTCGAGCCCGAGCCGGCCGGCCTCGCTGACGGCGTGCTTGACCAGTGCACGCCACTCCGGGCTCATGATCAGCACGGGTCCGACGGGGATCTGCTCGGAGACGTTGAAGATCTGGGCCCCGCCCAGCCCGAACTCCTTCATCGCCTCGAGGTCCGCGGTGATGCCCTCCTTCGTGACGTTGCAGTTCATCCAGTGCCACCACGTGTGCGGTCTGGCCCCGTCCGGCGGATTCTGAAACCCCTTGGCCAGGTTGTCCTGCGCGGCACTGCGCGCGACCAGCATCAGCAGACTCAGCGTCAAGGCCAGGAAGGTTGTCGTGCGTGTCATGGCTGTGTTCTCAGGTAGGTCGGTTCCCAAACGGACAGACGCCGCAAACTGCCGGCCGAGCGGCCCCAAGGGTCGGCGTCCGCCATCGACTCCGCGTGTAATCAGCACCACCGTGTGCTACACCAGATGATTGTGTGTCAGCCTATCGCTGCCCCCGCCGAGCGGCAAGCACGTCGCCGCTGTAGGGTGGGCATCGCCCACCATCTGAAGCGACGAAGCGACACAGCCACGCAGCCACGCAGGGATACATCCGAGCCCGACGCGCCAGCAGGGGCCCCGCGCAGCGCATCAGAACCCCGCGCAGCGTTTCGGAACCCCGAGCGGCAGCGGGTGGGCCGCGCGCAGCGCGCCGTGTGCCACTGCTCTTGAGCAGTGTCGCCCGCTTCTTCGCCCCATCGGGGCGTGCGGCTGTTGCCAGGGGTGCAACCCCTGGACCGCGCCCCCTGCTCACCTGTTCTCCTCTCTCCTCTCTCAAGTTCCAGCCCGCGCAGCGGGCGCTGGCGGTGAATTGAGTGAGGTGTCCCCGGATCGTCAGATCTTCGATATCCCTGGATTTTGAGGCTGGTGGTCTCGCAGGGCTCACCGCTGGTATCATGCGCATGTGCACATGCGCCACGGAAGGTGCAAAACAACCGCTACGGCGGGGACGTGCGATGGACCGCAGGTCAATCGTCAGCATGCGTTCGGAACGGCGGCGCGCCAATTCGCTTCTGCCACGCTGGGCACCGTGGCTCCTCGCCGGCGCTGCACTCTCGGTCATACCTACAACGTGGCTTACGAGGTCTTCTGCACCGCGCGCCGCCGGTGCGCTCATCCAAGAGGCCTATGTCTGGCAGCGCGTTTGGACCGACGATGTACGCACCGGCGTGGACCGGGCCGCCACATCCTTGGACGGACTGGCACTCTGGTTTGCCGAGATCGAGTGGCAGCAGTGTGAGCCGCGGGTGATTCGCGGTGACATTGACTGGGCGTACGCCGGCCGGGTTTCCGGGCCGATTAGCCTTGTTCTGCGCATCGGCCCCTATGCGGGGCCATTCGCGGAAACCGGCGAACCGGCGGATGCGCTGGCCGCGCTCGCGGCGGAGCTGCTGCAGCGCGCCGCGGCGAGCGGCGTGCAGATGCGTGAATTGCAGCTTGATTTCGACTGCGCCACCTCCAAGCTCGTTGGCTACCGACTCTGGGTCAACGCCATTCGCCGGCGGATCACACCAACGCCACTGGTCATCACCGCCCTCCCAAGCTGGCTGAATAGCGCCGCTTTTCAGCCGCTTGCTACGGCGACAGATGGTTTCGTGCTCCAGGTGCACTCCCTCGAACGGCCGCGCGGGCCGGACTTGCCGATGACGCTTTGCGACCCGGAGGCGGCCCGGCGCGCCGTCGAGCAGGCGGGTCGGGTCGGCGTGCCGTTCCGCGTGGCGCTGGCCACATACGGGTACTTCGTCGGATTCGACGAACAGGGCCAGTTCATCGGGCTCCAAGCGGACGGGCCGGCGTTGACTTGGCCGGCCGACACGCAAGTGCGCGTGCTGCGCGCAGACCCCGCCGCAACTGCTGAACTGGTGCGTGGCTGGAGCGCGGATCGACCGGCCACGATGCGCGGACTGATCTGGTACCGCCTGCCGATCGACGCGGATGTGCTGAACTGGCGCTGGCCGACGCTGGTCGCCGTCATGGCCGGACGCGTGCCGCAGGGCCGACTGGAAGTGGATGCCCGCCGCCCCGAGCCTGGCTTGGTCGAACTCGACTTGGTGAACACCGGCGACGCAGATGCGGCCCTGCCCGCGGAGGTTACCGCGGCGTGGGCGTCGTCGCGGCTGGTGGCCGGCGATGCGCTGGCTGGTTTTGAGCTGGACGACACTGGCCCGGCGCAAGCGCGGTTCCGCCTGGGTCGCGGCATGGAGTCACAGTGGATTGCCGCCGGTCAACGCCGCACACTCGGCTGGCTCCGGTTCGCCGGTGACACGGAGGTGGAACCCCATGTTACGCCGACTCGACATTAGGACGTCCCTGGTGGCCGGGCTCATCGCGTTGAGCGCTGGAGTGGCCGTCGCGTGGGCGTGCGGCCCGTTCTTCCCCAACCGGCTCCTCATGAGCGGCGATAGCGCGGTGCTGTGGGCGCCGGTGGCGGACTTCCGCATCGAGATCGAACGCCTGCGCCCGACCGGTGCGCCTGTGTTCCGGGCTGTGGTGCCGGACGATTGCGACTACCGTGAGTCCGCATACGCGCGCCAGACTGCGGACGCCGATCGCGCGGACCTGCGCACGGCGTTGGACGCGCTGCGCACGCCTGCGGACCAGCGCGACCGGCTGATCGTGCAGCACGACGCCCTGCGCGCGGTGCTGCGCGCCCACGCCGACGCGCTGGCGCGCTACGAGCTGCAACGACCCGACAGCGTTCCGCCCCGGTTGCCGGACGTGACGATTCCGGAGGGGCTGCCGTCGGAGTTTGCGCTGTACCTGCGGGGCGCGGTCGCCTACTACCGCGACGAGTTCGACGGCGCCCGGGATGCCTGGCGCGCGGTGCTCGCCTTGCCGCCCGCGGAGCGGCGGTTTCGATCGACCTGGGCGGCGTTCATGCTCGGCAAGTCGTGGCTCAAGTCCGATCCGGCCCAAGCCATGGAATGCTTCCAGCAGGTGCGCGCCCTGACCGGCGACGGGTTTGCCGACAGCATTGGACTGGCATCGTCGAGCTTGGGCTGGGAGGCCAACGCTGAACTGAAGCGCGACCACGTCGAGCGGGCGGTCGAGCTCTATCTCCAGCAACTGGCGACCGGCGACCCAACGGCCGTCTGGTCGCTGCGTCTGATGGCAGCGCGCATCCTGAAGGGCGGTGACGAACTGTTGCGCCGCGCCGCGCGGGATGAAAACGCCCGGCGTGTCGTCACGGCATACCTGCTTGCCCGGGGCGGCCCGCAACAGTCGATTGACGATGCTCCGCCGGCGGCTCTGACGCAGAAGTGGCTTGAGATGATCGAGTCGGCGCAAGTGACGGACGTCGCGGGCGCCGAGCGCCTGGCGTGGGCTGCTTACCAGGCCGGAGCCTTCGCGAGCGCTGACCGCTGGCTGAAGCTGGCGCCGACTCAATCGGGTGTCGGCCATTGGATCCGTGCGAAGCTACTGCTGCGCGCGGGGAAGACCGATGAAGCCGCTGCCGAACTGGCACTTGCCGCACGTGGATTTCCTCCGGACGCGCGCTGGGAGAACCTGAATACCGACTTCGCCGATGACGATGAGGAGAGCGGGCTTTCGCCCAGTGGGCGCGCACTCGGCGAGCTGGGCGTGTTGTGCTTGGCGCGCCGGCAGTACGTCGAGGCGCTGGATGCGCTGCTGCGGGCGAACTACTGGCTGGATGCCGCGTATGTCGCCGAGCGCGTCCTGACGCTCGACGAACTCGTTCGATATGTCGATCGGAATTGGCCGGCAGTCAGCGGCGAAGTCGAGGCAGCGCTGCGTTCTCAATATGACGGCCTCGCGTTCCAGGACCCGCCGACCGGCCTGAGTGTGTTGGGCGAAGTCAACGTTCGCATTCGCCATCTGCTCGCGCGTCGCTTGACTCGCGCGGAGCGCTGGTCCGAGGCACGCGCCTACTTTCCGGCACGCTGCCAAGCGGACTTCGACGCCTACGTACGGAACCTGCGACTCAGTCGCGATCACGTGCAGGCCAACACGGAGCGCGCGCGGGCCCTGTGGCAGGCCGCGCGTCTCTGCCGCTACGACGGCATGGAGCTGATCGGGACGGAACTGGAACCCGATTGGTACGCGGCGTACGAAGGCGATTTTGAGCTGCCCACGGTGTCGCAGGTCCGCGGCGCGCGCGCGAGGCAGAAGCTGACCGCCAGCACGGCCGATGAGCGCGAGCGTGCGGATCGAAGCCGCGTCCCGCTCGGCAAGCGCTGGCACTACCGCTACCTGGCCGCGAACTGGGCTTGGCAGGCCGCGGAACTGCTGCCCGATGAATCCGATGAGACGGCCCGGGTGTTGTGCGAAGCCGGATCCTGGTTGAAGGGCCGAGATCCGCAAGCCGCGCAGCGGTTCTACAGGGCGTTGGTGCGGCGCTGTGGGAAAACGGAACTGGGTCGCGAGGCCGCACGGCTCCGCTGGTTTCCGCCGCTGCCGCGCGAAAGCGCCAATGAGTAGCGCCTGTGCCAACACCACGTGCCGCGCTCTCCGAAGCCGGGTGTTTGGCTGCGGCAAATGATGGCACTTGATCGAGCGGATCTAGCGCGCGGATCTGGGGACGCCTGTCGCTATCCGGTTGACGTTCTGGCGGCGCGGCTGGTTCGCTCACTCCCGTTCGCGGCTCGGAAACCCGTTCCACGTCCCCACGTGCCTCTTCTGTTCCCTGTTCCCCGTTCCCTGGCGGCTCCGCCGGCGCCCCGTTCCCCCGTTCCCACATTCCCACGCCCACAGCAACAGAATCTATCAATCCTAGTATTCCCTGCGTTCTCCGCGGTGTATCTTCTTGGAGGAGGCCATAAGCCCTAAGCCTCAAGCCAGAGGCGCACACTCGGGCTTACGGCTTACGGCTTGCAGCTTGCGGCTAATGGCTCCGGCTGAGGGCTGACGGCTGACAGCTTCAACGTCCCAATAACGAAGGGTGCCAATTAGGCCGCGCAAAAAAAGAACGCGTTGTGCCCCGGTCACATGAACCACCCAGCCGTATGGTGCACTGCGTCGCCGAACTGACGCATGAACGCCAGATCGTCGTCATTGAGCGGCCCGGCCCGCACCGCTGCCAGATTGTCCCGGAGCTGTGTCGCATTCGACGGCGCCGTCAGGCAGACGTCCACGTGCGGGTTCGTCAGCACGAAGCGATAGCATTCGCCGGCCGTCGGCACACGCCCGCGCGGCGGCCAGCCCCTGGGGGCGCGCAACAGGTAGCGCCAGCGCGTCGCCGTGTAGCTGATTAATGCCGGATCGTGCGCGGCGAGATGCGGGAAGATGTCCTGCTCCGCTCCGCGGTGCGCGGCGTTGTAGCGCACCATGAACGCGTCCAGCGCACCCGCCGCCGCCAGCTCGCCGGCGAATCGACGATCATGGCACGACATCCCGATCCGCCGGACCTTGCCCTCCTCACACAGCCGCGTTAGCTCTTCGCGCGTCCGCGGCGGAAAGTGCTTCGGCTTCGTGACGCCCAAGTAGAGGAACGCATCGAGGTAATCGGTCCGCAACTGCCGCAGGCGCTTTTCGAGCGTCCGCCGCAGACTGAAATGGCCGATCAGCAGGTTGTACGCCCCCGTGGCGATGACGATGCGCTCGCGCCGGCTCGCGGGCAATTCGCGCAGCGTCCGCGTCATGTGCGTATCGAACCCGTAGCAGAAGAAGACGTTGATGCCTTCATCGAGTGCGTAGTGAATCGCAGCGCGCCCCGGGCGATACGTCGCCGACAGACCCAGCCGGAACACCTCTGGCCCGCCGCGCCCGAATGCCGCCGTCAGGAAATCCGCAGCCATGGCGTTCTCCCGCGGTAGACGCACTCCCCGGTCACCGGGGGAGATCATCGCGCCGGTGCGGACTGCAAGCCAGCGAAATCGGCCAGATCGAGATCGCCATCCGTGTTAAAGTCGAATGTTGCCCGCAGCGCGCCAACGCACTCCGGCAGCGCCGCGTGCGGCGCCAGATCCGGCCCGGCCAGTGCGGCGACAAAGGTGGCGAGATCGACCGCGTCCACGTCGCCATCGCCGTCGAAATCGCCGCCGCCGAGCGTCTCGCATTCGTCGGGCACGCCGCTGGCGTTGCAGTCGAGCGATGTGCCGAACACTTCGAGCTCGCACTCGTCAGGTACGAGATTGCCGTTGCAGTCGGCCGCCTGGCCGCCGGTGATCTCCGTCACATCCGGCACGCCGTCGCCGTCACAGTCGCCGGACTCAAACGCCCCCATGTCCACGACCGGCGTTCCATCCAGATCGCCGTCAAAGACCCGCGTCACACCGTCCAGGTCCTGGCTCAGCGCTGGCGGCACCGCCGCATTCCAGCCCGCGTCGATGCACGGCGACTCCGCGTGTAGCCGGAAATTGTCGTCCGGCGTACCGGGGATGCCATCAACGCCGTCGGGCGCGAGAAACCGCGGATCAACGTCGAGGTTGTCATCCAGGTCCGGGTACCCCGCAACGTTGTTGTAATGCGTGTAGTAGTTCTTCGTCCCCCAGAGCTGCGTGTGCATGTACACGTAGCTCGGCTCGTTGTCGCGGATGATGTGGTTCGTCAGCACCGGCTTCGCGATGAAGCTCAGCACCGCGCAGCTCTCGATGTACGGGTTCGCCTCGTTGTGGATCGGGTTCCGCACGATGGTGTTGTTCGTCAGCTCCGGATATGAGTACGCGCAACAGACCGCGCTTGCGTTCTGCAGCGCGTGATTGTCCACGATCAGGCAGCCCGCGATGCGCACGTTGGCCTGCCGATACAGGAACACCGCGCCACCGTAGTCCGCCACGTTGTGCCGGAAGACGCAATTCTCCACGGACAGTTGCGCGAATCCCACAACGGACAGCGCCCCGCCACCATACGGATACGCGCCGCTGCCGCCGCCGGTCGCCTTGCTGTACTCGAGCGTGCAGTACGCCAGGCGCGACGGCGCATTCGTCGCCGCGGTGTCCTCGAAGCGGATGCCGTTCCAGCAACCGGCGTGCGCTGTGTCGACCGTGAACCGGCTCGGCTCATCCGTCGTGAACCGAATCCTCTGGTCCGCCATGCCCACCGCGAGCAGCGTCCCGTTGACCACCAGCCGGTAGTAATCCTGGAACTCGACGCGCACACCCGGGGCGATGGTCAGCGTAATGCCGGGCTGTACCTCGACATCCCCCACGACGCGCACGTGGTCCGCGTCCCACACCGTGTCCGCGCTGATGCGACCGGCGACATCGATCGTCTCGCGGCGCGGCACAGCTTCGACCGCGCGGTCCGCGACCACAACAGCCGCCGACGTGGGTCGCGCGGCGCCGAACGTCTGACAGCCATACGCCGCGGCGGGCGAGCCGAGTGCGGGTCGATAGTCCCCGTGCTCCGGATCACGCAGCTCCGGATCGATACCGACCACATTGTTGTAGGGTGCCGCACCGGCCCCGGCCCAGCCGGCCGGCAGCACTCAGCCATAGTCGCACAGCAACGTGAAGTGCCGCACCGGGTCCGCATTCGCCGCCGGGTCCGCGTGATAGGACCAGTTTTCGTAGATGTTGAACCCGGCCTGCAAGCTTAGTCCGAAGCTGCCCCCCGTCGGCAGCCAGTCGCTGGACACGCCGGTGAAGAACATGAAATCCGCACCAGTGTCCACGGCGTCCACGACGAGGTTTCGCTCCAGCAGAACGCCCGCGCCGCAGCCGAACAGTCGCACGCCGTAGTCGTGGGGTCGGTAGAACGTGACGTAGCGGACCGAGCCGGTCGGCACCAGGTACAGCTCGCCGCCGTCAAAGCCGCGGTAGCGCACATCGCCGTTCAGGATGACGCAATCTTCGATGTCAAGCTGGTTCGTGCAATACGCGATGCAGATCTCGCCGCCCTGCAGGTCGAGCACCGCCCCGTTCCCGACGATCCGCACGTTCTCGTCCTTGCCGGGTTCGAACGTGGCGGTCAGCGGGTTGTATGTCCCGCCGAGCCAGAGCCCGCCGCTGTAGGTGACGCCGGTCTGCAGGACGATGTACTTGTCGTAGCCCTGCGCGGGCGTGGCGCGGTCGTACATCTCCTTCAGCGTCGTGCCCAGCACCGGCGCGGTGAGGCACAGCCACAGGCCAATAAGGGCTGCCGGCCGGCACAGGCAACCGGCCTCGCGAACTGCCCCCCAGTGTCGCAGCGTGAGATACATATATACGCATATGTACCCGCTTGGCCCGTGAAACTCAACGCAAATGCACTCCCGGCCTGAATCTGAACGCGCTCAGGGCTTTGGCACGTGCGGCGGGGGCTTGCCGTCCGCGATCCACAGAAACGCCAGGGTCTGGCGGATGCGCGGCGGCAACGTCAGCCGCAGCACGAGCCGCATCGCCGGGCGCCCCAGGTACACGCCCAGCGCGCCGCCCACGACATTGGCCAGCGTCAATCCGACCACGTACGGCGTCGCCCAGTCGCGCAGCAAAGGGAAGTCGTGGGCCCAGATGTACCAGACGAGCCCGCCGACACCGAGCGGCGGCAGCGATGCCAGGATCCAGTAACCCCATCGCCGCCAGTGGTGCGCCACGACCGCCACCCACGCCACGAGGCAGAAGCCCAGCAGCCCGGCAACGCCCAACAGCGTCGCAATCACCAGTCGGCGATATGGGAAATCCCCGCGCGGCTGTCGCGTCCAAGGCACGTTGGCTTGGTACGCAATCACCTGGCCGCTTGGCAAGGTCATCTGCGTTGTCGGCGCGGGGGTCGTGCTTGCGGGCTGATAGCGGGTCAGCTCTTCGAGCGTCTCGACCACCAACGCCCCGTGTCCGAAGAGCAGCCCCACCGGCACGCCGATGACAATGATGATCCAGAGGAACAACAGCGGCAGCGCGATCCGGCGTAACCACACCTGCCCGGCCGTCACCGTGCCGCCGACCGCATCGAACCGGCCGCATTCCGGGCAACGGCAGACGAGTAACTGCGTGGCCGGATCGCGCCAGACCCCCTGCGTGTGCAGGTTGTACCCGCAGCCGACGCAGAAGCGGTCGGTCTCAACGCGCCCGACGAGCGACGGAGCGTCAGTCCGTTCGTCGTGGTCGGTATCGGTTGCGGGTGTCTGCATCGCTACCGGACCTCTGAAGACGATCTGGCGGGCTCCCGTTGGGGATTCTGTCCGTATGCACGACTATTCGCCGCTGACGCCCGCCCCGTCCGCGCCGCAGCCGTGCGCCGCTTCTTGTAGTACGCCGCTGGTTCACCCGCAAGGCATGGTACCATAATGGGGGTTGGTTCCGCTTGCCCGCGGAGCGATCGGCGGTACAAGCGCCAGCCCGTGCGGGCATCGTGGTGTGCGGTGCCGGACGTCATCTCACGTGGAGACGCCGCCATGAAGCGACTGCCGATCGATCTCGACGACCTGGTAACGGCGATGCGGACCCATCTCGACGAGTCCATGCACTATCTCGACACCGAGACCGGCAAGATCGAGCTCGTGGACCATGACCTGGTGTCACGCCTGCAGGATGCCGGTGACGACGAGGACGCGGAATCTGATTTCGACATCCCGGATTGGGAGCAGGCGCTGCTGCCGGTTGCCCGGGCCATCGCGGCCGAAGACCCACGCTACGTTGCGCTGCCCGAGCCCGATCCGCACGCGGACTACAAACTAATGTCACGCTTCGCGGCCCGTGTGGAGGACCCTCACGCGCGCCAGCGCCTCGAAGATGCGCTCGACGGCCGTGGCGCCTTTGGTCGATTCCGGCGCGTGGTGGGCGATTACCCCGCTCTGCGTGACCAATGGCACGCGCTGCAGGACGAAGCCACGCGCGAGGAGGCGCTCGAGTGGCTCGCGGAACTGGGGATCGAGCCGGCGGAGAAGTCGTAAGCGCCGGTGTGCGCCCGTCCCACACACCCGGTCGCGCTGATCCCTATTCGCCGGTCTTCAGGATTTCCAGCAGGGCGCGGTTGAACTCCACCGGTTGCTCCATGTTCACGATGTGCCCCGCGCCGGGGATGACCGCCTTACGCGCGCCTGGCACCTCGGCGACCACGCGGTCTACGAGTCGCTGGATGTCCGGCACGTCGCGCTCGCCGACAATTATGAACGTCGGCACCTTCAGCTCACCCAAACGCTCCGCGGCCAGCGGCCGCGGGGGACGGTCCAGGTAGGGACTCGCCCAGTAGCACTTGGCATTCTCGAGCCCGAGCTGCCGGAGTCGCGGCTGCAATTCCGCATGCTCCATCGCCGGCGCCATGTACGGATCCTGCAGCCACAGCTCGGTGGCCTTCTCCAGGCTCTCATCGAGGGCGGCGACGTAGACGCGGCTGATCCGTTCGCCCTGCTCCGGCGACCAGTCAAAGCCGCTCAGGCCCGGCCCGACGCCGATGAGTCGCTGCACGCGCTGCGGATACGTCAGCGCAAAGTCGAACGCGATCCGTCCGCCGAGCGACAGCCCGACCAGGTTGGCTTTCTCAACCTTCAGGTAGTCAAGCAGGGCGCGCAGGTCTTCATGGCTATGAAATGGCTGCGTGGGTGTCGATGACCGGCCAAAGCCGCGCACGTCATAGCGAATGACCTGGTAGTCCTTGGCCAGCAACGCGAATTGCTCGTCCCACATCCGCCGGTCGAGCTGGCCGCCATGAATGAGCACGACGGCAGGTCCGTGGCCGGCGGCTTCGTAGTAGAGCTTGCCGCCGTCAACGTCGACGAAGCCGGACCGCGTGCCGGCGCCGCCCGCCGTCGCGCAGCCGACCACCGCCAGTGGCAGAAGAGCGATCAGGATTCGCAGGTTCATCGCACACCTCCCAACGACGCGCCGCCCCGGCGCGTCCGCCTGCGCCATCCTGACGCACGGGCGTATAGCCGAACAAGGGGCGACCCAGGCGATCCGACAAGAACCGACAGTTGAGCGTCCGGGTGTCCGCGATCTGGACTCGACACCCGTCGCAGCGTAGACTGCCGCGCGGTGTGCCGAGGACGAGGGGCCGGCCAAGTTCGGGCCGTCCGCGTGTTAATCGAAGGAGAGCAATCATGTTCCGTAGAAACTCAGTTCTGGCTGTTCTGTTGGGCATCACGGCGTTCGCGCTGACCGGCTGCATGCCGCACATGACGCTCGACGAAATGAAGGCTCAGATGCCGCAGCGGCCGGCCGAGCTCGATCGGCTGAACGCGTTCGTGGGCAAGTGGCAGGGGGAGGCCGAGGGGCGGTTCGCGATGCTGGACGAGCCCGTCAAGATGACCGGGACGTCGGAGGCGAAATGGGACGGTGACCGGTGGTTCGTCGTGAGCCGCGGCGTGATGCGCATGGCGGACTTCCCGGAAACGCAGGGCATGGAGCTGTGGACGTATGACGTCGGCGCGAAGAAGTACCGCTCGTACTTCGTGGACAGCATGGGCATGAGCGGCATGAGCGAGGCGCGCTACGACGAGAAGACCAACACCTGGCACATGACCTCCGACAGCTACGGGGCCTGGGGCAAGTCGCGCTACACCGGGACGCTGAAGTTCACCGACCCCGACACGATGGAATGGAGCATGACCGAGAACATGGGGCTGATGAAGGTGATGGAGATGAAAGGGACGAGCAGGCGCGTGAAGTAGCAGCCGGTCGGGAACCTGGGTGGTACGGGCATCCTGCCCGCGGGTGGGAAGGGCATCCTGCCCGCTTTCGGGACGGGCGAGACGCCCGTACCACCCCTTCATAGTTTGCAGTTTCTAACGGGCAAGACCAGAACGCGTGCTCACAAATCCCGCGGGGCGCGCGGCCCCGGCTCGACGACGATCTCCTCCGGTGGAATCCACACTACCCGCCCGTCCTCCCAGACCGCAATCGGATTGCCAGCGCGCTTGTGCTGCAGCAGCGCGTCACGGACGGCGTCTACCAACGCTCCGTCGATGAGCGCGTCGTCCAGCATGAGCTCTTCGATATCGCGCTCGGCCTTGTCCGGCATTTTGGGCAACCTCCAAGACGCGCGCCCACGTCGCCGCGTCGCGAACACGGGCCCGTGACGACTCGCTTTGGGGGACCGACCTCCGGTCGGTCAAGCGACAGGCCGGAGGCCTGTCCCACAGATTTCCATGAGCACGCTAACGCCGCAGCACCTTCAGCGGCACACTCCCATCCTTCCGCGCCGGCGCCTCCGGCGGCGCCACCTCGACGCGCGCGCCGATCAGCTTCGCCTCCCCGCGTTGCACGCGCGCTTCCAGCTCCCGGCATTCGGCCAGCAGCGCCTCCAGCATCCGGTCCTCGGTCACGGTCTGCTTCTGCTGCCCCTGCACGTAGATGATCCCGCGACCCTTGCCCGCGAAAATCGCCACGTCCGCGCCTTCGCATTCGCCCGGGCCGTTCACCACGCAGCCCATCACCGCCACCTTCATCGGCAGCTTGATCTCCGCCGCCAGCTTCGCCCGCACGTCCTGCACCAGCGTGAACAGATCGACCTCAATCCGCCCGCATGTCGGACACGCGATCAGCTCCGGCTCCGTCCGCGCCCGCAACCCCAGGCTGCACAACAGCTCCTTGCCGTCCTCCACCTCGTACACCGGGTCCGCCGCGTACGAGATGCGAATCGTGTCGCCAATCCCGTTGGCCAGCAGTGAACTCAACGCCGCGATCGACCGAATCCGCCCCGTCTCCGGCGGACCGGCGTGCGTCACGCCCAGGTGCAGCGGATAGTCGTACCGCTGACTGATCGCCGTGTACGCGTCGATGACGATCCGCGGGTCCGGGCTCTTCGCGGAAATCACGACATCGTGAAAGCCTTCGGCGTCAAAAACGCGCAGATACTCGTCGAGCTTGTCCAGCATGATCCGGATCAGACCGGCGGCGTAGTCCTTGTCCAGCTCGGCCTGCTCGGCGGCCCGCTGTCCCTTGTCCCGCCGTTCGACGATCCCGCCCTCGTTCGCCCCGACGCGGATGGGGATGCCGCGTTCCTTGCACGCCGCGATGACGCGCCGGACCTTCGCCCGGTCCTGGATATTGCCGGGGTTCAGGCGGATTTTGTGCACGCCGGCCGCGATCGCCTCCAGTGCCCGCTCGAAATGGAAATGCACGTCCGCGACGATCGGCACCGGCGCCGCCGGCACGATCCGTTGCAGGGCCTCGGTGTCGCGTTTGTCCGGCACGGCGACGCGCACGAAGTCGGCGCCGGCGACGGCGAGCTTGTGAATCTGCGCGAGCGTCGCATCGATGTCGTACGTATACGTGCTGGTCATCGACTGCAGCGCGACCGGCGCATCACCGCCAACACGGACGCGGCCAACGGCGACCTGACGAGTCTTTCGGCGTGGGGACATACACGCTCCCTTCGGCTAGATTTTACCGCCGTGGTTGCAGCGAGGCGAATTCAGTCTGTAGCTTGCTGCAACCAGTCAGGCTGTGCGCCGGACTGCTGGAATCGTCTCGGCTTCCGACGTAGGAGGATCCGTGCATGCAGCGAACCTGGCTGGTCATCGGCGCCGTATCCGGCTTTCTCGCCGTCGCGGCCGGCGCGTTTGGCGCCCATGCGCTGGCGGGCCTTGAAGAGCGCTATCTCAACGTGTTCAAACTCGCCGCGCAGTACCAGATGTATCACGCCCTCGCGCTCGTGCTGCTCGGCCTGCTGCCGGCAGAGCGACGCACTGCGACGGCGGGTGTGGGGTTTGCTGGTGGGACCATCATTTTCTGCGGCACCCTGTACCTGCTCGCCCTGACCAAGGCCGGCTGGTGGGGCGCGATCACGCCGATCGGCGGCGTGCTCTTTCTCGTCGGCTGGGCCGCGCTCGCCTGGTCCGCACTGCGCCGCGCCACATAGACGCGCTGTGCGCGCGAATCTGCCCGACAAATCTCCCGCCCTCTGTCAAATCGCACAGTTTCGGTTCTATACTAGATCAACCGCGTCGAGCCGGATGTTCGGCCCCCGGCGACCGGATCAGCAACCGCAAACCCGATTCTGAGTGCCATCCGGCCGCCGGGGCTCAGCGCAGGTGCACGCCACGCCGTGCGCCGCCCTGTAGTCCAAGCGCGAGCCGAAGCACAGCCGAAAGTGAGGAATGCCATGAATGCGCAAATGATGTCAATCTGGAGGGGCGCGGTGCTCAGCAGTCTGCTTGGCATCGCGTGTACCGCTGCCTCGGCAGCCAACAAGGCCGTGGTCGTCGGTCCTACCTATCCCGGCGGGCCGGCGTTCGACGACACGATCGCCCAGGAGCGCGCCGATCAGATGGCCGCGTCGCTCGAGAAATGGGGCAACTGGAAGAACAACGTCAACAAGCTCACTGGCAACGTGACCTGCGCCAACATCGCCACCGCGATCGCCAACGCCGGCGCGGGCATGCAGGCCGGCGACATCTTTCTGTTCATCTATCACGGCCACGGCAGCTACGTTCTGGATGGCGAAACCGTGCCGCCGGCGGCCGACACCTGCGACGAGACGATCTGGCCCAACCAGAACTGCCTCGACGATGATCTTCGCGCGGCGCTGGCCGGACTCCCCGACGGCGTGCGCAAGCTCGTGATTCTCGCAAGCTGCTACGGCGGCGGCTTCTGGAATGGACAGGATGAAGGCGACCTGGAGAAGCTCACGCAGATCTGCCTGTTGACTGGGGCCGACGAATGTTCGTGCCTGCCGGAACCCAGCACGTTCGTCGACAACCTGCTCGCGAAGCTCGACCCCACCGGGTGGCCGGGTCAGGACAGCGTTACGTTTCAGGAGTTTCTGGACGCCGTGACCGCCGGCGCCGCGGGCAGCGCCGTCAACCAGAACCGCTGGGCGGACCTGCCGAAGTGCCCCTGTGAAGAGCCGGATCCGATCTATGAGTTGTGCGACTTCGACTACTACGCGTACTTCGAGCGCACGTTGGATTTCGACACGCTGGAAACCGCGCTTATCAAAGACAACCAGCCCGCGGCGTGCTGCATCGACGGCGGATACTTCTGCCAGGTGCTGCCGGCGAATTTCTGCTACGACATCGGCGGCACACCCCTGGAGCCGGGCTCGTTCTGCCAGGGCGACCACAACGGCAATGGGCTGGACGACGCCTGCGAGCTGGCCCGCACGTGCCCGGGTGACTGCAATTGCGATGGGCTCGTGAACTTCGGGGACATCAACCCCTTCGTCGCGGGCCTCAGCTCCCCAAGCCAGCAGTGCAACCCGGCGAACTTCGACATCAACGGCAACGGCGGCGTTGGCTTCGACGACATCAACCCCTTCGTAGCTCTCTTGAGTTCGGCTTCATTGCCCATCGTGTGTCCGTAGGACCGCATGCGGCTGTCTCGCACGCCGCACCGCGCGCCCGGGCTGGCCACTCCAGCCCGGGCGGCGCTCTGCGCCCGGCATGAAGCGACACGCTGGCCAGTCACGAAAATTCCGCACACCCGCCCCGCGCAGGCCCTTGACAGTTAGGGCTTTGTTTGTATAGTGCCGCGCAGGCGGGCCGACGCGCGGGGCGCCGGCCACCGGGTTGCCCGACCGCCGCCACACGCGCCGGCCGGGGTTGAGGCGAGGACGCGGACATGACCGACACGCGCGACGACACCCGCCGCGACGAGCGCGAGGAAAACCGCAAGGAAGCCCTCTCACGCGCCGTGGCCCAGATCGAAAAGTCCTTCGGCAAGGGCACCATCATGTACCTGTCGGAGAACCAGGCCGCCACCGTCGACGGCGTCTCTACCGGCGCTCTGTCGCTGGATCTGGCCCTCGGCGGCGCCGGCATCCCGCACGGCCGCGTGGTCGAGGTTTTCGGACCGGAATCGTCCGGCAAGACGACCCTCACCCTGCACATCATCGCCGAGGCCCAGAAAGCGGGCGGCGCTGCTGCCTTCATCGACGTGGAGCACGCTTTCGACCCCTCGTGGGCCAAGCGCCTCGGCGTGAACCTCGAAGAGTTGATGGTGAACCAGCCGTCGTGCGGCGAAGAAGCGCTGGAGATTTGCGAGCTGCTCGTACGCTCCAACGCGCTCGATGTCATCGTCGTCGACTCCGTCGCCGCCCTCGTGCCCCGCGCCGAACTTGAAGGTCAAATGGGCGACACGCACGTGGGCATTCAGGCCCGCCTGATGAGCCAGGCCATGCGCAAGCTCACCGGTATCTCCGCCAAGAGCCGCACCAGCGTCATCTTCATCAACCAGATCCGCGAGAAGATCGGCGTCATGTACGGCAGCCCCGAAACCACCCCCGGCGGGCGCGCCTTGAAGTTCTACAGCTCCCTGCGCATCGACGTCCGCCGCATCGGCATGCTCAAGGAAGGCGAGCAGGTCATCGGCACGCGCGTCCGCGCGAAGGTCGTCAAAAACAAGGTCGCGCCGCCCTTCCGCGAGGCCGAATTCGACATCCTCTTCGAGTCCGGCATCAGCGGCGAGACCGACGTGCTCGACCTCGCCTGCGAGTGCGGGGTCGTCGGGCGCAGCGGCACCTGGTTCAGCTTCGGCGACACGCGCCTCGGACAGGGCCGCGAGAACGTCCGGCAATTTCTCCGCGACAACTCGGACGTGTTCCGCCAGATTCGCCAGAAAGTACTGGAAATTAAGCGTCCGCGCCCCGCGGCCGAGAACGCAGCCACTCCCGCGGCGGCAACGGGCAGGTCCGATGAGAAGCCCGAGGAGAAGAAACCAGCCAAGGTCGCCGGCGGGTCCAATCGCAAGCCGCCGCTGGCTGCGTCCCGTAAACGCTGAGCGCGGCGGGCGTCCAGCCGACAGCACGCCGCATCGCCTGATGGACTGCGCAGCGTTGGCCGAAGTATGCTGCGGCCCCTGGGCTGGGGCAACGGTGCCTCTGCCCGCCAAGCAGGTGGCTGAAGCGAGAGAGCTACGCGCAATGCAGCTCGCGGCCGGCATCCAGTCATCCTCCCGTGCGGCCCGCCTCGCGGTCAGCTTGGCGTGCGTGCTGGCCCTGGTCGCGCCCCCCGCTGCCGCGCTGCTTGAGCCGCCGCGCAGCCCGACCGCAGCGGTCGCCGACCTCGAAGCGTTGCAGCGCGCTTTTCAGCAGGTCGTCGACCAGGTCGCCCCCAGCGTCGTCGGGATTCGCGCGACGCGCCACCACGTGACGCTGGTGCCACCTACCGAACCCGACGGCAAACCTACTCCGTTGGAACAGGATGTCGTCGTGAACGGCAGCGGCACGGTCCTGGCGGCGGACGGCGTGATCCTGACCAGCGAGCACGTCGTGCAGGGCGCCACCGATATCGACGTGTTGTTCTTCGATGGCCAGCGGCAACGCGCCGCCGTCATCGCCGCCGACGCCCGCAGCGACCTCGCCATCCTGCAGGTCCCGCGCAGCGCGCTGCGCCCGGCCACGATCGGCGACTGGACCGCCGTCGCCCGCGGCCAGTGGTCCATCGTGATCGGCAATCCCTTCGGCCTCGGGCTCGACGGCCAGTTGAGCGTCTCCGTCGGCGTCATCGCCAACCTCGGACGCCAGCTCCCCGGCCTGGGCGAGGTCGATGACCGCTTCTACAACGACATGATCCAGATCACTGCGCCCATCAACCCCGGCAACTCCGGCGGCCCGCTGTTCAATATCCGGGGTGAGCTGATCGGCATCGTCACCGCCATGCACACCCGGGCCCCAGCGGACGAGGGCATCGGCTTCGCGATCCCGCTAACACCTCTCAAGCAGCGGCTCATCGAGACGCTGCGCCAGGGCCGGGCCATCCACTATGGTTATCTTGGGCTAACAGTGCGCGCCCCGAACGCCGCCGAGCGGGTCATCCTCGGCGTCGGCCGTGGCGCCGTCGTGGAGCAGATCGAGCCCGATGGCCCGGCCGCCCTGGCCGGCGTCGCGGTCGGCGATCTCGTCGTCGGTTACGAACGTCAGACCATCACCGGACCGGCCCAGCTTGCCGAGCTGGTCGGCCAGTCGCCGGTCGGCGCGGCGGTGCAGATCGACTTGTTGCGCGGCGGGCAGCCACTCACCGTGCAGGCCACCGTGGAGCGGCGCGAGCTCAGCCGCGTAAGCTGGATGCGCAGCGGCGCGGTGCAGTGGCGCGGCATGCGGCTCGCTGACTTGACGGATGAAGCGCGGCGCCTGCTGCGCGTCGATGCGGCCGCGGAGGGCATCGTCGTGATCGAGGTCAGCGCGGATGGGCCGGCGGAGCGCGCCAACTTCCGCATCGGCGAGGTCATCACCGAGGTCGACGGGACGCCGATTCGGGACACGCTCGAGTTTCTGCTGCGGGTGCGCGCAGCGCAGGGGGCACTGCCCGTCACGGTCCGCAATGCGGGGGTGCGCACGGTCGCGCCGTAGCGTGTGCGGGGATCGGCCGCGCCAAGCGCAGCGCCGCTACGCCGCGCCGACGAGTTCGCGGAACAGCGCGTCGATCACCGCGTTCAGCTTGTCCTCGGTGAGATACGTGCCGTCGGCGATGCGCGCGCGAATGTCACGAATCCGCGCATCCATCGCCGCGTCCGCAACCGCCTGGGGGTCGTACTGCGCCGCGGCTTCAGACAGCTCGACGCGGTCCCCATCGGCGACGCGCGCGGTGGTAACCGGGCGCGCCGGTTTCGCCTCGCTCGCGCTGCGCTCGATCTGAGGGCCCGGGCCAACCCGCTTCTCGTTGACGGATCCGATTTCGTTCATGTCCCAATCCAAGCCTCGCACTGCTGCCCAAACGGGCACGGACCGCTGCGATTCGCCCTCCGGGTTGGCTTTGGTGAGAATACGCAAACGACGCGTCGCCCGCCGGTCCTTCGGCGGTCCAGTGCGCATCGTGACCCACTCGCTCACCAGCGATATCGGCCGCTTCCCGATAAGCGCTTGAAAAAATCCGGCCGAACGCCGGAATTCGCGGTCGTGGGCAGCAACAGTGCTTTGCGCAGGCTTTGCGTATTATTATTATCGGACGTTTCCGCGCGACGATCGCTCGATTGCGGAAACGCCGCCACACCGTATGGCTACTGAAGCTTCCCCGCCGCGCGCAGCCGCTTCGCCAGCCCGACCAGGTAGATCGAGCCGGTGATGCAGATCAGATCCTCGCGCGTCACGCTCTTGCACGCGATCGCGTACGCGTCCTCGAGCGTGTCCCCCACTTGCGCCATCTTCTGGCTCTTCTCCATGAAGCGCGCATGCAACTCGTGCGGATCGACCGAGCGCGGCGTGCTCGACGTGGTAAAGATCACCTTGTCCGCCCCAAGCTGGAGCTGCGCCAGCATGCCGTCGATGTCCTTGTCCGCCGAGCAGCCGAAGATCACGACCATCGAATCGTACGTGATGTTCTGGCCGATCGCGCGCATCAGCGCCGCGACGCTCGATGCGTTGTGCGCCGCGTCCACGATCGTCCGCGGCATGTCGCGGATCAGCTCCATCCGGCCTTGCACCTGGACCTTCGCCAGCCCGTCGATCGCGCCCTGCTCCGGCACCTCGAAGCCCGACTGCCGCAGCGCGTCCACAATGCCCAAGGCCACGCCGCAGTTGTACGCCTGATGCTCGCCCAGCAGCGGCACGCGCAGATGATCGAAGCGCGTCGTCGGCGTCGCCAGGCACACCCGCGTGTGCGGCCCGCTCGCCCGCGACGACTCGAAGCGAATGCTGAACTCGATGTCCTCGCCGATGAACCGCAACGGGCAGCCCACCCGCTCGGCGGCCTTGCGCAGCACGCGCTTCACCGCCGGCACCTGCGGCGCACTGATCACCGGCACGCCCGGCTTGAAAATGCCCGCCTTCTCCTCGGCGATCTTCTCCAGCGTGTTGCCCAACTGGGCAATGTGGTCGTAGCTGATGCTGACGATGCCGCACGCCTCGGGCTTGATGACGTTCGTCGAGTCCAGCCGCCCGCCCAGCCCGGTTTCGATCACCGCGATGTCGACCTTCTGCTGTACGAAGTGCAGGAACGCCGCCGCCGTCAGGATTTCGAAGAACGTCGGCTCATCCCGCCGCAGGCGGTTCACCACGGGCGCGATCCGCGCGATCAGCTTCGTAAACTCGTGTTCCGTCACGAGCTTGCCGTCCACCGCGATGCGTTCGCGCAGGTCGACGATGTGCGGCGACGTGTACAGCCCGGTCCGATACCCCGAGTTCTGGAGCATGGACGCGACCATGTGGCAGGTGGAGCCTTTGCCCTTCGTGCCCGCCACATGCACGGTCTTGAGCTTCTTGTGCGGGTTCCCCAGCCCGGCTAGGATGCGCAGCATGCGCGAGAGATTGAAGTTCGTGTGGTTGTAGCCCACGCGAACCATCTTCTCGTAGTCGGTCCGACTGTTGAGGAACTCCAAAGCCGCCCGGTACGTGCGTATAGAACGTCCGCCATCGGGGCTACGCGTGGGGGCTCGCTTGGGCCGTGCCTTCCTAGCGGTTCTGGCTGGGGCGGGTCGCTTGGTGGTCGCTATCCGCGTCATGGGGGCTCAGGATAACCATTAAGTACTGTTTCGTCAATAACCTACGGACAGTCGTTCCGCGTGCCGCCGAAGGCAAGAAAAGCTCTAACTGGTTGCTACAAAAAGACTTATCCGTACAAGCGGTTCGGTCCGATACTCGCGAACGGACGACCGCGGCCACGCGTGAGCCATGAACTTGTACGCTGATGGGACCGAGAAGTTTCGGCCGCAACCGCCCCCCGGCCTCACCACGGTCCACGTCGATCTCGGGGAGCGTTCTTACCCGATACATATCGGACCTTGTGCAACGACCATGTTGCGTACAGGCAACGCGTTCGCAGGCGGTTCTCGCCAGTACGTGGCTGTTGCCGACCGCGCCGTTGCACGCCTGCACCTCCGCGCGCTTCGGAACACCCTCGACCACGAGCTCCTCGTCCTGACCTTCGCCCCCGGCGAGGCCAGCAAGTCGCTCCGCACCGCCAGCCGGTTCTACGGCCGCCTGGCCGACGCCCGCATCGAGCGCGGGGCGGTGATTATCGCCTTCGGCGGCGGCGTCGCTGGCGATCTGGCCGGCTTCGTGGCTGCTACCTGGCAGCGTGGCGTGCGCTTCGTCCAGGTGCCTACGACGCTGCTGGCCGCGGTGGACGCCTCGGTGGGCGGCAAGACGGCGGTGAACCTCCCCCAGGGGAAAAACCTTGTGGGGGCTTTCCATCAGCCCGAGATGGTCGCGGTGGATACCGATTTTCTGCAAACGCTTCCAGACCGCGAATTCAGGTCCGGACTGGCCGAGAGCGTGAAACAGGCCCTGATTCGAGACCGCGCGTTCCTCGAGTGGCACATGTCCAGCGTGGAGGCGATCGGCCACCGTGACCCGGCTGCCGTCACGACCCTTATTGCACGCAACTGCACGATCAAGGCGGCGGTGGTCGCCCGCGACGAACGGGAATCCGGGCTGCGCGCGATCCTGAACTATGGGCACACGCTCGGCCACGCGATCGAGCATTTGCTCGGGTATGAACTGCGGCACGGCGAGTGCGTCGCCCTCGGCATCGTGGCCGAAAACGAGATTGCATGCGGGCGCGGCCTGCTCGCGCGGACCCTCGCGGACGAAATCCGCGCCTTGCTTGAGCGCCTGGGCCTGCCAACGCGACTCCCCCGCGCGCTCGACCCGTCGGACGTCTTTACGGCGTGCAGCCGTGACAAGAAGGTGGCCGGTGGAGCCGTGAACTTCATCCTCCTCCGCGAACCCGGCGCCACCGTGCGCGTTGCCGATGTGACCACGGCGGAAGTTGCCACCGCATTGCGCGCGGTCCAGCCAAGCTGACGGCGACCGTGCGGTTGTTCGGCGTCGGGGGCGTCCGTAGAATCGCGCTTCCTATGCACGAGCCTTCCTTCGCCGCAATCCACCAACCAACCGCGCTGCGCGCGCCGGGCGTGGCACCCGACGGCGTGCGGCGGCTTTGCTACGTGGCACTGGGCGCGGTGACGCTGTGGTTGGCCTGCGTGGGCGCGGACCACATCTTCTGGCAGCATCCAGACTTCGAGTACTTCTACAAAGGCGGTCTCTGGCTCGCGGAGCGCGGCGCCCTGGATCCCGGCTATGACTTGGTGAACGGGCGAGTCGAGGCCCGCGGTTCGCTCGACTGGTACTGGCCGATCGTTCCCCGCGTGATGTCGCTGCTGGCCCTGCTGCCATTCCACGCGGCCGGGTATCTGTGGCTCGCACTGAACCTGGTTGCGTTGTGGGCCATTCTGCGGCTCCTGGGTCGCGAGCTCGTCGGTCTCCCGCCGCGGGACTGGCCCGTTACGCAGTTGCTGCCGCTGGTGCTCTTGGCACCCTACTGGCTCTGGGAGTTCCGTCTCAACCAGATCGACACGCTGACGCTGCTGCTGCTGGTCGGGAGTTTCAGTTGCTGGCAGCACGGGCGCGGGCTGGTGGCGGGCTTCTGGCTCGGGCTCGCCGTGCTGCTGAAGCTGACCCCCGGTCTGCTCGTGTTGTGGTTTGCGTTGAAGCGGCAATACCGCACAGTCACGGTAGCCGTACTGACGGTCGCGTTGGCCGGTCCCCTGGCGGACGCGGTCGTCTTTGGCCCCACGGATGCGGTCGCCGCGTATCGCGGGTGGCTGCACCGGGCGGTCAGCACCGGCTCACACCGCAACCTCGTCCTGCTACAGCGCGAGACGGACTGGCGCAACCAGGGGGTGGGCGCCGTGCTCAGCCGCTGGCTGCACCCGACAAACTACAACTACCGCTTTGACAACGACCCGCGCATCCAGCGCGACTATGTCGACTACCCGCCGCTGACCATGAACGTGGTCGATCTGCCGCTGCCCGCGGTCGCGGGCATTGCGGTCGCGTTGCTCGGCGGCAGTCTCATCGGGCTGGTGTGGCTGGCGCGGCGCCCGGCGGCCGCACTGACGCATTGGCAGTTGCGCTGCGAATGGGCCTTGTGCGTGCTCATGATGCTGTGGTTCATGCCGGTGATGCGCCGGTATCACATGATCTGCGCGCTGCCGGCCGTGGCCATGCTCGGCGCGGCGCTGCACTACAGTGGTTTCCGTGGCTCGTGGGCGCGACTCGCGCTCGCGGGCCTGGGACTGTCTGTCGCGGCGCACCTCGCGCTGTTCTCCATCCATGTCGAGGCGCGGGGCACCATATTGGCCGCGCTGGTCGCGCTGGCGCTGCCCCTGGTCGTGCTGCTGATCCGGCTGGGACGCCGCCCCGCGCTTCTGCCGGAACCATACGGCGCGCCGCCGCATCCGGCGCGGCCCGAGGTGCCCGCCCATGCCTGAGCCGCGCCGGTACGAACGCGCGCTGCGCCTCGGGCTGGTGGTGCTGCTCGTGGCGCTGGGAGTGCTGTCCTTCCATCGGGCCACCCGCGAAAAATTCGATTTCCACCATTTCTACCTGGACGCTCGTTACGTTTGGGACCACGGCGGTCTGAATCCGAATGTGGTTCCGTTCCCCCGCTCGGACGAGGACCGCCAGTTGCCCTTCTACCTGCCAACCGTGCCGACAGCGCTCGCCCCCATCACGGCGCTCGGACGTGTGCCGGCCGCCCTGCTGTGGTCGGTGGCGCAGGTGGCGGCCCTCGGCTACAGCCTGCGCGTGCTGCGACGGTGGGGCGTGGCCGAGCACGCGAACCCGACCGAGGCCGCGCTGCGCACGACGCTGGTCTTCGCAGTCGCGACGGCGGTAGCGCTGCCGGCGTTCATCGAAGCCGCGCGCTTCAACCAGCTCAGCTTCTTCGTGCTGGCGATGCTGCTCGGCGGCCTAAGCGCCCTCGACCGCAACCAGCCCTGGGTCGCCGGCGGCATCCTCGCGGCCGCCGCCGTGCTGAAGCTGCTCCCCCTGGTTTTCCTGCCGTGGCTGCTGCTCAAGCGCCGCTGGTCGGCGGCGGTGGCGTTCGTGCTCGCGGGCGCGGCGCTGCTCGTCCTGCCGCCGCTGCTCGCATTCGGGCCGCAGCGCACGGCGGAGTACCAGCGCCAGTGGTGGGAACTCAACGCGCGCGGCGATTCGGCGCGCGGCCTGTTGAACATGGATCTGCCTGAGCATTTCATCAACCACCGCAATCAGTCCATCGTGCAGGTGCTCGCGCGCTGGACCTGGGCCGCGCACCGCTATCCCACGCCGTGGCAGCCGGTGCAGCTCGCCCCCGAGACGTCACGCGGCATCGCCGCCGGCATCACGGCCGCCTTGGGCATTGCGCTGCTGGTAAGTACACGGCGCGCCTGGCCCCAGTTGTCCGTGCGTCGCCGACATGCCGAGGCCGCCGTCTACATGCTTGGCCTGATGGTGTTCTCGCCGCTGCTGCGTCAGTATTACCTCGTCTGGGCGTTTCCCGCAGTGGTGCTGTTCGCACAGTTGGCGGCCCACGTGGAGAGCGCGCGGGAGCGCTGGATTGGGCGCGCCGGCCTGCTCATCTGGCTGGCGGGGATGCTGGCGTGGATTCGTCCGGAGCCGCGCCTGATGGGTGCGCACCTGCTCATGCTGATCGTGCTGGGCGTGTTCCTGCTCTGGGGCACCGCGGCCGAGCGTCGCGCCGTATCCACCGCGCCTGCACCCGCGCCGTCTGCGTGAGCAGCGTGATCTTGGGCCAACGGTTGAAGCGCACGCCCCGCAGCTAACCAAGCCCCCAATTCACCTACAAGCGCTGCGCGCCGACGTTGAGGAGCGACTGGTCATATTCACGTTGCCGCCCAAACCGTGCCAAGCTTGCCTGCCCCAATCCGCGACCGCGTCAGTGTGCCTGTCCCAGGCCCAGTTCCGCCGCTTTTTCCAGGAACAGCCGGCGGACCTCGACCAGCGTCCGCGGCATGACCTTCACGTCCCCCAGCACCGACATGAAGTTCACGTCGCCGTTCCAGCGCGGTACCACGTGCATGTGCAGGTGGCCCGGCAGGCCGGCCCCGGCACACCGTCCCAGGTTGATGCCGATGTTGAACCCCTGTGCTTCGACGGCCGCCTGCAGCACGCGCTTGGCGTCGCGGGCGCGCTGCATCATCTCGAGCAGCACGGCGTCCGGCAGGTCCTCCGGCTCACCGACGTGTGTGGTAGGTGCCACCAGCACGTGGCCGGTGCTATAGGGGAACAGGTTCAGCAGGGTGAGGGTCTGCGGGCAGCGCCACAGGACGTGGTTCTCCGCGTCGGCCTGTGGGGCCGCGATGGCGCGGCAGAGAAAGCAGCCATTGTCCGCGTTCGGTCCCAGGCTCGCGATGTACTCCATCCGCCACGGCGCCCACAGGTTCTTCTGGTATTCCGACATTCTGCACTACCGCACGGTGCACCACGGCACGCCGGACGAGCGCTACGGCGCCACCGACGTTGGTACGGCGCTCGTCTCCAGGCTCTTGAGCACACGAATCTGCCGCGTCGCGTGATGCTCCGCCCCGGCCGCCGTCACCACCCGGAGGCCAAGCTGGTAGTCGCCCGCGTGCGCGATCATGCGCTGCCCGTTCACGCCCGCGCCGATGTCCTCGCCGTCCAGGGTCCAGTAGAACTTCGCCGTCCGCTGCCAGTCCGACGGGCTTTCCGCGGAATACACCAGCAGCAGCGGCTGGAATCCGATGGCCGACGACAGTCGAATCCCGATCGGCGACGGGACCGGGGCCGCGCGTGCCGCAGCACGCCGCGCCGGGGTCGGTTCCGCCTGGACCGACGACGTCACCGGCTCGGCCGGCGGCGGTTCCGCCGGCGGCGCCGACGCCGGTCCGCCGCGCGGAGCCGTGACGGCCACCATCACCGGTCGCGGTTGGGTCACCGGGCGCGACGGCACACCGCCTTCGACCGGCGCACGCGCGGCCATGCCCGGGGCCTGCTGCATCTGGCCCAGGTTGCCCGCCAGCAGCGCCAGGCCGGCCGGGTTGCCGTCGATGGCCTGACGGCCGACGAGCACGTGTGGCGGCTTGTTCGGCGTCACGCCGGCGACTCGCGCGAAGAAATCCGCCGCGGTGTCCGGCGTCCGCTCGTGGCCGAGCCGATTGAGGTGGACCCAGGCGAAGTTGCGATACCCGTGGCTTTCGTACCAGCGAATCGCCTCGCGCGACTCCTCCTGGCAAATCGGCACATCGTTCTCCGTGCCGACGATGAGGATCGGGTGGTACAGGCTCTGCGAAGTGGAGACGGCGTCCAGCACTTCCGCCGCGAAATTCGACTGGCGCACCGCCAGGCAAGTGAAGCGTTCCGGGTGGCGATTCAGCATGTAATGCGCCAGGTATCCGCCCGACGACCAACTCGTTGACAGGACGTTTTCCGGGTCGGCGGCGGTCGTCTCTAGCACGTGGTTCACGATGGCAAGCGTTGCCAGCTCGTCCGACTTGAACGCCCGGTTCAGGGTCCGCAGCGGGAACTCGCCCGTGAAGAAATCGAACGCCGTCAGCACCGGGGCCACGACCACGAACCCGTAGCGATCCGCTTCCTGCTGCCACTCCTGAGCCTGGTAGAGCGCAATATCGTAGGGTTTCATGCCATGGAACGTGACCACCAGCGGCCAGCGGCGCGCCGCCCGTGCCGTGTCATCCGCCGCCATGTAATCCCTGGGCAGGTACAAGTAATAGGGACGCCGGGTCGTCGGTTCCACAAACCGCTGCAGTTGACCGGCACCGCGGGGCTGCGGCACCACGCAACCAACCAACAGCGTCAGCAGCGCCGCCCCGGCGAGCAGCCGCGCGCCTCCCAAACTCGTGCAACCCAAAGCGCTCAGACGGTACTCCTTGTGCCGCATTGGTTCTCTCGGCGAACCGCGCTTCCCGCCCGACATTCGACGCCGGCGCTCTCCGCCCAACACGGCGGGAACGGCCAACCCCTCATAACCTAGTCTAGCGATAATCACGCCGCGTTCAATGCGCCGCGGTTGCACAACGGCCGGTCATCGCCGAAACTCCTCCCGCGATCAAGTGCGAGGTCGTTGTGACCCAGATACTCCTGCATGACGCCACCATCATCACGCCCGACGCGCCCACCGGCGACCTGACCGCCGCGCCGACGCCCGTCGTTGCGGTCCGCGTGCTGTATCATCACAGCCTCGTGCTCGCGGGCGGACGCGTCACCGAGTTGGGCCCCAGCCGCGATTTCGAGGCCCGCCGGCAGGCCGGCGCATTCGCCACTGTCGTCCCGGGCACACGGCGTGCCATCGTCCCCGGCCTCGTCAATACGCACCACCACCTGTACCAGTCGCTGACGCGTTGCCTCCCGGCGGCGCAGAACGTGCCGTTGTTTGACTGGCTCCGCGTTCTGTACACGCACTGGCGCCAAGTCGACTACCGCGCCGTCCACCTGGCCGCCCAGGTCAGCATCGCGGAGCTGCTGCTCCACGGCTGCACGGCCACGAGCGACCATTTCTACCTGTTCCCGCCGCAAAGCGACGTGCGGCTGGAAGCCGTGCTCGCCGCCGCCGCGGAACTCGGCATCCGCATGCACGTCTGTCGTGGCAGCATGAGCCTCGGCCAAAGCCGGGGCGGGCTGCCGCCGGACGACTGCGTGGAGCGCGACGCGGACGTGCTCGCGGACTGTGAGCGCGTGCTGGACGCATATCACGATCCGGCGCCCTACGCGCTGCGTCGCATCGACCTGGCACCCTGCTCGCCGTTCAACGTGACGCGCGAGCTGCTGCGCGACACCCGCGCGCTGGCCCGGGCACGCGGCGTCCTGCTGCACACGCACCTCGCCGAGACGCTCGACGAGCAGGCGTACTGCCTGGACCGGTTCGGCTGTCGCCCCGTGCAATATCTCGCCGACCTCGACTGGCTCGGCCCCGACGTCTACCTGGCGCATTGCGTGTGGCTCGACGACGCCGAGCTGGAGCTGCTCGCGCGCACGCGTACCGCGGTGAGCCTGTGTCCGACGTCGAACCTGCGGCTCGGCAGCGGCCTGCCGCGCCTCGCGGACCTGCGCGCCCGCGGCGTGCGCCTCGGCCTGGGAGTCGATGGCAGCAGCAGTAACGACGGCGGCAACCTGCTCGCCGAAGCCAAGCAGGCGCTGCTCGTTGGCCGCATGCCACCGGTGCTGACGCAGTCCAGCGCGCCCTGGCTGTCCGCTGCCGAGGCGCTCTGGCTCGCGACGCGCGGCGGGGCCGCGTGCCTGCACCGGGCCGAACTGGGTCATTTGCACCCGGGCGCCGCCGCGGACCTGGCGATGTTCAACCTGGACGACGTCGCGCTGGCGGGCGCCGCGGCGCACGATCCGCTCGCCGCGCTGGTGCTGTGTGCAGCGCCGCGGGCCGAGCGCGTGTACGTCGCGGGGCGCGCGGTCGTCCAGGACGGACGCATCGCGGCGCTGGACGAGCGGGCGCTTGCGGCGGAATTCAACGCGCTGGTCGCAACCCGGTTCGCGGCAGCCGGGCGCGGGGGGCGCGGCCCGGCCGCTTGACAGCCCCCCGGCCGGCACTAGATTGGTCCGGATGCATCCGGTTTTCCGCACGCCCGTGGCCCGGCACCCCGTGGTTTGCCCTGCGCGCAGGCTGCGTTAATGGTCACGCTGCACACCTACGTCCTGCGCGAGCTGCTCAAGACCTTTGGTCTGGCGCTGGCGGCCCTCACCGTGCTCTTCACGATGGGCGGCGGCCTGTACAACATTGTGCGCTACGAGGGCGTTTCCGCCGGCGACGTGTTCGGGTTCGTGCCCATCCTGATCCCGATTGTCGTGACGCTAACCATGCCGATGGCCGCGCTGTTCGCGACCGCGATGGTCTACGGCCGCCTGGCGGCGGACAACGAATTGCTGGCCTGTCGCGCGGCCGGGATCAACATCCACCGCCTGCTGCTCGCCGCAGTGCTGCTGTCGGTCTTCGTGGCCGCGTTCAGCCTGCTGTTCGGCAGTTTCATCATCCCGAGCTTCATGCAGCGTATCGACAGCTTCACGCGCAGCAACATCCGCGACCTGGTCGCGCAGCAGTTGCAGCAGAAGGGCTTTGTCCACCGCGGGCGCGAGGGCGAAGACCGCTACACGTTCACCGCCGAGAAGGTGGATTATGTTTCGGACGCCGCGCTGCGCGCCAAGTACTTCGAGGTCGCCGACGGCCTCCACTACCTGCTGGTGACCAACCCGACGTTCCTGCAGCTGAACCGGAACGGTGACCTGGTGCGCTTCGCCGCGGCGCGCTACGTGCTGTGCGCGTTCGACACGCGCGTTACCCCGCTCGAGGTCACCTTCCACATCCGGGACGGACAGGATTTCGAGGTGGGCAAGCGCGCGCTGACCATCACCGACCAGGAAACCCGCATCACCGTGCCCACGCCGACGCCGTTCCGGCTCACCACCACCGATCTGCGCCTCCTGCTGCGCTGGCGACGCGCCCCGTGGGAATCGCCGCGCCTCGCCGACGAGCTGCAGCGCTTCCTGATCGATGTCACGCGGGCCCGCTTCTACGAGCACTGCGTGGTGCGCCTGCAGGCGGGCGAGGCCGTGCAACTGCACGACGACTACGGCCAGGCCTACACGCTGACCGCCGCGCGGGCCCAGGCCGGCCGCGACAGCCTGACGCTGACGCGCGGCCGCGTCGCGGTCCGCGGTGCCGACGGGCAACCCCGGCTCGCGTACGAGGCGCACCGCATCGACGTCAGCACGTTGCCGCTGCCCGACCCGCTCGTCGAGCTCCGGCTCGTGCAGTCACCCGAGCAGGACGTGCTCGAATATGACCTGCGCCCGGGACAGCCCGCCGCGGCCCGCCGCAAGGAGACCCTCAATCTCGACCGCCTGCACATCCCGCCCGAGGTCGTGCAGGACGCCCAGCGGGTCACCGCCGCCGCCGTGCTCGACCCGGACGTCGACCTGCCGCTCGACCAGGCGCTCGGTGACCGGCGCATCGGGCTCCAGAAGTCGGCCCAGCAGCTCCTGCGCAAGATCGTCGGGACGATCAACTTCCGCCTGTCCTACTGCAGCAGCGCACTGGTCACGCTGCTGATGGGCGCTGCGCTGGGGATCATCTTCCGCGGTTCGCGCGCCCTGGCCGCCTTCGGCCTGGCGCTGATCCCGTTCTTTGTGGTGCTCATCCTGCTCGTGCTGGGGCGCCAGTTGACCGAGGACCCCCACATCAGTCCGATCGGTCCGTTCGTCACCTGGGGCGGGCTGGTGCTCATGCTGCTGGCCGACGGCATGATCCTGCGCCTGGGGGTGCGGCGATGACCACGATCGACCGCTACGTCGGCCGCACGTTTCTCGGCAGCTATCTCATCCTGATGCTGATCGGCTTCGGCCTGTACATCTTCAGCGACGTGCTCGTAAACCTCGACGAGTTCACCAAGGACCGCACGCTCTCCGCGGGGGCGGTGCTCGTCAACATGGCCGACTATTACGGCCACAACCTGCCGCTGTACTACGCGCAGCTCGGCGGGGTCCTCATGGCCATCGCCGCCGCCTTCACCTACGCCATGCTGCTGAAGAACAACGAGCTGACGCCGCTGGTCGCGGCCGGGGTGCCCTTGCAGCGCCTGGCGCTGCCGGCGCTGGTGTGTTCGATCGCGCTGGTGGCGCTGTGGATGGCGAACAGCGAGCTGCTCGTGCCGCGCTTCGCCGACAAGATCGCGCGGCGGCACGCGGATCTCACCGACGTGCGCGAAGTGCAGGTGAGCTGTGTCCGCGACGACCGCAACGCCATCCTCGTCGCCCAGGAGCTGCACCTGCAGGCCGGCGTGCTCAACGGCGTCTACATCATCGAGCCGGACGAAAGCGGCGCCCCCAAGCACCTGCTCCGCGCCGACTCGGCCCGCTACGACGCCGACCGCCAGGTCTGGGTGCTCGACCGCGGGGCGCGCCAGGGCATGGGGCCGGCGTTCGAAGAAGAGGGGCTCGCGCGGCCCATTCAATGGCAGCCGCTGGCCGAGTATGCATTCGGGCTGTCGCCGGAGCAGATCCTGCTGCGCCAGTCGTCGCAGTGGGCCGACCTGATGAGCATCGCGCAGATGAACATGCTGCTGAAGAGCCGCAATCTGCCGAACCTGCCGGCCGTGGCGAAGGCCCGCGACATCCGCTTCACACAGCCGCTGTTGACCTGGATCCTCATGCTGCTGGCGATTCCGTTCTTCCTGACGCGCGAGCCGGGCAACGTGCTCGTCGCCGGTGGCAAGGCCTTGCTATTGACCGGGGCGTGCTTCGGGCTGGTGTTCGTCAGCCACAGCATGTCCTCGGACGCCGCCGAGGCGCGGATCGCGACCGCGATCCCCGTGCTGGTGTTCGGCCCGGTGGCGGTCCTGCACTTCGCGAACGTGAAGACCTGACATGGCCCGCATAGTGATCATCGAAGACGAACCTGATCTCGCGATGGGGCTGCGCGACAACCTGGAATTCGAGGGGCACACCGTCGCCCACGGCGCCGACGGGCAGACCGGCCTGCGGCTGGTCACCGAGCACCCCACCGACCTTGTGTTGCTGGACATCATGCTGCCTGATCTGGACGGCTTCGAGATCTGCCGCCGGCTGCGCGCCGCAGGCTATACGATGCCGATCGTGATCCTCTCGGCCCGCGGACAGGAGATCGACAAGGTCCGCGGGCTCGAGTTGGGCGCCGACGACTACGTGACCAAGCCGTTCAGCCTGCGCGAACTGCTGGCCCGCGTGCACGCCGCCCTGCGCCGCGCCGCCGGCGCGCCCCCGGCGGCCCAGGTCCGCTTCCGCATCGGCGACCGCGAAGTGGACCTCGCCCGGCAGGTGATCATCGCGCCCACCGGCGAGTTGCCGCTGGGCTACTACGAATCCGAGATCCTGCGGATGCTGCACGAGCAGGTGGGCGAGGCAGTGCCGCGCGCGGACATGCTGAATCGCATCTGGGGCGTGGGCGTCGGCCCGGCGGACCGGACGGTGGACAACCATATCGTGAGCCTCCGGCGGAAGCTGGAGCCGGACCCGGCCAAACCGCGATACATCCTGACCGCGCACGCCGTGGGGTATAAGCTGGTGCTGTAGAACGGCCGACCGGCGCCCCGCGCCTGGCGCCAAAGGCGGCCTCGGGAAGGTCACGGCAGCCGGCACCGCAGTCGCCGCTCGGTGCCGGCCGCCGTTCTCAGCACGCCGGACGTCATGTCCAGGCAGAACCCATCAACTGCAGACGCCGCTCGCGATGAGCGCCACGAACGCGTTGATGTCGCGAAAGCCGACCGCGCCGTCGCAGTTGATGTCGCCGTTGGCCGTCGGGCAAGTCGGGTATTGCGCCTGATAAGCCGTCGGGTTGCTCAGCAGCAGTACAAACGGGTTGATGTCGCGGAAGTTGACGACGCCGTCGCAGTTGACGTCGCCCAGGCACCAGGCCACCTGCTCGGGCGTCCACGGCGAAGCCGCCAACCCGGAATCGACCGCACGAACGCTCCAGAAATACTGGTGCGCCGGCAGATCGAGCCAATACGCGGCCCCCTGGCCGGCATTGCCCATCAACGGCGTGCTGTACGTGCCCGACATGACGTCATTCCCGCCACTGGTGGTGCCGACCCGGACGCAGTAGTACAACCCCGGGCCGGGCGTCTCGGTGTCGGTGGCACCGTCCCAAGCGAGCGACAGGCCCCCACACTGTTGGGCAAGCATGGTGCTCGCCGGCCTCGGATACGTGTTGAGCAGGCCGCCGGTGTTCCAGTAGAGTCGGGCGAATTTCTGGCCCCAGTCGGCGCCCGTCATGAACAGGTCGAGATTGCCGTCCGCGTCGACATCGACCCAGTTCAGCGAACCTTCCCGCACGCTTTGCAGGTAGTAGTCCTGTGACAACTCGGTCCCTGTGTTCGTGCCGACGACGGTATACAGGCCGCCACCATCGTAGCCGCAGAACGCGACATCCAAATCACCATCGTTGTCGTAATCGCCCAGCGCACACGAGCTGCGGTAGATCGCGCGCACGTTTGGCCCGTACATGGTGAAGCCGCCGGCCCCATCGTTCGTGTAAACGCATGCGTAACGCTGGGCCGCGCTGGTCTCGCCGGTGAAGGCCAGGTCCAGGTCGCCATCGCCCTCGAGGTCGCCCCAGGCGGTATCCGAAAGGCTCACACCTGGCAGGGCATGGTTGCCGTCGTTAACCAGCGTGCCGGTCGGATTGTTCTTGTAGAGGATGGTCTGGCGACCGGTGCCATCGACGCCGGTGACGATGAGGTCCAGGTCGCCGTCGCCGTCCCAATCGCCCCAGTCCGCCGAGCCGGCGTAGAGGCCGACCAGAGTCTGTCCGGTGTCCGCGGTGAGTGTGCCGAGCGGGCCGTTCCGGTAGAGGATGGCCCGCGCGGCGGTGCCGTCGTGCCCCTGGACGTACAGGTCGAGATCGCCGTCGAGGTCGTAGTCGCCCCACGCGAGCGAGGCGTAGTTCAGGCCGACCAGCGTCTGCGTCTGGTCCCAGGTGAGAACGCCGGCACCGTCGTTCCGGTAGAGGCGATTGCTGGCACCGGCGTTCGAGTTGCCGGCGACGACGAGGTCTAGGTCGCCGTCACCATCGCAGTCACCCAGCGCCAGGTTGCCGCTGCTCTCGTTCTGGACGCCGAAGCGGTCGTAGGCGTACGTGAGCGTGCCGCCTTGGTTGGTGTACACTTTCGTAACCAGTCCGTCATTGCTCTCACCCGAGTAGACGAGGTCGAGGTCTCCGTCGCCGTCGAGGTCGCCCCAGGCGGAATCCGCTTTCCAGACGCCCACTAGGTCCTGCGTATAGTTGAAGGCGTGGATGTTCGCCAGCGGGACGTGTACGCGGTACCCATCGCCGTCGGACTGCATGAAGTGCGCGCCGCTGAAATCGCTGACCCAGACATGCGGGTTGACGCTCGCGCCGATGGTGACGCGCCAGTCGCCCCACGTCGGCGGGTTGCTGTTCTCAAACGTAAAGCGGGTGGTACCGGTCGTGATGGGGTAGACGCAGTTCGGATCCCGCCACGTCGCCCACCACTCGGAGCCCACCTGCTGGACGAAGAACTCCCAGGTGGGTTCGTTCCCTGCCGGCCAGGGCTCCGGCGTGATCGACCAGGCCAGGTAATTCTCGGGGTTGGGGTCGAAGACCTGCACGTGAAAGTCGCACCGGCCATACGCATCGCCTGGCGTGACGTCATACCAGTAGGTGCTCGGATGGCTGGGGTTGTCACCGCCCTGCGGCTCGCAGACCACCGTGTCAATGCCGGGGGGCTCGCTGGGGGCCAGCGCGTGCAGTGCACTGGGGCAAGACTCTCCGTTCCAACAGATGTGGGTGTCGCCGCCCCAACCGGTGTAGATGATCTTGAGCACCAGGGATTCCTGGTTGAGTACCAGGTCAGAAATCGTGCCGAGGTCAAAGATGTGCGGCCAGCCTGGGAAAACCTCGTTCATCTGCTCGGTCACGTACACCGTCGTGGACGCGATGAGCGGGCCCTCGCCCTCACCCCAGCCGCGGTGCAGCTCAACCGTGACTGGCTCGAATGACTCGGGATAGTTGTTCGCCAGCCAGATCTTGGCGTAGAAGTGGTAACCGGAATAATCGTACGTGATCGCTGGGGTCACGGCATAGTAGGGATTCTCCGGGTCCAGGTCCTGCATCGTGCATTCCGGCAGCGGACCTGCGTCCATCCACTCCCACAGGGGCGCCTCGTAGGTTTGGCCCCAGCCACTCACGCCCGCGTCATCGAAGTACCAGACGGAGGCCACCGGGCACTCAAAGAGAACGCAGTCCTCCCCCTCGTGCCATTCGCCGGCGAGGGCCACGCACGCGGCTTGCGTCGTGGTCGCGACGCACGCGCCGCCGACACAACAGGCACCCGCGATGAGCGGGCACGTGACGGTTTCGCAGCTCGTGCCAACGCCCTGCCAGGTGCCGCCGGCGCCGCCGCACTCCAACTCCGTAACATACTGACACGAGCTGTCGTCAAAGCAGCAGGCCGCGAGCACGATCCCCTGACCGGTCACCATCACGTTGTCGACCTGCCAGTACTCGTTCGAACTGGCGATCGGATTGTAGTAGCGGAAACGCACGCGGACGGTCGCACCAGTGTATGCCCCAAGTTCGATCTGAACGTGCTCCCCGGGGAGGTTCTTGAACATGCCGTGGTCGTCGTCCCATCGCGACAGGTTGGACCAGACGCTGCCGCCGTCGAAACTGATGTCGACGTCCGCCAGGTCGTAGCCGGGCTGGAAGTCCTGGTAATTCGTGTCGTACTCGAGCACGGCCCCGGGCGGGACCATGAACTCAGGGCTGATGAGCGCGGTGTCGTACCGCTTGTTACCGGCCTTGTTTGCATTCACTTCCGCGCACGTGCCGTCGCCGCCGGTCCAGTTGTCGTCAACCCAAGTGGTGTTCAACTGCCACAATACGTTTGTGCCGGCATAGTCCATGATGGTCCAATCGCCCGGGATGCCGGTATTGAAATCCACCTCCCACAGCGCGCTGGCGCCACACGTGATGCTCAAGCGGCCCGGACCGGTCTCCGTGCCGTTGCCGCCGATCTCGATCTGGTACAGATTGCCTTGAGTAACCGAGAGCGTGCACTGCGCCGCGGGGCCGCCGGCGCAGCCCAGCTGCGTGCCGGAGCCGCACGCGCAGCCGTCGTACACCGCGAGCTTCGCGTCATAGGCGGCATCCAGGGTGATCGTGGCAGTGCCCGTGAAGGACGGCGTATAGCAGTACCAGACGTTCGGTCCCGACATGCACGTGCCCATCCCGTCAAACGTCGCCGCATTCGTCGCGAACGGCAGGTCGAGCACCTCGCCGATGGGCAGGGAGGCCTTGCCGCCGCAATCGTCGTTGGAGGGCGTCAGATCGCTGATGTCGTATACGTAGGCCATGCCGGCTTCCGTGCCGTTGGCGCCGTTTTCCGGTGCCCCGGCGAGCACCAGGTCGTCCACCACGGCAACCGAGTAGCCGAAGTAGTCGTGATAGGCGCCGTTGCTGGGTACCAGTTGGGCCACCTGGTCCCAGCCGGACATGTCAAACTCGATGACGTAGGCCGCGCCGCAGGAGATCAGGTCGTACTTCGCACCGACCACGATCCGCGTGCCCTGGATGGCGACCGAAGTGCCGAAATTGGCGTTGTTGGACGGGAACAGAGAGTAGATCTTGTGCAATTGCCCCCACTGGTCCGTGCCACCCTGGTTGCGGTAGAACACGTACACGGCGCCGGTGCCGGTGTCAAAGTCGCTCTTGATGGGCGCGCCCACGACCGCGTAATCGCCGTCGATGGCGACGGAGTAGCCGAAATAGTCGCTCGTGGGATCCGCGGCGATGAGCTTCTTGCGTTCGCCCCAGTTGTCGATCCCGCCGTAGTGGCGCTCGAAGATGTAAGCCGAACCCGCGTCAGAGTGCCCGCTGTGATCGTCTTTGGGCGCGCCGACGATAATGTATTCGTTGTTGGCAGTCGGGTAGACCGGGCTGATCGCGACGGCCGTGCCGAACTCGTCCCACTTGGCCCGATCGCTGGCCACGAGCTCCTTCTTGAATCCCCAATCGTTCGGGTCGTTCGGGTCTTTGTAGAAGACATAGGCGGCGCCGCAGTCGATCAGGCCTCCGTGGTGGTGCAGCGGAGCGCCCACGACGACCGTGTTCTCGAGGTCAATCGACACCGACTTGCCGAAGCGATCGCCGTTCGACAGCTCCCCCATCGCGGGAGCGAGCGCGCCGATCTGGGTCCAACTGCTCCCGCCCGAGTAGCGGTAGAGGTAGGCGGCGCCGGTCCCGGAGTCGCTGCCCGGTGCGCCCGCCACGATGAAGAGGCCGTTGCCCCGGTCGATGCAGACGGACGAGCCGAAATAGCTCGTATTCGGGCCCCCGAAGTTGAGCTCCGCCTGCTGCGGCCACGTGCTCCCGCTGCGCTGGAAAACGTAGACCGAGCCAGGCTTGCTGGCCCACTCCGGAGCACCCACGACGGCTCTCCTGGTGGTCGCCAAGGAGCCTGAAACCGAAACGGACCAGCCAAAACGATCGTATGCCGACGGCAAGTTGGGCGATACCTGGCACTCCACGGCGTCCGCTTGCAGGGGGCTGGCGCTACACAGCATCGCAACCAGCACGCCCAGCGCTCTCGTGCACGCTTTCATGATCTCGTCTCCTTCTGTGAGCAGGGCCCCTTCCCGGCCCGCGTGTTCCTTTATGGCGGGCGGCCACGAGCCCAGCCTGCGGGCAAGCGTCAGGCCGCCGGCCTAATAAGGAAACGTCGCCGGAACTCACAGACGACGCGCCAATAGCAAGAACGGCGGTCAAGACCGTCCTCCTCCCAGGATGGGAGTGTTACGCCTGGCGCTTCGACCCTCCCCCCGGCCCCCTCCCTGAGAAGGAGGGGGGCTCTGTTTGGCGCTCCAAGGACTCTGAGGGTGCTTACGGGCCGCCCGGCTGGGAGTCAGTGGCGGGCAGGTTTGCCAGCCGCCATTCGGCGAGCTCGTACTCATTCATGGGCGTCGGGCGGAAGACGCCGGGGTCAAACTCGACGCCCGTCTGCAGGCAGCGCTGAAACCAGGCGCGGGCTGCGCTGTGTTCGCCTCTCCAAAGGCAGGTCTCACCCGCATAGTAGAAAGCTTCGCAGGTCCGAGCGCGCACGCCAGGAGCCGTCGGTGCCATCCCCTCCGCAGCCTGGACCAGTTCCGCGGGCGCTGTCCGGCCCGCCAGGCAGGCGAGAATCTGCGCGAGCCAAGGCTCATCGGTCTGACGTATAGCTTCATCGAGCACAAGCAGCGCCTCTGTGTCGCGGTCCAGCTCGTGCAAGATCACAGCGCGCCGCGCGTCCGCATAGTGCGGGCGTCCAACCACCGCGTGCACCTGCTCGTAATCAGCCAAGGCGTCTGTGGCGCGGCCCATCATCCATAGGACGGCAGCCCGCTGGTAGCAGTACCAAATGGGCACCGTGCCCGGTCGGGCCGTTCCCGGAGCCATCAGCGCATCGTAATCAGCCAGCGCTAAGTCAAAGCGCTTCAGCCGCCGGTACGCATGTGCCCGGTACACACGCGCGATCTGAAAATCGGGGTGAGCCTGCAGAACCTCCGTGCAGATGTCCACGACCAGCTTGAAGGCGTGTCGGCGAAGCAGAACCTCGGCTTCAAGCAGGCGTGCGTCGAGATCAGCGGGTTGGACCTGCACAAGCCGGCGCGCCGTCGCCAAGGCCTCATCCAACTGGTCCAACTGGGTCTGCAGGCGTGCCAGCCGCGACAAGGCCAGGGCGTGCCCTGAATCGCGTTCGACCGCGCGCTGCGCGCACCGGGCGGCCTCCGCAAAGCTGAGCGTGGCGAGCGAGCGCAGATACCAGGCGTCCGCCGTGTCCGGAATGAGTGGGGCGACCTCGGCGACCAACTGGTCGGCCCGCACGGAATTGCCCAGCGTGCGATAGATTTCGGCCAGCAATACCCGCGTGGCCCAGTAGTCCGGCAGATCGCGTGGCTGCCGCTCAAGCTCTGTGATCGCGGAATCCGTGGCGCGCCCATAGAAGCGCGTTTTCGCCAGCACCAGCAGGGCGTCTGGTACCACCGTGGCGTAGCGCGCGTAGATGCCTGCGGCGAGCGTGGCCGCGCTGTTGATGTCGCCGACGTCCAGGTTCTGTTGGGCGCGGAGGGCCTCGCGCCGTGCATCGGCTATCTCGCGGGCCGCACGCTGTGCTTCTTGCCGCTGGAACCACGCGCCGCCACCCCAGAGCACGAGCGCGGCGACCACCAGTGCGGCCCCCGCGACGACAATCTGCAGCCGGTGTTTGCGCAGCTTCTTCCGCACCAAGTACAGACTGCTGGGCCGCCGGGCGAGGATGGGCTCGTTGGCCAGGTAGCGGCGCAGGTCCTCCGCCAGCTCGCGCGCGCTGGCGTAACGATGCTCCTTCTGTTTCGCCAGCGCTTTCAACACGATCGTTTCGAGGTCCGCATCCACCTGGGGCGCCAGGTGCGAAGGCAGGCGGGGCGGACATTCGAGGATGCGCTGCAGGACGTCCGACGGGCGGCCGTTGGGGTCGATCGGCAGCTGGCCCGTGAGCGCTTCGAAGAGCATCACGCCCAGGGCATATACATCCGTGCGGGCGTCGACTTCAGTCGGAATGCCCGCGGCCTGCTCAGGCGAGAGGTAGGCCAGGGTGCCCATGACCTGCCCCGGACTCGACAGCGTCGTAAAGAACGAGGCGGCATCAGACCCGCTCAGATCGACCGCCTTGGCCAGGCCGAAGTCGAGGATCCGCGGGCGCCCCTCCTGATCGACGAGCACGTTGGCGGGTTTCAAATCACGGTGCACGACGCCACATTGATGCGCCTCTTCGACCGTCGCGGCGATTAGTGCGAAGAGCGCGACGATCTGGCGGACATCGGGCGCCGTGTCTTTCAGATGGCGCGCCAGCCCGACGCCGGCGACGTAATCCATCGCATAGTATGGCTGCCCGGCCACGGTGCCGCTTTCGAGCACGCGTACAATGCCCGGCCGGTCGAGTCGGGCCGCCAATTCGACCTCGCGCGCGAACCGGCGACGCGCGGTGTCGGAGGCAAATGGTCCGGCCAGCATCACCTTGATCGCGACGATGCGCTTCGTGGCGATCTGCAAGGCGCGGTAGACGACCCCCATGCCGCCCCGACCGATCTCTTCCAGCAGTTGATAGCCGGCGATCGGCGGCAGCCCAGCCGTGGCCGCGGGCGGCGGGGCAAACGAATCCGCACTGACGGCCGAGCGCGCACGATCGATCAGGCTGAGACCATCAAGATACGGACGCAATTCGGCCGATACCTCGGGATGCTCGGCCGCGAAGCGCTCCGGGCTGAGATCCTCTCCAGACTGGCGACGATCGAAGTACTCGTTGATCAGCGCCGCGATCAACGGGCTGGCGGGCATGTCATCCTGGGGTGGACCGACACTCATAAGCCTCTGGCCCCGGTGACATGGGCATCGTAATTCGCCGCCAGTCTGCCGGCAATCCTGTGCGGGCACGCGGGCACGCCTGGCCACTGCGCGTCCGGCTCGCGCGGTACAATAGCGACGCCTCTCTGGCGGCCAGCAGGCCCCGAGGTCAGCGGATGAGTGCCAGCGGCCAGACTGAACTGTGGATCACGGCGGCGGCCGCGGGGGACCAATTGGCCCTGGCCAAGCTGCTGGCGACGTATCATCCGATCCTGGTTGCACGGGTGAACACGCGACTCGATCCGAGCATCCGCGCTCGCCTGAGCCCAGAGGACGTGCTGCAGGAGTTCTACCTGCAGCTTTTCCAGCGGGTGGCCCGCTTCGAGCAGCGTGGACCCGCATCCTTCCTGAACTGGGTCCTGACGATTCTCGACCACAAGTTGGTCGATCTGTATCGCAGTGCGCATCGCGCGCAGCGGGACGTCGCCCGTGAGGCAGCGCCGGGGATTGGCGATCAAAGCGGTTCGTACGGGACACTGCTCGACCAGATCTATCGTGATTCGACTACTCCCAGTCGCATCGTCCGCCACGACGAGGCCGTCGCGGCGTTGATGACGTGCGTGTCTCAATTGCCCGAGGCCTATCGCCGCGTCATCGAGCTGCGTTTTCTGGACGGCCGGCCGCTCACGGAAGTAGCCGAGCGGCTGGGGAAGTCCGAGGACGCGGTGGTCGCCCTTACACAGCGCGCCCTCAAGGCGCTGCGGGATGCGCTGGACGCGCGCGGCGAGCACACGGCCGTCTGAATGGGTTTCCCCCCCCCGGCGGCGGTCAGGCCTGCAAATCCAACCCGCCACCGCCGGTGTCCGGCGGGCTGGTGTCCTCCGCCGCAAGCTCCTCTTCGGGCGGGGGGGTGTCGCTGGGGCGGCCTTGGCTGCCGCTGCCTTCGGCGTCGGAGTAGACCTGGCTGTCGCGGTCGGTCTCCTCGATCACGTCCTGGAGCTTCTCGGCGAAGCCGTCGCCGGTGCGTTCCGCCTGGGCGGCGCTGGCGCTCTGCTTGTCACCGACCGCCCGCGTCTGCGCACCCTGGGTCTGGATGATGGAGCCGAGCCAGTTGGGAGGGATGGTGGACACGGGTCGTCCTCGCCGGTCACTGCAGGTCGGGCACCAGCTCCTTTCGCCGGGCCTGCAACTGGGCCCGCAGACGATCCAGGATGGCGGAGTGCATCTGGCTGACGCGGGACTCGGAGAGGTCCAGCGTCTGCCCGATCTGCTTCATGGTCATCTGCTCGTAGTAGTACAGCACGACGATCAGCCGCTCGGCCCGGCTCAGGCCGCGCGTGATCAGGTCCTTGAGATCCTGCTTCTGCGCCTCGACCACCGGGTCGCTGCCGCGGTCGTCGGGCAGCACGTCGATCTCAAACACGTCGCGCTGCGAGTCCGGGTCGGTGTACTTGCGCGACAGCGAGATCAGTGAGACGGCGTTCGCGTCCTGCAGCAGCTTGTGGAACTGCGGCCGGGTCATGTTCAGCCGGCGGGCCACCTCTTCATCGTTCGGTACGCGGCCGAGCTCGGCCTCCAGCGCCCGCGTGGCGTCGGCCAGCTTGTGGGCCCGATGGCGAACCAGCCGCGGCACCCAGTCCATGTTGCGCAGCTCGTCCAGAATCGCCCCGCGAATGCGCGGCGCGCAGTATGTCTCGAACTTCACGCCGCGCTCGACATCGAACGCGTCCAGCGCGTCGACCAGCCCGAAGATGCCGGCGCTCATCAGGTCATCGACATCGACCTCGTCCGGCAGTTTCGCGCCGATCCGCTCGGCGTTGTAGCGCACCAGGTACAGGTAGTGCTCGATCAGGCGGTTGCGGATGTGATCGTCGCCGCTCGCCCGAAACTCGCGCCACGCGGTGGCCAGGCTCTCGGCATCGGGGAACGACTGCGCGTGGTGGTCGCGACTGACCCGGCGAAGCCGCCCGTTGGAACGCATGCCTCGATTCATCATCCTAACTCACTTCGGCCGGCTCAGCCGTCGCCTCACGCACGTCGGCTGGTGGAGTCAGCGCCCGCATGGCCTCCAGGTGCTCCCGATCGATGTGCAGCTTGCGTCTCTGCAGGTGGTCGCGCAGGACAAGCTTGGCCGCCCAGCCCGCGAGCTGGCCAATCACGACCCCGCCCAGCAGTGCCAGCAGCGCGCGCATAAGAATGACCGTCGCCGGGTTCCCCGCGTACAGACCCGCCACGACCGCGACGGCAAATGCGAGCAGACCGATTTGTGCACCGGTGTGTCGGATCATATCGGCTTCCGAGATTCCTATCGGTCTGGTACGGCGCGGCCTTGTATCCGGAGACCCGAAGCGCCCGACGAACCCCCGCATTTCCGTCCCCGGGCAGGGAAAACCCTCAGAGGATCAGGCTAAAGAAACAGGCTGGCAACGTGCGCCCACACGCCGCTGCGCCGCCGCCCCCCCGGCACCGCGGGGCCGAGCCGGTCGCAAAGCGCGTCAATGTGCACACTTGCGGGACAGCGCGGAAACCGCACGAGCAGCGGCCGGCGCTGCCGGACGGCGGCGGGGACGTGAGCATCGAACGGCACGTAACCGAGCAGTTCCAGCGTGAGTCCGAGAAAGCGTTGCGCCACGCTCGCCAGACGCCCGGCGGTCTGCGCCGCATCCGACCGGGAGCGCGCCATGTTCACGACGACCCCGGAGCGGCCCAGGCAACCGCAGGCGGTAAGCGCCTTCACCGCGGCGTACGTGCCGGCGAGGGCCGCGGGTTCCGGCGCGGTGAGCCAGATGCGCAGATCGCTGGCCCGCGCGAGTGCCACGGTCACGCGGTTCAGGCAGCTGCCGCAATCCACGAGCAGTACGTCGTAACGGCGGCGCAGGCGCGTGAGCGTCGTGGAGTTCTCGATGCCGGCCGCGTCGCGGTCCGCGGCCCGCCCGAGTTCGACCGGCGCAGACCCGAGGGCCAGTAGTTCGGCGGGCGCGCGCGGCCGCCGGCTGCCGTGCGGCCGCAGCGCGCGGGCCGTGGTGCACAGGGAGCTTCCGAGTAGGAGTCGGGCCGCGGGTGGGCTGGCGTGTGCATCGAGCAGCAGCGTGCGGCAGCCGCGGCGCGCGAGCGCGAGGCCGAGATTCAGCGCGACGTTGGTCTGGCCGATGCCGCCCTTGCCGCTGAGGAGCGTGACAACACAACCCCCGGCCGGCTTCCCTTCCGCCACCCGTCCCAGATGCACGCCGTGGACGTGGTCCATTATCGGACGACCGCGCCCCGCCGCCTTACGCGTTGGGCGCTAACAGTAATTCCGCCACGCGTGTGCTGCAAGCCTCTTCGATGTCATTGGGCACATTTTGCCCGGTGGTGAGGTACGACACGCCCAGGTTCAGACGCTGCACGACGTTCAGGACGACGCCGAAGCCGACGGCGTCGTCCAGGCGCGTGAGCACGGCGCGGGCCACGCCCAGCGGCGCGAAGCTCTGCGCGACGCGCACCTGGACCTCGGGTGCGAGCGACGCAGGCACGACGAGGTGCGTCTCATCGGGACGCGCCGCGCGGAGCAGTGTGGCAAGGCGGGCGAAGCGGCCCTGCTCGCGCAGCCCGACGCCGGGCGTGTCGATCAGCAGCACGTCCACGTCGGCAAGCGCCTGGCGGCACTGCTTGACCTCGGCAATCGTCTGCGCGGTGTGCAGGGGGACGTCGATGACCTCGGCGTAGCGGCGCAGCTGCTCGTGCGCCGCCAGCCGATGCGTATCCAGCGAGAGCAGCGCGACCCGGCGCCGCTGGCGCAGCTTGAAGTGCGCGGCCAGCTTCGCCAGCGTGGTCGTCTTGCCGCTGCCCGACGGGCCGACCAGCGCGACGCGCCGCGGCGTGCCCGCGGAGAGGTCGATGCCGCCAGCCTGGGGCAGCAGTTGCGCGATGTAATCGCGCAGGGCGGCGCGCAGCACGGTAGGCTCGGTGTGGGGGCCATCGGTGACGCGCGTGGCCGCCTGCCGGACGAGGCGCGCGGCAAGTTCCGCGGCCACTTCATTCTGGACCAACTGAACGTAGTACGGGTACAGGTGCTGGGGCAGCGCCGGTGTTTCCGCCTGGGCGGCGGGTGCGGCGGCGGACGCGGTTTCCGCGCGCCGCCGGCGGACGCGCGGGGCCGGCGTGGCCAGGCCCGGCGGGGCCGCGGTGATCTCGACGCGCTGCCGCCCGGCCAGTCCGCCCAGGCCGGGCGCCGGCAGGCTGCGCGTCCCGAGGATGACGGCGTCGGGCCCCAGCGCGCTTTTGACGCGCTCCAGCGCTTCACGCATGGACGGGGCTTGGAACGTTCGCACGCTGGAATTCAAGGCTGACTACTCCGTGAGCCTGGACATCGATGCCGCGCACGATCTCGTTGAGCGCGAGCACGGGCGTCTGCGGCAGCACGGGCTCGATGACCCGGCGGGTCCACAGGCGCACCTGGGGAGAACACAACACGGCGACCGGCGCGGCGCCGGCATTGGCGGCGGCGGCTTCCACCTGGCGTTTGCATTTCACGGCCAGCTCGGCCTGGCGGTCGGGCGGCAGCGCGAGCGACGAGCCGCTCTCGAGCCGCTGGATGTTGCCCTGGATGTAATCCTCCGTCGCGGGATCGAGCGTCACGACGTGGATGACGCCGGCGGGATCCTTGTACTGGGCGCAGATCGTGCGGGCCAAGCCGTTGCGGGCGTACTCCGTCAGGATTTCGAGGTCCTTGGTCTTCGGCGCCCAGTCGCCGAGGATTTCGAGGATAGTCTCCAGGTCGCGGACGGGCACGCGCTCGTGCAGCAGGCCCTGCAGCACCTTCTGCACCTGCCCGGTCTTCAGCAGGTTGGGCACGACCTCGTCGACGAGGCCGGCGTTGCGCTGCTTGAGATGGTCCAGCAGGGCCTGGGTGTCCGCGCGCGTCAGCAGGTCGGCGGCGTGCCGCTTGATGATCTCGGTGAGGTGCGTCGCGAGCACGCCGGACGGCTCGACGATCGTGTAGTTCGCCCGCTCGGCGTGGTCGCGCTGGGCGGGTTCGATCCACCAGGCGCGCAGGCCGAAGGCCGGCTCGCGTACCTCGATGCCATTCAGGTGCTGGCTGGCCAGGCCGGAGTCGATGGCCAGCAACTGGTCGGGGTAAAGCTCGTCGCGCGCGATCTCCTGCCCGCGGAGCAGAACGCGATACTGGTGCGGCTTGAGTTCGGCGTGGTCGCGGATGCGCACCGGCGGCACGACCAGGCCCAGGTCGAGGGCGATCTGCTTGCGGATGCCCGCGATGCGGTCGAGCATGTCGCCGCCGCGGGCGCGGTCGATCAGCCGGACCAGCCCGAAACCCACCTGCAGTTCGAGCGGGTCGACGCTGAGGTGGCTCTCGATCTTCTCAGGCTTGGCCCGCTCCCGGGTGCGCTGCTCGGTGACCTGCCGCACGGCAGCCCGCGTCTGCGTGCGCTTCAGGAAATAGGCGAGCAGGCCGCACCCGCTGGCCATGGTCAGCAGGGGGACCTTCGGCAGCGGCGTCAACGTCATGACGAAGAGGAAGCCCGCGGCGACGAGCAGGGCCGTCGGCTTGGCGAGCAACTGGCCGAGCACTTCCTCGCCCATGTTGGTCTGGCCCGTGCTGCGGGTAACGAGCATGCCCGCGCCGACTGAGATGATGAACGCGGGGATCTGACTGGCGAGGCCGTCGCCGATGGTCAGCTTGGTGTAGATTTCGAGCGACTGCATCAGCGAGAGGTTGTGCTCGACCATGCCGACGTAGAGGCCGCCGAGGATGTTGACGAACGTGATGATGATGCCGGCGATGGCGTCGCCGCGGACGAACTTGCTGGCACCGTCCATGGCCCCGTAGAAGTCCGATTCGCGGGCGATCTCGGTGCGGCGGCGACGGGCCTCGGCCTCGTCGATGCTGCCGGCGTTCAGGTCGGCGTCGATGGCCATCTGCTTGCCGGGCATGCCGTCCAGCGTGAAGCGGGCCGCGACTTCGGCGATGCGCGTGGCGCCCTTGGTGATGACGACGAACTGGATCACGGTGATGATCAGGAAGATGATCACGCCGACGGCGAGCGAGTTGGCCGACACGAACAGGCCGAAGGCCTCGACGACGTGGCCGGCGGCGGTGGTGCCCTGGGCGCCGTTGGCGAGAATGAGCCGGGTAGTAGCGGTGTTCAGGACGAGGCGGAAGAGCGTGAGGGCCAGCAGCAGCGAGGGGAAGCTGGAAAACTCGAGCGGGCTGCGGATGTACATGACGGTCATGAGCACGACCGTCGTCAGCAGCATGTTGGTGAGCAGGAGAAAATCCAGCGCCATGGTCGGCAGCGGGATGAGGATGACGAAGATCAGCGCCGCCGCCGCGATGGGGAACAGCAGTCCGCGGTTGCGGGCCATGAACTGCAGGGCCGGGATTTCTTCGAGCGTACGCGGCATCGCAGTTCGTCGTGGGCTAGAAATCCTGAATCACGGTTGCGGCTCCGGCTACCCGGCCACGCGGCCGGAAAGCTGATAGACATACGCCAACACTTCCGCGACGGCCCGGTAGAAAGCCGGCGGCACTTCCTGTCCGACCTCGACGCCGGTGTACAGCGCGCGGGCCAGCGGCGGGCGCTGCACGATCGGGACGCCATGCTGCTGGGCGAGCTGGCGGATCCGTTCGGCCAGCAGATCGCGCCCCTTCGCGGTGACGCGCGGCGCGCTCATGGTGGCCTCGTCGTAGCGCAGGGCGACGGCGAAGTGCGTCGGGTTGGTGACAACCACGTCGGCCCGCGGCACCTCCGCGCGGATGCGCTGCAGCGCCAGGCGCGCCTGGATCTGGCGACGCCGCTGCTTGACCAGCGGGTCGCCCTCCATCTTCTTCAGCTCGTCGCGCACTTCCTGCTTCGTCATCCGCAGGCGGCGCTCCAGCTTCCAGCGCTGAATGAGGTAATCCAGGATGCCCAGCACGAGCAGCGCAATCGCCAGCCGCACGGCCAGGTCAAAGAGCACTTCCGCGCCCAGGCCAAGCACACCGGCGGTATGCAGCTTGCCCGCGGTCAGCACCGCACCCATGCGGCCGGCGATCGTCAGGTAGGCGATCCAGGTCACCGCGGCCATCTTGAGCAGCCCCACGCCCAGGCGCGTGAGCGCCTCCGACGAGAACAGCCGCTTCGCGCCGGCGACGGGATCGATGCGGTCCGGCTTCAACGCGAGCCGTTTCCAGGTCAGGAGCAGTCCGGACTGGGCCGCGGTGCCGGCGATGATGATCACCACCAGCAGCCCCAGGAACGGCAGGAGCATTTCGCCGGCCGCGCCGCCGACCTGCCGCATCCAAGGCCAGAGTCCATCGGCGGTGATCGATGGCGCTTCGCCGAGCGCGCGGGTCATGGCGAGCATGGTCGCGAGCATGCCCGGCCCGAAGGCCTTGAGCAGCAGCAGCCCGCCCAGCAGCGCGACCGCCGCCGTCAGGTCCGCGCTGCGGGCGATCTGTCCCTCCTCGCGCGCCTCCTCGCGGCGGCGTGGAGTCGGTTGTTCGGTCTTGTCGCCAGCGTCGTCGTGCGCCATGGGCCGGGCCTAGCCTGGAACTCCGATCAATTCGTTGAACCACCGGTAGCCGCGTTCGAAGACACTCACGAACGCGTCCGTCGCGGTGGGCAGGGCGATCGCCATCACCACAAAGGCAATCAAGGCCTTCAGGGAGAATCCGACTGCCAGGATGTTCAGTTGCGGCATCGTGCGCGAGATGAACCCCAGCGCCAGGTTCACGAGAAACAGCGCCAGCAGCGCCGGGCCCGCCACCCGGAAAGCCACTTCGCCGCTGAGCGTCAGCGCCTGGCAGAGCAGCTCCGTGCCGAAGACGGCATACGGCCGGTCCGCCAGCAACGGGATGGTCTCGAAAGTGTCCAGGCAGGTGCACAAGAGCGCGCGATGTCCGCCGATGATCAGGTACACGACCGCGCCGAGCTGCAGGTAGAACACGCCGGGGACCGTCTCTTCGTCCTCGGAAGTCGGGTCGGCGATTTGCCCGAACGCGAGGCCGGATTCCTGCGCCACCAGCAGGCCGCCATACTGCAGCCCGAGGAAGCAGCCGACCGTCACCAGCCCGATCAGCGCGCCCAGCAGCACCTCGGACCCCAGCGCGAGCGCGACGGTGAGCGGCGTGTCCGGCGCGTCGCCCGGCAGATGGACGAGCGGCGTCATCAACGCGGCCAGGCCCAGCACGAACATGAGCCGCAGCCGCACCGGCACGGACAGCGTCCCCAGCAGCGGCTGAAACATGATCAGCCCGCCGAGACGCGCCGCCACCAGCCCGAAGACCGGCAGCTTCAAATACTGGGCCAACAGCTCGAACGGCATTCCGGCTCCGCCAGGGTACGCGCCGCGCCTCAGTGCCCGGCGAACAACTGCTGCGAGTACTCCACGACGCGCTGCGCCAGCCACGGCACGAAGAACAGCGTGGCGGCCACCATCGCGACGATCTTCGGCACGATGCTGAGGGTCTGGTCCTGGATTTGCGTCACGGTCTGCACCAGGCTGATGACCAGGCCCACGATCAGTCCGGTGCCCAGCACCGGGCCGGAGATGACCAGCGCCGTGATCAGCGCCTCGCGTCCAAGATCAAGTGCCCAGGCCGTATCCATGCGCGCCCTCAGCTCACACTGGCCATCAACGAACCGACCACCAGGTGCCAGCCATCCGCCAGCACGAACAGCAGCAGCTTGAACGGCAGCGAGATCAGCACCGGCGGCAGCATCATCATGCCCATCGACACCAGGATGGTGGCGATCACCATGTCAATCACCAGGAACGGCAGGTAAATGCGGAAACCGAGGATGAACGCGACCTTCAACTCACTCAGGATGAACGCCGGCACCAGCGCCGTCATCGGCACCGCGGCCTCGTCAAGCACCTCGTCCGCCGCCACGGTGCGCTTGGCGGCGTATTCGTACATCAGGTACACGTCCTGCGCGTTGCCGGCGTTCTTGATCTGGTTGAACATGAAGCCGCGCAGCTCGCCGCCGGCGATGGCGACCGCGTCGAGCTGGTCCAGTTGTTCGTTCAGGTACGGCTGCACCGCGTGCTGATTGATGCGGTCCCAGGTCGGGGCCATGACCAGGATGGTCAGGAAGAGTGCCAGGCCGACCATGACCTGCGAGGGCGGCAGTTGCTGCGTGCCGAGCGCCTGCCGCAGCAGCGCCAACACGACCAGCATGCGCATGAAGCAGGTCATCATGAGCAGCAGGCTGGGCGCCACGGTGAGCAGCGTCAGCAGCACGAGGATCTGCAGCGAGTTGCTGAGGGCCTCGCGATTGGTGGCCTTCGGCAGCCAGCGATCCAGGTCCGGCACGAACAGCGGATCGCGGGCGTGGGCGGTCTCCGTAGCCGTGGCGGGCGGCCCCACGAGCTCCGCCTCGCTCGCGCCGCGCCCCCGCGGCGCATCCTGCCCGGTTGCCGGCATGGCACCGCGCGCGAGCACCAGCAGCAGGGCCAGCAGCGCGACGCCGCGATCTGGGCGGACGGCATATTTCGGATGACCCGCCCTGCGGACCATCGACCACTCCTTGGTCACGAAGACGGCTCCGCCGCCGCCCACGGCCTATGCCCCGCGGGCGCTGACCCGCAGGCGTTCGACGGCGCCCGCCAGGCGCTGCCGCAGGCTGACGATGCGCTCCGCCTCGGGCGTCAACGTCTCGTCGGCGCCGTGCTCCTCGGTCTCATAGCTGTCGGCCTCGCGCTCCAGGCAGCGCGCAAACTCTGCCGTGCTGCTGTCCGGGCGTTGTTGCGTCGCCTGGCCCAGCAGGCGGGCCGTCAGGTCGGCATCTTGAATCACATCCAGGGACCGCACCGCGTCCGGCGTCACGCCCAGCAACACGAGGCGCGGTCCGACGCGCACCAGGCACAACGACTGCCGCGGCGAAAGCGCCGTGCGGCCGACGACTTCCATCAGGCCGGCGTGCCGCCCGCCGCGTGCTAGACGCCACGCGCCCGCTTGGCCGGTCGCGGCCCGGTAGCCCCACGCGAGGATCACGATGAGGGCCACCACGCCGCCCAGCGCGGCGGTCGTCCGCAGCCAGGACTTGGGGCGGTCGGTCGCGACAACCGTGCCGGCGGGAGTTCCCGGCGTCGCGGTCGCACGGGGCAGCGGGCGGGAGTCCATGCGCGGGGCGACGATGTCCGGCGAAGACCAGGGATCGTCGGTGACGACTGGCGTGGCCGGCGGCGTGGCCGACGTGACGGGCGGCTCCGCCGCGGCTGCGCCGCAGCCCAGGGCAACGAGCACCACCAATGCAGCCATCCTTGGCACCGTGCGCTCCCTCATCCGTGTTCAGGCGCGTTCGAGTTCTCCGACCGAGCTGTGGATCGCGTTGATGCGGACACAGAAGTTGTCGTTCAGGACCAGCACCTCGCCCCGCGCGATCAACAGGTCGTTGACGTAGATGTCCACCGGGTCGCCCGCGAGCTTGTCGAGTTCCACCACGGAGCCCGCGCCCAGCTTGAGCACGTCTTCGATGTACATGTTCGTCCGGCCGAGCTCAATCTTCACGTCGAGCTGCACGTCATCGAGCATGTCGATCGTCGTGGCGCTCTCGGCTTCCGCGGTCGGCAGTTCCGGGGGGGTGAATCCCTGCGCCTGGTCCGCCGACACGCGGACCGTCGTGGCTCCTACCACGGCCGGTTCTGCAGCGCCCGGCGCCGCGTCGGCGGGCGCCGCGCTGCCGGCCGCCGCCGACTCGGCGGCAATGGCCTCGGCCATCGCACGGGCAATCGCGTCGTCCATTACCGGCGGGTCGGCATCGGTCGCGGCTGGCAGGGGCCCGGGGGAGTCATCCTTGAGCCCGGACAACTGCCCGGCCAGCGCGTCCAACTCGGCCTGGTCAATCATGTTGCTGGCCAGTCCACCGTCCGCCTCGGGGACGCTTTCCGCGGCGGGCGCTGCGCTGAGCGCAGTCGCGTCGCCCGCCAGTGGCGTGGGGGTCGCGTCGGCCGGCGCTGCGCTCACGACGTCGCCGGGGTCGGCCGTCGGCTCGTCCGGCGTGACCTCAGCGGGCACGTCGGCCGGGACGACGTCGCTGACCGGTTCGGTGGGCAGCGCGTCCCCAGCGTCCGCCGGGGCCGCGTTCTGCGGCTCCGCGGGCAGCGTGGCGGCGCCGTCCTCGCCGGCGAGGTTGGGATCGGGATTGGTCGTGTCGTCTGGCATGTGGGCCGCACATCCTTGTGGCGTCTGGCGCGTCTGCGACGCGTGGGCCGATCAGTCCGAGCGCATGGGGACGAAGCGTGGAATCAGGACACGCTGGATGACCTGGTCGTCCTCGACGACCTCCTGGAGCCCTTCGAGCATTTGCTGGCGCAGCGCGCGCAGATCGTCCTCCTTCAGCATGCGATCGGTAGCGCCGCGCAGAATACGGGCGATCCGGTCGCCGATCTCGCTGCCGCGCGACTTCACGAGTTCCTCCATCCACTCCTTCTTGTCCGCCGGCACGACGACCGCGACATCGAAGTCGTAGAGGTAGAGCCGGCCGGTCTTGTCGTTGGGCACCCGGCAGCGGTTGAGCACCGCCACCTCCGCGGTGGCCGTCGGCTGTGTCTCCGCCACCGGTTCGATCACGGGGGCATTCTCCCCGTGCGCCGGTTCTGGACCGCTGCCGGCGAACTTGAAGATCGCGATGAAGGCGATGGCCTCGACGACGGCGACGCCCAGCACCAGACCGAGCGTCAGGGGGAGGCGGCTCTTGGACTTGGGGGCGGCTTCGGTAGCCTCGGGTTTGTCTGCCATCGGTCGTCCTGCTCTCGAACCAGATCGAGTCCGTCAACTCACCCCATCTATCGACGGCGGCGGGTCGGCGGCACACCGCGCGTCGGGGGCGGCGCCCGACTGCACGTCTTATCAGACTTCAGCCCGGTCCCTGGGCACATTGTGCGCAGCCGCGCAAAGTTCTTTGCGCGACGGCCGGTCCTCCGCCGGCACTGGCCTTAACGCAGCGTCATGAGCAGTTGATCCAGCATCTCGTTGGACACGCTGATAACGCGGCTGGCGGCCTGGTAGCCCGTGCTGGACGTGATCAGGCCGATGAACTCGCTGGAGAGGTCCACGTTCGACAGTTCCAGGGTCCCGCCCTGGATCAGGCCGGCCCCGAGCGAGCCGGCCGTGGTCACCGCCGGGGGCCCGGAGTTGGCCCCGGCCGAGTACAGGTTGTTCGCCTCGGCCACCAGGCCTCCGTCGTTGGCGAACGTCGCCAGCGCCACCTGCCCGAGCGTGCGTGCCAGCCCGTTGCTGAAGAGGCCGGTGATGGTTCCATCGGTCCCCACGCCGTAGCCGCTCAGCGTCCCGGGCGGGTAACCGTCCTGGTCGGCCATCAGCACGTTCGACACGGCGGTGGATTGCCCGTTCAGGGCGGAGAAGTCGATCGTCACGCTCAGCGGGGCCGCGGCGCCGGTGCCGGTGCGGTCGATCAGGATCTGGTTGCCGGTGGCGCTGACGAAGTTGCCAGCCGTGTCGAAGGACAGTGTCCCGGTCGCGTAGCTGTGGGGGGTCAGGTCGTTGGCGGCGGATTCCAGGTAGTAGCGCCAGACCGGCCCGGTGTCGGGCGTGTCCTCCAGCGTGAAGGTCGCGTTCACCGGGACCGCGTTGCCCAGCGAATCGTAGACTGTGAAGGACGTGAAGACCCCGGTCCCGGCCGCCTCGTTGATCTGTGTGAACTGCAGCGGCAGCGGCACGGCCACGTTGTTGCTGGTGAGGTCGTTCCCGGTGATCGCGATGGCGTTGGGCTCGCCGGTGTTGCTGCGGATCACCAGCGCACCGCCTGCGATGGACACGCCGGGACTGCCCGCCAGGGCCGGATCCGTCTGGATCCCGAGCGCGTTCTGCAGCCAGGCGGCGAAGTCCCCCAGCGTGCTGCCGGTGACGCCGACCGTGAACTCCTCCGGCTGCAGCGCGCGGCCGCCGCGGGCAGCGCCGGAGACGGTGATGACATCGCCGTCGGCGAACAGTACGGAGCCGGGCTGGGCCGCGGCCCGCACGTCGGTCAGCAGCGTGTTCGCAGTGACCGCCGCCCCGCCCCCGTTCACGAGCGGCTGCGAGTTGTGCTCGCTGCCGCGCGTGGCGATCGTCTCGGCGGCGCTGAGATCGCCGTCGATGGACACGTTCTCGGTGGCGCGGGCGATGCTCATGCGCCCGAGCGGAATCTCGAGGTTCTGGAGCTGGCCCGGGATCACCTGGTAGTTCTCGTCCACGCCGTAGCCGCGCAGGTAGTAGCCGTCCTGCGTAACGAGCTGGTTCGCGGAGTTGAGCGAGAAAGAGCCGTCGCGCGTGTAGTACGTATGCCCGGCCGGCGTCTGCACGACGAAATAGCCGGCGCCGTCGACGGCCATGTCGCTGGCGATGCCGGTGGTTTCGAGCGACCCGGAGTTCGTGTTGCGCTGCGTCGTGCCGATCATGGCCCCGAGTCCGACCTGCATCGGGTTGGTGCCGCCGCTGGTCTCACTGGGCGGCGTGCCCAGCGACAGCGTGCGGGCGAACTGCGTCTGGAAGAGCGTCCGCGAGCCCTTGTAGGCGGTCGTGTTGACGTTGGCGATATTGTGGCCGATGGTCTCGATCCGCGTCTGGTTGACCTGCAAACCGCTCAGCGCCGTGTACATGGCCGTAGTCAGACCCATGAGAAAACCCTCGCTTGGGCGCCTGCGCGCTAGAGATTGAGGCTGCCGCTGAGCGACAACCACGGCAGCGGGCCTGCGTCCTCGCTCGCGCCGGCCTTGTCCTTCTTGGTGGACGCCGTCGTGCCGGTCTTGTCGGTGGCGTCGGTCGTGGCCGTGGTCTGCGTCGCGGCGTTCTGGGCCGCAGTGATGCGCGTCACATTCGCCGCGGGGATGTACTGGCCGGTGTCGAGCTCGAGCACCGCGGTGCCGTCGGCGTCGAAGCGCACGCCGGTGACGATGCCGGAGATCTCTTGCACCGTGCCGCTGGAATCCACGAGCATCGCGGTGACGTACTTGCCGAGCAGCTCGGCGGTGCCGCTGGTGTGCTGCTGCTGGCTCAATTGCGTGAGGGCATCGGTCAGGTTCTTGGACAGCTCGATGCTGCGAATCTGCGAGACCTGGCTGATCATGTCCGCCGTCTTGGTGGGTTCGAGCGGATCCTGCTGGCGCAGCTCGGTGACCAGGAGATTGAAGAAATCCGCGCTGGTCAGCTCATTCATGCTGCCAGCCCGGGTCGCCGTTGCTGTGCCGGTCACTGCTCCGAGAGCATTCGTCTGCATGGCCAACGCCTTGGACTCGGCTCCGGCCTGCGGCCGGGGCCCTTCACGCGCGCCGCGCTCCGCGCCGCGCTACGCCAACACGTTCACCAGCGACTCCGCCGCCGGTTCCGCTTCCGCGTCACCGCCGGGCAGGTCCGGCGATTCCGCGCGGGGGGCTTCCGGTTCCCAGGACAGCCCGCCTCCGGCGGACCCGGCATCCTCACGGGCAGCTTGCTGCTGGGCGCCCGTCCAGCCCTCGGCCTGCGGCTGGGTCTGCGGCTCCGACGCCGGCGGGGCCGGCGCCGCGGACCGCACCTCGACGCGCTCCAGGTGGATGCCGGCCGCCTCGAGACTGCGTCGCAGCGTGTCCAGTTCCCCGGACAGCAAACGCTGTGCCTCCGGGGTTTGCGTCTCGACCCGCAACAGCAACTGCTCCTGGCGCAAGTCCATGTGCAGCCGGATCGTACCGAGTTCCGGCGGGTCGAGGCGCAGCGTCGTCACCGCGCGGTCCTTGCCGATGCGGGCCTGGATGATGCGCACAATCCGCTCAACGTTCGCGTCAGATTTGCCCTCCGCAAGGCCTTCGCCCCGCGCGACCGGCCGGAGCGTGTGCTTGCCGGCCGTCACACCGCCGCGACCGTCCGCGATCGCGCTGACCACCGGCGGTGACGAACGCGGTACGCTGTTGGTCACGGCCGCCGGCGACGAGAGCGCGGTCACGCGTCCGGCCGCGGCGCGCGCCGCGGGCGCAGTTGCCACGACCGTAGCGGAAGCCCCGGTGTTCGGCGCGGGCGCCGCGGGCGCAGGCGCCGCCGGCACGAGTGCTGCGCGCGAAGCGCCGGCGGGAACCGGCCCGGGCGTCACGCTCGTCGCGACGCGCGCGACCGGCGCACGGGCGGGCGTCAGGGACTGGGCAGAGCCGTCGGTGGGCGCTGGCGACGTGGGCGCAGGGATGGGAGCATTCTTCGATGACCGCGCGGCATTGCGCGCGGCGTGCGGCGCGCTCGTGGGACGCTCGCCGCGCCCGCGCTCGCTGGCATCGGCCAAGGCGCGTCGGAATTCACGCCGGCCGGCCTCGGACTGCTGCGCCGCCTGGCGCCACTGCGCGCGGTGCGCGGCGTGGCTGCCCGGAGCCATGTCGCGCTCGGCCTGCTGCATGCGCTCCGACGGCCGCAACTCGGTGGCGGTCTGTGCCGTCGCGGCGTCCTGGCGTTCATCCTTGCGGCGCAGCTTTTCGGCGTGGCGCTCGACGTGCTGCGCGTGGCGCGCCTGGGCCGTTTCATCGGGTTGGAGAGCTTGCAGCAATTGCGACAGCAGCGCCTCGCGGCCACTGCTGCCGGGTGACCGGGCGGGGCCGGTCGGCGGGACCAGGTTGACCTGCATCGTCGCACCTAACGTGCCGCGGCGCCGCGGGTCATCCTTGACTGCTCAGCGTTGCCTTCCATTCCCTGTAAGCGGATCTGCTCCAGCAGATCGGTCTGGATACTCAACTCGGCGGGCGTCTTGAACTGCTCGAGGATGCGCCGGGCGCGCCCCTCGTCCATGGCGTTCATCAGCCGCACGGCGTCCGCGGGCTGCCGCTCCCACAGGCGCAGCACGTGTTCCTTGGCCTGCCGCGGCGCGAGTCCCGAGACCAGCTCGAGCTCTTTCTGGAAGCCCTCGTCATGGGCGGCAACCTTGATCTGCTCGCGCTGCCTGGCGAACTCGGACTTTTCCAACGCCAGCTTCTCCTGCTCCTGCAACACGTGCTGCAGGGCCTGGTCCAGCAGGCGCTGCTGGGCTTCGAGGTCGCGGACGGCCCGCTCGGCCGCCAGGCGCTCGAGGTGCTCACGCTTGCGCAGCTCGCGCACCTCGTCCTCGGTTGGGGCACGCGGCACTTCGCGCGCCACCTGCGTCGTCGGCTGGCTAGCCACCACGGCATTCGGATCGGGGAGCTGGTCGAGCTTGCCGCGCAGCACGTCGGCAACCAGCTCCACGCGGGTTGCGTTCAGCTTCCCGGTGCCGACCAGGTAGCCGACGAAGCCACCGGCGGCCAGGACGGACGCGAGCGCGATCGTCGCCACGGTGTTGAAGAACTTTGCGAACACGTTTTCACCCGGCGCACCGCGCCGCTACCGCAGGTCGTAGCCGTGCAACTGCTGTGCCAACTCGTCCGCCGCCGCCTGCTCCTGACGGTCCCGCGTTCGGCGGTATTCCGTCCAGCGGCGCTCGCGGAGCTTCTCGATGATGCGCGCCTGCGTGCGCGCCGCCTGCCACAGGGCCTGTAATTCCCGCAGACGGGACACCATTTCGGCCCGCTGCACGTGCCGCTGGGCGATCGTGCGCCGCAGGTGCCCGATCCAGGCCCGCCCGCGCTGCAGCGTCAGCGGGTCGAGCACGCCCCGCTGCTGGCCCTGCAGCAGGATTTCCTGCTGCCGCGCGATTTCCTCCGCGGTCTGCTCGTTCAGCCGGTCGAGCCGCGCAATTTCCGCGCGCTGAGCGGCGACATTGCGCTTCGCCTCGCGCTCGCGCAGTTGCCGCACCCGCAGCAGCGTCTCCAGCCGAAACTGAAACCGTCGCGCCATGTCGATTCCTCAGGCCGCCTCAGCGCGGCTGGACCTCGGCCGGCTTGGCCGCCGCCTTCCGACTGACCGCCGCCTGCCGCGTCTTCTCCAGCAGCGCGCCAAGCTGGCAGAGGCCGTCGGACGCCTCGGCGAACGTGCAGTGCTCCGCTTGTGCCTGCGTGAGATAGGCGCTCACCGCGGCGCGCGACTGCACGGCCACGTCGTAGTCCGGGTTGGCGCCCGGCACGTACGCCCCGATGCTCACCAGGTCCTCGATGTCGTTCCAGGTCGCCAGCACCCGCCGCACCGTGCGGGCCGCCTGCTGGTGCTCGGGCGGGGTCACGTCCGGCGCCACGCGGCTGATGCTGTTGAGCACGTCCACGGCGGGGTAGTGGCCGCGGTTTGCCAGTGCCCGCGACAGCCAGATGTGGCCGTCGAGAATGCCGCGCACCGCGTCGGCGAGCGGCTCGTCCAGGTCGTCGCCCTCGACGAGCACGGTGTAGATGCCGGTGATGCTGCCCGTCGCGGTCCGCCCGGCGCGCTCCAGGAGCCGCGGCAGCAGGGCGTACACGCTCGGCGGATAGCCCTTCGCCGTGGGCGGCTCGCCGGCGGCCAGGCCGATCTGCCGCTGCGCCATCGCCATGCGGGTCAGCGAGTCCATCAGCAGCAGCACGTCGAGCCCCTGGTCGCGGAAATACTCGGCGATGGCCGTCGCGTGCAGGCAGGTCCGCACGCGCAGCGCCGGGGCCTCGTCGGACGTGCAGACCACGACGACGCTCCGCGCCAAGCCTTCCGGCCCGAGCTGCCGTGTGATGAAATCGCCCACTTCGCGGCCGCGCTCGCCCACCAGCACGACCACGTTCGCCGCGGCCTGCGTGTGGCGACAGATCATGCCCATCAGCACGCTCTTGCCCACGCCCGTGCCCGCGAAAATGCCCAGGCGCTGCCCGCGGCCCGCGGTGAGCAGCCCGTCAATCGCCCGGATCCCCAGCCCGAGCGGCTCGTCAATCGGCCGACGCAGCAGCGCGGGCGGCGCCGCGTTGTACAGCGGGTAGCGCAGGTTCAGCAGCGGCGGCGGGCGCCCGTCCAGCGGCCGGCCCTGCGCGTCGATGACCCGTCCGAGCAAATCCATGCCCACCGGCACGCGTGGCGGCCCGGACACGCAGACGACGCGATCATCCGGGGCAATGCCGGTCGCCTCGCCGAACGCCGAGAGCAGGGCCTCCGCGTCGCGCAGACCGACGACTTCGGCGGCGACGACGCCGTCGCGCCGCGTGTGGATCTCGCAGCGCGCCCCGACCGGCACGGGCAGGCCCCCGGCGCTGACGGTCAGACCGCGCACCGCCCGCACGCGCCCCACGACGCGCTCGCTGAGCAGTCCCGCAACCTCCTCCGCGACCGTGGTGAAGACGCTCGGCGCGGAACACGCCGGCGCGCTCGGCCGCGCGCGGGTGACCGTGGCCGCGCTCACGGGGTCGGCTCCGGTGTCGGGGCCGGCGGCGCCTCGGCGGACGCGCAGATCGCCGCCGCGACCCGGTCGAGCTGGCCGACAATGGAGGCGTCGATCTCGGCGGCGCGGGTCTCCAATCGGCAGCCGCCGCGCGCCACGTCCGGCTCAGGCGTCACGGTGACATGTTCCAGGCCCGCGATGTGCCCGGCGGTCGGCGAAGCCACTTCACGCAGCAGCTCGTAATCCGCGGGGTTTACGCGCAGCACCGCGTCGTCGTGGTGCTGGACCAGCTCCAGCACCGCGCGGGCATTGGCCAGCGCGGGGGCGGCGGACCGCTCCGTCAGCGTCTTGCACACGCGCCGCGCGATCGCGACGGCGAGCTCGATCAGGCCGGATTCGGCCTGCGCGAGCAGGCGGCGCTTGTCGGCTTCAACCCGGTCCAGCGCCGCGCGCAGCGCCTGCGTCAGGTGCGACAGCTCGGCCTGGGCCGTCTGCAGCGCCGCCGCCCGGGCCTCTTCCTTTGCCTGCTGCAGGCCGACGACCCGCCCTTCGGCCAGGCCCTGTTCGTAGCCGGCCCGCTGACGCTGCCGGGCCAGCTCGGCCGAGCGGACGTCGGCCTCCTGGAGCACGCGCGCCGCGTGGGCCCGCGCGCGGGCCAGGATGCGTTCCGCCTCGGACTCGACGTCCTGAAAGGAGAACGCCGAGGCGGCGGGCACGTTTTCTCGCCGGATCACACCGCCCATGGGCAGATTCTCGCGTCGCTGGCGCTAGACAATCAGTTCCTTCTCGCCGCCGCGGCCGGCGATGATGACCTCGCCGGCGTCCTCGAGGCGGCGCACCACGTCCACGATGCGCTGCTGCGCGGCCTCGACGTCGCTGATGCGCACCGGGCCCATGAACTCCATTTCCTCCTTGATGAGCTGGGCGGCGCGTTCGGACATGTTGTTGAAGACCTTGTTCTTGAGGTCCTCGCTCGCGGTCTTGAGCGCCAGGGCCAGCTCCTCGTTCTCGACCTCCTTGAGCACCGCCTGGATGCCCTTGTCGTTCACGCGGATGATGTCCTCGAAGACGAACATCAGGCGGCGGATCTGCTCGACGAGCTGCGGGTTGTCCTGCTCCAGGCCCTCGAGAATGGCCTTCTCGGTGGAGCGGCCGGCCATGTTGAGGATCTCGGCCACCGCGGCGATGCCGCCGACGCGCTCGAACCGCTCGGACACCAGGCCCGCCAGGCGCTTCTCGAGGCCGCGCTCGACCTCCTTGATGACGTCCGGGCTGGTCTGGTCCATGTTGGCGATGCGCGAAACGACCTCGATCTGCCGCTCGGTCGGCAGCGCGGAGAGAATGTCCGTGGCCATCCCGGATGGCACGTGCGACAGCACCAGCGCGATCGTCTGCGGGTGCTCCTCCTGCAGGAACGTCACCAGGTTCTCTTTCTCGGTCTTCTGCAGGAAGCTGAACGGCTGCTCGTGGACCTGGTGTTCGATGATCGCCACGACGCGGCGGGCCTCGTCGGGCGGGAGCGTCTTCTGCAGCAGGGCCCGGGCCCAGGCCATGCCGCCGGCGTCGGCGTACTGCCGCGCCAGCACGAGGTTGTAGAACTCGCGGATAACGTGCTCGCGCACCTCGGGGGCGATCGCGTCGATGGCGGCGATTTCGCGCGAGAGTTCCTCGACGCGCTCGCGATCCATATTCTTCATGATCTTGGCCGCGGTGTCCTGGCGCAGCGCGACGAGCAGCACGGCGGCCTTGCGCAGGCCGCTCAGGTCCTCGATGCTCTTGATTTCGGTGCGAAAGGCGCGGGCCATGGCTTACGTCGCCTCGTCGTGGTATTGCTCGTTGCGCTGCACCCACTGCTCGACCAGCGAGGCCACGCTCTCGGAGTCGCTCTCGACCATCTGCGCGACCTGCTCGAGCATCTTCCGCGTCTGCACCGTGGCCGGATCTACCTCCTGGGCCACCAGCATGCCCTCCGTGATCGCGGCACTCTCGATACTGGGCGCCAGCGTGGCCTCCACCGTCGGCAGGCCGCTGTCCACCGTGTGCGCGCCGCCCGCGCCGCCGCCCCGGCGTCCGCCCGCCGCGCCCGGGCGTCCGGCGACCCGCGACACGTCCTGCGCCGCTGCCCGCGCCGCCTCGATGGCCTCCTTCGGCAGCCCCAGCTCGAGCCCGAACGACTCGGCCGTGTCCGAACGCTTCGCCATCCGCAGCATCAGCCCGAGCGCCACGAGCGCCAGCAGCCCCAGCCCGGATTGCGGTCCGTAGCTCCGCACCAGGTCGAGTGTTTCGTTGAGGGTCCCCGCCTTGCTTGCCCCGGCGGCCTCGCCCGCCGTATCGTAGTAGCGCGAAATCGCGACGTTGTCCTCGACCTGCGGTTTCACCAGTTGGACCACCTGCGCCAGCAGGCGCGTCCGCTCGCGCTGGAAGACCTCTTCGATCTGAGCGTCGGTGGGCGGGTCCGCGGCCACGCCGGTGCGCCGCAACACGCCTTCGAGATAGGTGTGCGACAGGCTGATGGCCGCAGTGACCTTCTGGACCTCACCCGCGGGCGTGGCCTCCACCTTGCGCGCCAGGCCCACCTCGGTCTCGGTCTCGGACGTCTCTTCGGACTGCGTCTCGACGCTGCCGCCGCCCCCGGCCGTCAGCCCGACGTTGGCCTGCACGCCCGGCACGTCGGCCTGGCGGCCGCGGGTCGTCTCCTGGCGCGTCGTGCGCTCCGTCTTCGGGATGCCCTTGAGCGGCTGCTCCGTTTGCGTGTTGGTCGTGGTGGAATTCAGCTCGACCTGCACGCTGACCAGGGCCTTGGCGTCGGGGACCTGCTGGCGGATCTTCTCGGCGTAGCGCAGCTCCTCTTTCGCCAGCCGGCGTTCAAGCTGCGTGCCCACGTCCTGCTCGCCGTCCCAGTCGAGCGCCACGCGGCCCGTCGCGGCATCGACCACCTCAACGTTGTGCACGGGCAGGCCGCTGACCGCCCCGGACACCAGGCGGGCGGCAGCGAGGGCCAGCGGCCGCGGGACCTCGGCGTCCTGCTTCATCGTCAGCGTGACGCTGGCCGAACTGGGCGGCGGGGTGCGCGTGAACGCCTTGGCGTGCGTTCCGAGGTTCAGGAAGACACTGGCGCTCTTGACGCCGTTGAATTGCCGCAGCACCTGCTCGAGCGCCTGCTGGAGCGCGAAGGTCCAGCGGCGGTTGCTCTCCTCCATCGAGATCCACGGGTCGGATTGCTTGACGAGGTTGGAGAAGGCGGTGCTGGTGTTGGCGGGGAGCTTCTCCTGCTGCTGCAACTGGGCGATGAGCGCCTGGCGGTTCGCGGCGGCGCGCACGTAGACCCGGCTGCCGCGCAGCTCGTTGCGCTCGCCCAGCGTCTCGAGGCCGCCCCGGAGCTGCGTGATCTCCTCGGCCTGCAGGTCCTGGTCGAGCAGGGGCACCATCTCCGGGCGGGCGGCCCACTGGACCAGCCAGAGCAGGGAGATGGCCACCAGGGCCCCGCCCAGCAGCAGCGCGATCCGTTGCGACGTGTTGATGTCGCGCAGGCGCGCCACGACCTGAGCCATCGTTTTTTGGAGTGCGCCCATCCTGGTCACTCCGGGCGGACTCCGCCGCCACGCATCCTTGCACCCGGGCCGGCTCCGCCCACCCGGTCACACCCGCGCTCCGCGCGGACCCCGCCGCCGCGCTACACGCGCAGCTGCTTCAGCTCGGTGTACGCATCCACGAGCTTGTTGCGGATCTCCATCAGCAGACTGAAGGCCACCTCGGCCTTGCGGGCCGACGTCAACACCTCGGTGATGTTGTCGTTCCGCCCGGCGATCAGGTTCTGAATACCCTCGTCCGCCTCGGCCTGCATGCGATTGACCTGCTCCAGTTGCGCGCGCAGTTGCGTCGCGAAGTCCGCCGGCGCCGTTTCCCGGTCGAAGGACACCACGCCGGGGGTCGGCGACGGCCGCAGCGGCGTGAGACGCTCGGGTGAGATCGGATCCACCATATCGGTCTCCGCGCTCCCGTGGCGCCCCGGCGGGGCGCGCGCTTTACGCGAACAGGCGCAACGCCTGCTGAATCATCGTGCGCGTCACGCCGACCATCGCGGCGTTCGCCTCGTACGCCCGGCTGGCCGCCAGCGCGTCCACATACTCCATCGTGATGCTGACGTTCGGGAGTTGAACGTAGCCGCGCGGGTCCGCGTCGGCGTGCCCGGGGTCGTATTTCTCCCGGAACGGCGACGCGTCGAGCGCAACTTCGTCCACGTGGACGCCGGGCCCGCCCTGCCCGTCGCCGGTCATGAAGGTCACGAAGCGGCGCCGGTAGGGCACACAGGTGCCGTCTTCCTGGCGCGTGACCTCGGCATTGGCGATGTTGCCGGAGATCACGTCCAGTCGGACGCGCTGGGCCGTGAGGGCTGACCCGCTGATATCCAGCGCACGGATCATTCAGTCCTGCCTCGGATCGCGCGCAGCAGGTTCTGGAACTTGCCGCGCAGCAAGCTGGTCGACATTTCGTACGACATCGCGTTCCGGCTGATGTCGGTCAGGGTCTGTTCCAGCCGGGCATTGGTGCCGTCGTGAAAAAGCACGTTGGGGGCCGGTTCCGTCGCCGGACGGACACGGATTTCGCCGTCCGGTTCGGTCGCGAATTGCGCGTTGCCGCGCAGCTTCAGCCGGCGCTGCCCGTCCTGGCGGGCCGCCGCCAGGGCCTTGTGCAGCGACGCCTGGAAGGCCTTGGGATCCAGCCGCCGGGTCTGGTAGTCGGGGGTGTCGATGTTGGCGAGGTTCTCGGCCAGGACCTGCTGGCGCTGTTCCGCGAAGCGCGCCGCCAGCTCGAGGGCGTGCATGGTGCGCGAGGCTGTCAGGCGGTCAATCCACATTCCTGCCGTCCGCTACGGGCCGAGGCTCTCCAGATACAGGCAAGTCGCGTGCCGGACCGCGTCACACCATCACGGTGGCGCGGCGGCGCCGCTCCTCCTGGAACGAGCCCTCTTCCCGCCAGCGCTTGAGCTTGAGCCCCAGCGTGCGCAGCCCGATCCCCAGGGCCCGGGCGGTCCGCTCCCGGTGCCCACCGAAGCGCTCCAGCGTCCGCAGGATCAGATCGCGCTCCGCGTCGCCCAGGATTTGTCCGTCGCGATACTGCACGCCTTGCGCGGCGGCCACGGCCGTCTTGATCGGGCCGTTGAGGAACGGGGCGACCGTGGCGGCGGTGACTTCGCGGCCGGCCTCCAGCACGCAGACGCGCTCGCACAGGTTTTCGAGTTCGCGCACGTTGCCGGGCCAGCTGTACTCCTGGAGCACGCGCAACGCCTCCGCCGCGAACTTGGGTCGCTCGCGGCCTTCGCGGGCGGCGATGTGCCCGATGAAGTAGTCCATCAGCAGGGGGATATCCTCGCGCCGGTCGCGCAGCGCCGGGACTTCGATCGGCAGCACGCTCAGCCGGTAGTAGAGATCCTCGCGGAAGCGGGCCTTCGCCGCCCAGTCGCGCAGGTCACGGTTCGTCGTGGCGATGACGCGCACGTCCACGCGCCGCGTCACCGAGCTGCCGACGCGCTCGTACTCGTGCTCCTGGAGCACACGCAGCAGCTTGGCCTGCAGCGGCGGCGCGATCTCGGACACCTCGTCCAGCAGCAGCGTGCCGCCGTCCGCCAGCTCGAAGCGGCCCTTGCGCATCCGGTCCGCGCCGGTGAAAGCGCCCTTCTCGTGGCCGAACAGTTCGCTCTCCAGCAGCGTCGGCGAGAGGGCGGCGCAGTTCACGCACAACATGGGCTGGTCCGCGCGCGGCGAGGCGGCGTGGATGGCCCGGGCGATCAGCTCCTTGCCCGTGCCGCTTTCGCCGGTAATCAGCACGGTCGCGGAGCTCTGGGCCACGCGCTGGATCTTGTCGAGCACGGGCCGCATGCCGGGCGATTCGCCGACGAGCTGCCGGTCGCGGCTGAGGTCCTCGATCGTGCGGCGCAGGATCTCATTGTCGCGCACCAGGGTCCGTTCGCGGAGGGCGCGCTCGATGATGATCTCGATCTCCTGGCCGTCGAAGGGCTTCTGGATGTAGTCAAACGCGCCGAGCTTCATGGCCTCGACGGCGCTGCCGACCGAGCCGTGCGCGGTCATCAGGATCACCGGCACGTCGATCCCCATGCGGCGCATCTCGCGCAGCAGGCCCACGCCATCCAGCCCGGGCATGCGCAGATCGGTGAGCACCACGTCAAACGACTGCTGCTTGATCATGGTGAGCGCTTCCTGGGCGTTTTCGAATGCGAGCACCTTGTGGTCGCGGGCCGCCAGGGTCGCTTCGAGCGAGTCCCGCATCATCGCCTGGTCGTCAATTACGCAGATGCATGCCATGGGGCCTCCTTGGCCTACGCGGCGCTAAACTGCCGTGCTGTCGTATCCGGTTCTTCCGCCATCTCTGTCGCCGCCGCACGCGGCAGCGTGATCACGAACTCCGCCCCGCCCGCCGGCCGGTTGCCGGCCGTCAGGCGCCCGCCGTACGCGTCAATCAGGCGGTGTGCAATCGTCAGTCCCAGACCCGTCCCGTGTTGCTTGGTGGTGAAGAAGGGGTCGAAGATGCGGTGCCGGATTTCCTCCGGCAGCCCGGGCCCCTCGTCGCGCACGCCCAGCGCGACTTCCGTGTCCGTCGTGGCCGCGGCGCGCAGCTCGACGGTGCGCCCGGCCGGCGAAGCCTCAGCCGCGTTGACCACCAGGTTGATCAGCACGCGCTGCAGGCCGTCGGGGTCGGCCCGCACCGCGAGGGTGTCGTCGGCGCAGTCCAGCACCAGGTCCACGCGGCACGCCGTCAGCGTTTTCAGCGTCGCGTCGCGCACCCGCGCGAAGATCTCCGCCAGCCGGCACGCGGCCAGCTTGCGATCGCGCGGCACGAGCGCGAGCGTGTCCTGCACGACGGCCTCGATGGCCTGGATGCCGGCGTCGATTTTCTCGATGAGCTGGAGCGCGGGCGCCAGCTTGTGGGTCGCGCACTGGTTGCGCAGCAGCCCGCTGTAGAGCTGGATCGCCCCGAGCGGATTGCGCACCTCGTGCGCCACGCCGGCCGCCAGCTCGCCCAGCGCCGCCAGCCGGCGGCGCAGCTCCAGCTCGCGGTCCTTGCCCGCCAGCTCCGCCCGCAGCCGGACGACCTCCTGCTGCAGGGCCTGGTGCGTATGCTGCAGGCGGCCCGTGACGTCCATGTACTCGCGCAGGATCTCGGACAAGCCACCCCCGCTCGCGGTGGCGGTCAGGCTGTCATGCGCATCCGACATCGTTCACTCCGTCAGGTCTCGCGCGGGCCGCACCGCGTCAGCCCGTGATATCCGCCGCCGCGGGTCCCGCGCCCGCGCCGCCCTGGCGCGCGTAGGCGGCGTTCACGCTCCGCCCGCCCGTCGTGCTGGCGATGTCGAGCGCCGTGGCCTGCTTGCGGGCCGACAGCAGCGCGCCGTCTTCCTGGTCGGTGCGCAGGATCACCCGCAGCAATCCGTTGATCTCCTGCAGCAGCCCTGAAGCCTGCGCGCGGCGCTCATCCGGCAGCGCGGAGTACATCGCGTCCCAGTTGCGGCGGAACGGCGACAACTGGTCGTTCAGCCGCGCCAGCGAAGTCACGAGGTCCTGCCGATCGCGCAGGATGTGCAGCAGGAGTTCCGGGCGGTCGCCCGCGATCATCGAGCGCTGCTTGTCGCTCAACTCGCGCAGCTTCAGGTACAGATCGCGCTGTTGCTCGAGCAGGGCAATCAGCCGGTTCGGATCCAGTTGGCTGGTGAGGGTGGTGCTCATACGCTTGCTCCTCTGCGGAACACGGGCCGTCACGGTCGGGCGGCAAACACGGTCTGAAACAGGTCCGACGACGAAAGCACGGAGAGGAACTGCTCCCACTCGGCCCGGCTCCCGCCGTTGAGTCGCGTGAAAGCCTCGGCCGGAATGCTGCGCAGCAGCCAGCGGGCCCGCTCCACCGCCCGGGCGGCCTCGGTCACGTCGCCCAGGCGCAATAGCGTGTTGGCCGCCTGGACTTGCGCGGTGAGCGCCGCGGGCTCGGTGTCGTAGCGGGCCGCGGCGGCGCGATAGACGGCCAGCGCCGCCTGCAGCGTGTCCGGGTCGTTCAGCTCGAACAGACAATCCCCCCGGTAGAACAGGGCCAGCCGCGCATACAGGCGGAGCGCCGCGTCCGGACGGGCCACGGTGCCCAGATCGCCCAGCAGCTCGTCAAACAGATCCGCGGCGCGCTGGAAGCGCTGCCGGCTCTCCGCGGCCACCGCCAGGCTGGGCTCGCTGGCCGGCGGCCGGTCGCGCAGCACGTACGCGCTGCGCCGGTGCGCGTCGGCCAGCATGAACCGCGCGCGGTACTGCTCCGGATCCTCGGGATACAGCGCCAGGAAGTCCTGCAGCCGGCCGATGGCCTCGGCGAACCGCTCCTGGTGGTAAACCAACTCGCACAACGCCAGCAGCGCGTCGCGGTACACGGCCGCACTCGGCGCGACGCTGCCGTCGGCGAGCAGGTTGGTGAGCGTCTGCTCGGCGACCGGGAAATGCTCCACCCCCAGCGATACCAGGACCCCCGCCTGCAGCACCTTGGCGCGCGCCGCCTCCTCCAGCCGCGGGTACTCGTCAATCACGCGCTGGTACCAGGTCAGCGCCCCGTCGACGTCGCCGAACATGTCGTACGCGCGGGCCATTTGCAGGACGGCCCGCGGCATCGCCGGGTGGTTAGTCCGCCCAGCGATGAATTGCCGCAGCATGCGCTGCATGTCGTGGACCCGCCCCGCCCGGTCGTACTCGTTCGCCGCGTTCCACAACAGCGCCGCCAGGCGCGTCTCGTCGAAACGGGCCCGCTGGGCCGCACGCTCCAGGTAGTGCCCAGCCTGCCCGCAGTCGCGGCGCCGCACGTCTGGATCGCTTTCCGCTGCCGCCGCGGCCTGATATTCGCGGCCCAACTGCTCGAACAGTTCCAGTTGCCTCTCCGGGTCCGTGTCCGGCGTCAGCGCGGCTGCCAGCGTCAGATAGTCGAGCGTCGCCGGCCGGTTGCGAGCGGACTGCTGCGCGAAGGCGAGCTGCGTGACAGCCTGCTGGAGCTCGGTGAGCGCCCGCTGATGACGCGCGGGGGCGCGCCGGGCCTCATCCACGGCCACCTGGAACGCGGCCAGCGCCTCGGAATGCTGTTCGAGCGCGGCCAGCGCCAGTCCGCGCCCGGTGTGCACGGCGATCCGCAGCTCCGGACCCGGGTGAAACTCCAGGGCTTCGTCGAACGCCACCAGCGCATCGGCCGGCTGGCGCTGCGCCAGGGCAATCCGCCCCGCGAGCCAACTGTTCAGGCTGGGCAGGTGCGCGAGCCCATCCAGCTCCTGACTGGCCCGGCGACCGCGCTTCAGCCACGTGTCCACCCAGCGCATCATCGGGCCGGCCTCTTCCGGGCGGCCCTCATGCAGCGCCACGCACGCCCAGAGGTAGTCCAGGTAGCCCTTGAGATCCGAGTTCTTCAGCCCGTCACCGTACGCGGTGAGCAACTCCCGCGCCCGGGCGGGGTCGTCGCCCGCGAGCGCGTCGCTCACCGCCGTGTGCAGCGCCCACCATTGCTGGGCCGCGCTGACGTCATCCTCGCGCAGCACGTCCTCCAGCACCGCCGTGCGTTGTTTCGGGTCGCCGACGAGCAGTTCGACCAGTGCCCGCCGTGCCGTCCAGCGATCCTTCGCCCGCAGCCCGGCGGCCAGGGCGGCCTGCAGCCCGGCGCTGGCCGCGTCGTTTTCGCCGAGCCACTGCCGCGCCAGCGCGGCGCGCAGCAGCTTCTCCGGCGCGGTCGGCACGCCCAGGGCCTGCGCCGCGCGATCATGCTCCAGCAGCCGGCGGGCGTTTTCCGCGCGGTGCGTGGCCTGATCACGCTCGGCCCGAAACAGCAACTCCGCCACGCGGTCGTGCAACGCGGCGCGCTGCTCGGGCGGCAGGGGCGGCTTCAGCTCCAGCAGATTGGCGGCGGCGTTGGCGGCCGCGGTCACGCCGGAGGTTTCCTCGAGTACGGTGAGGTCGGTCAGAACGGTCTGCAGGTCGACTTGGGGGGGCTGCGGTCTGGCGCGGTAGAGCGCGAACCCGACCGCCGCCGCCGCCACCAGCGCGAGCGGAATCTGCCAGCGGCCGGCCAGCAGTTCGCCGAGCGAGTTGAACATCCGCGGCTTGCTCATCCTGAGCGTTGCACCTGCATCCTGCACGTTCAGCGCGGCTGCGGCGCGACGCCGCAGCGCCCCTTCCTATCGGTCGATTCCTGCCGGTCGGCACATCAAAATTGCGCTTCCCCGCCGCGGGCGAGACCGCGCGCGGACTACAGTTATTTGCTGCCGGCCCCCGATAAAGCGCATTGGTAAGCGCAAAGTGGAACTGCGATGCCCGGACGACACACGGATGTGCTGCTGATCACCGACGACCGGTCGTTCCGGGCCGCGGTGGCCCGCCGCCGTCCCCCGCGCTGCCTGCTCCAATGCCTTGGCTCGGATGAAGTTGCGCAGTGCGGCCCGTTGGAGGTCGCGCAGGTCTGGATCGACCTGGACACGACCCCCGGCACCGCCGCCCCCACCGCCCGGCAGCGCGTCTACTTCCATTCATTCCAACAACCGCTCCCAGGCGGGCTCGCCGCGGGCCGCTTCATCCGCAAACCCTGCTCGCCGGCCGTGCTCGAGGTCCTCTGGGCCGGCGTGCCGGCATCGACACCCGGCGCGCCGCTGATGGTCGGCCCGAGCGGTGGCCGCCCGCTGCCGGCGTGGCTGCTCGAGTTTCTCGAACTCGACCTGAAGGCGTTGTGCCGCCAGTGCGTGAGTAGCCTGCCGCCGCGCCTGGGCTACCGTGACGCCTCACTGTACCTGCGCGGCCCCGGCCAGGACGTGCTGACACTGGCCGAAACTACACACACACGCCCCATTGATCTGACCGTGCGCCTGGACGCAGTGCAGACCAGCTTGATGGCGGCGGTCGCCCGCACGGGGCATATCCTCCGCACGGACCGTGCGGGCGCGCAACGCGCCAGTCACGGTATCAACCGGGACGTGCCGCGACCGTACCCGGACGAGGCTTGCCTGGTCGCGCCGCTGCAAAGCGCGGGCCGCCTGTGGGGGGTGCTCTGCTTCAGTGGCTGTGCCCGCACGATCCAGACCGAGGTCGGCCTGCCGCTGGAGGAGATTCTGGCCTTCCTCGGCCGGGCCGTGCACCACGCCTGCGCCTTCGAGCAATCACGACTCGAAGCCCGCGTGGACAGCCTGACCGGCCTGTTCAACCAGCGCTGGATGATGGAAGCGCTGGAGAAGGAAATCCACCGCGCCGAGCGCTTCGGCGCCACGCTCTCCATCCTCATGCTCGATCTCGACGGCCTGAAGGCCGTGAACGACCGCGCCGGTCACGCCGCCGGCGACTGCCTCTTGCGGCACCTGGCCGGGCGGATCAGCGGCGTGCTGCGGCAGTTCGACGGCGCGGCCCGCGTCGGCGGCGACGAGTTCATCATTATGCTGCCCGCCACCGATTTGCAGGGCGCGCAACAGGTCGCCCGGCGGCTGCTGGATTCGATCCACGAGGACGCGGCGCAGTACCAGGACACGCCGCTGCCGATTGCCGCCAGCATCGGCGCGGCTGAATGGTGCCGCGGATGGGACGCGCGACAACTCATCGACGCCGCCGATCGGGCGATGTACGCCGCCAAGCAGCAGGGGCGCGACAAGTTCGTCTGCCACACGCCGGAGAGTCCGCCGCCACCGCAGGCCACGATCCGGCTGGGCGCAGCGCCCGCCGGCGAGCTGCGGGCCCCGGGCGCGACGCGCTTCACGGAGCACCTGCCGCGCACGGCGGAGCCGCCGATCGCGCCCGCGTGCAGTGGACCTGAACCGCATGTCGTAGAAGCGGCGCCGCGTAGTGCCGCGGCGCCACCTGCAACCAGACATTAGGGACCGGGCGGCATGTTTGTCGCAGTTGTAAACAGCAAGGGCGGCGTGGGGAAGTCCACGATTGCCGTCCACGCCGCCGTCTGGTTGCGCGAGCGCGGGGTCCGGTTGGCGGTGGTCGACGCCGACGCCCAGGCGAGCACGTCTGAGTGGCTGGCGCAGGCCGCGCCGGGCCTGCGCATCGAGCGCTGCGAGACGGTCGCCCAGCTGAATGAGCGCCTGCCGCGGCTCAGTGCGGTCTACGACGTCGTGCTCGCGGATGGGCCGGCGGCACTGAGCGCGGAGACGGTGGTGCTGGCGGCGGCCGCCGACCTGGTGCTGCTGCCGATCGGGCCGTCGATGATGGATGTGCGCGCCTCGTATCGCACGGCGCGGATGCTCTACAACCTCCGGCTGCGCGTGCATCGTACGGAGCGTCCCCAGGTCGTGACGATCCTGAACCGCGTGCAGCCGCGCACGCGCCTGGCCCAGATCGCGATGGAGGCCGTCGGCAAATACGGGTTCCCACTGGCGCGGACGTGCCTCTGTCTCCGACAGGCCTATGCCGAAGCCTGCGGCAAGGGCACCGTAGTCTGGAAGCTGGGCGACAGCGGCCGGCGCGCGGCGATCGAGATTCGGCGGCTGTTTGACGACGTGCTGACCGTGGTGCCGCGGACGTTGCCGGCCAGTGCCGTCGTCATGCCGAACACTCCCGTCAACCCGCTGGTACCCGCGTCCCCCGCCCCGACGCCGCCGGCCACGCCCGTAACGCCCGTCGCGGCAGCGCGACCCGGTGAGTAGATCGCAGTGGCGTGGCCGGCGGGAGCGGGCCGCGGGGTTTATGCGAGGAGCGCACCGTGCCCACGCAGTATGAGATCGGAGTCATCGGGGCGGGCAATGCCGCCGAGGGCATCGTCCACGGCATCCTCCGCAACAGCATCCTGCTGGAGGACCGCATCATCGCCTCGGACCCGAACCCACAGCGCCGCCAGCTTTTTGAGCAGCGCTTTCACATTACAACCACCGACGACAATCGCCACCTGGTGCGCGAGAGTTACATCATTCTGCTGGCCGTCAAGCCGCAGCAGTATCGCGACGCTGTGCACGATTTCGCGAACCTGGTCCGCGAGGATCACTTGGTCGTGTCGATCATGGCGGGCGTCTCCACGCGGTCGCTGGAGGAGTGTTTTCCGCAGATCAAGGCCCGCGTGGTGCGCACCATGCCGAACCTGGCGTCGCACGTCGGGGCCGGCATGGCGGGCGTGTGTGCCGGGCGCTACGCCAGCGAGGCCGACCTGCTGCGCGCGCAACGGATCTTCGATGCTGGCGGCAAGAGCGTGCACATCACCGACGAGGCTCTCATGGACGCCGTCACGGCCGTCTCGGGGACCGGACCGGCCTACTACTACTTTTTCACGGAAGCGCTCATGGAGGCGGCGAAGCGCATCGGACTCTCGCCGCACTATGCGAGCCTGCTGGCGAAACAGACCGCGCTTGGCGCGGCACGCATGATGCTCGAGTCCGGTGAGGCCCCCGGCACACTGCGCGAAAAGGTAACTTCGCCGGGCGGCACCACGGCGGCCGCGCTCGCGTCCATGCGCGACAGCCAGGTCTTTGAGCACATCATCGCCGGCGTTGAGGCCGCCTTTCACCGCAGCCGCGAGCTGGGGGCGTAGCACCCGCTACGGGATCTCAACTCGTCGACGCTGCCGTGGCCGCGATTACCGCGGCGGCCATCGCCGCCTGGGCGGCGGCGCGGGCGGCCTGCACCGCGGCGCGGACCGCGCGGCTGGAATAGTCGCCGGCGGCCACGGCCTTGATCCGCGCGCGGCGCTCGCGCAGCCGCTTTTTCTCAAACACGATCGGCAACAGATGCCCGCTGTCCGCGAGCGCGACCAGCGCGGCCGTACGGGCGTCAACCTGCTGCGTATCGCTGAAGATCGCCCGGTCGAGGCGGCTGATGATGCGCTGCTCGTAGCGGTGATCGCGCTCGGGGTAGCGCCGGCGCGTGAAGATCCACAGGATGCGGTCCTCGGTCTCGTGCAGCACGCCGCGGCGGCACAGCCCGGCCGCGACGCGGTGCCGCAGGCGGCGCAGGTTGGCGAAACGCGCAACCCAGGTCTCGGCTTTCGCCCGGCGTTTTGCGTCGCGCAGGCGCGTCAGGCAGTCGTCGAGCACGGGTTCACCCAGCAGCGCGGGTTCCACAACGGTGACAAACCGGCGTTTTTCGTCGGCGATGGTCACGCGCTCCGCCAGCAGCAGTTCGGCGAGCAGGGCCCCTCCCAGCGCGAACTGGTACATGCCGGCGCGGTGATCCACCGTACCCTTCTCATCGCGCAGCAGCAGAAGCAGCAACTCTTCTTGCAGGCATAGTTCGCTGTCGCGTGCGGTCATGCGGCTTCTCCTCGCGGTTGGGGCGCCGTTGGGCACCGGGCCATGTGCAGTAGAGCATAAGCGCGGCAGGCCGCCCATTAGAAACCACACGCCATGTTGGAACCGCCGCGCCGCGGTTTTTTACGCGAACACGCCGTGCAGGAACCACTGCCCTTCGATCAGGGCGCGGAAAATCCAGAATTGCGCGCCGGTCTCCGCCGTCACGCGAAAATAGTCGCGGCGCATGTCCGGGCCACGCCACCACGCCGTTTCCAGCCGCTCCGGACCCCGGGCGCTAGCCACCCGGTATTCGCGCCCCGAATACCAGAACCACGTCGGCGGCCCGTCGGGCACCAGCGCAATCACGCGAATCGGCACCGGCCGCGCAAATAGGCACACCGGCCGGGCCGGAACATACGCATACGTCTCCTCCGTACCCGCCTCCGCCGCACAACCTGCCTCGGCCACCGACACATACCGAAACGCCCTCTCCGGCTGATGATCATCCAGCAACCGCGGCCGCACCACCGCGTCATACCCCAGACGCCCGACGACGCGATCCACCAGGCAACCGAGGGCCTCGTCATCGTCCGGCGTGCACGGCTCGAACAGCCCGATCTGCCCGGCGGTCCAGCGCGACGTCTCGCGAGCCACCAGGCGCAGGCCGGTTACGCCGGGCGCCAGATCCACCGACTCCAGGCGCTGGTGCAGCAGCTTCCCGACATGCTCCGGCACGCGCGATGCCCGCGCCAGCCCGATGGTGACCACGCGCGGCGGGATGCGCTCGCCATACAGCACGCACACCAGCCGCCGCAGCGCCAGCTCCCGTCGGCGCAACTGCGTGAACAGCTCCGCCAGCAGCCGCTCGACCGCCCACGCGACTGCCTGTCCGTCCGTGACCGGTGCCTCGAACGGCAGCGCCGCGCTCGGCACTTCTTCCGGGCGATACGGCGAGACCGGCTCCGGCGCCTCGCCCAGCGCCTGCTGCAAACGCAACACGAGCCGGGCACCAAAGCGGGCCGGCAACGACGCACGCGGCAACATCAGCAGATCGCCGACGCTGCGGACGCCGAGCGCGTCCAGACGCGCGACGACCCGCGGCTCAATGCGCAACACCGCCGGCGGCAACGGCGCCAAGCAGGCGCTCAACTGCCCCGCGGGCGCAATCTGAATCGCCGTACCGCCCGCCGCCGCCAGCGCATACGCGGCGCCGACCGTGTCGGCGATCGCCGCCCGCGCCTGAAAACCGTAGCACGCCAGGCCCGCCACGGCCTGACGCGCAATGTTCTCTTCTCCTCCGAAGAGCAACTGACATCCGGTGATGTCGAGCAGCAGCGTGTCCGGCGGCATGGGCTCGACCAGCGGACTGAACCGCAACGCCCACTGCGCCAAACGCACCAGCGCCTGCTGATCGCGCTGCGGCTCGTATGGCCGAACCGCCAGCTCGGGCACGATGGCCTGTGCCTGCCCGAGCGAAAGCCCCGGCCGCAGGCCAAGCTGCCGGGCGCGCGGACACACATCTTCCACAACCAGCGACGAGCCGCTGGGCCGCGTCAGCACCAACGGGCGCGCGGGCTCATCCGCTGGCCCGACGGAGCGGCGCGCCCGCTCCGTCGGCAGATACGGCATGTACAGGCACAACATCCGCCGCATCCGGCAACTCCACGATCGACGCACCCCCCGGTCGTCCCTCCCGCAACTTGAGTACGGTAGCCCGCTGACAGCGGCCGGCGCCCGCGCCGACCAGCGCCTCCAACCGCACACGGCTGGCGGCAAAAGTCGGCCCGCCGGACGCGTCCCGGCGAATCAGCAGACCGAGGCCCCTGCCCGCTTCGGCTGCCAGTTGCAGGCGTCGCGAGGTGTAGGCGTCGAGCGTGCGCAGCGGGAGCACGACAGCGGCGACGGCGCGACAACGCAACGTCTGCTCGCCAACCCAGAGGGCATCCGCCGCCCGTGTCGCACGCACGATCAACAGCCGCCCCAGTGGCACGCCCAGTTGGGCGACGCCGGGCGGGTAAAGATCACCCCGCGTATCGATATACACGATCCACTTGTGGTCGCCGGCGGCGCGGGTCGCGGCCCGTAAAGCCACGGAACAGGCCGCCACGCCGTCGTCGACCGCGATCAATTCATGTACGGCGGCCAGCGCGAACCCGCCGCCCAGCGCTGCATCGAGCGCCGGCAAGCCGCTCGGACAATGCGCCGGCGGCCCATGCCCGCGCTGCTGCAAGCGTCGAATCTGCTCGGCCAGTTGCGCCAAGCGCGGATTCCGCGGCGTCCAAGCTGCAAACTCGCCAGCCCTTATTTCTTCCAGCGGGAGGGAGGAGCAACCCCTTTCCCCTCCGACCAGGGGAGCAGGGCGCGAGCATGCCCCTATCCTTCCCAGGGGGAGGGCAGGGTGGGGGTGTAACGCCCCGCCGCTCAACCCTCCCCCTGCCCCCTCCCCACAAGGGAGGAGGGTATCACTCAGCGCGCGGTGGACCTCCCGACCATCGCCGCCGGAATGTCGCTCGTGAAAACACGACCCACCGGGAGGCTCGCCCGCCACAGGAGTCGCTTTCAGAACCCCTCCCTCTCTTAAGGGGAGAGAAGGACACGGATAAACCCCTCCCCCTCTGAGGGGGAGGGTAGGGTGGGGGTGAAACGCCCGGTCTTGCAGCGCCCGATCTTTCGACCCTTCCCCTGCCGCCTCCCTGTGAGGGAGGGGAGTGTCATCGTGGGTGTTGCCAGCGCACGCATCCACACTCAAAACGGTCAGGGCCCCCGCCTCCGCCGATCCCGCCTTCGACCTCACCCCCAACTCCGGCCGGCAAACACCGGCAAGGTGGGTGGCCCGGCGTGTGGTGGTGGTAGTTGGCGCGCACACGCCGGGCGCGATCGGCAGGATGTCTGTTACGAGCGAGAGCATCTTCCGTTCCCACTGATGATGCGGTCGCGTGAGTCCCGCACCAGATACCTAATATTAACCTAACTTTTGGCGGCCGTCAAGCGAATTTGAGATTTCCGCCCCGCCCCCAAAAACGCGCGGGATCCGCGAACTTGCGCTCGCGGATCCCGCGCTGGCCCAACCCTTGCTTCGTCGGGTTACTGCATGATGTACTCGTCCCAGCCGGCGTTCACGTTGTCGTACACGTCCTGCCGGTAGTCGATGACGCTCTGGATCGTGGCAGTCGGATCGTACAGCGTCGAGTCCGGGTAGGTGTCCCAGCCGCCGGTATCCCAACCACCCGTGTCCCACAGGTCCGTCCCGCCGAGGTTGCTCAGCGTGCCGACCGTGTTCAGCAGGCTCGTCAGGCCCAGGTCGCACCCGCACGCCGCCACCAGCACCGCCGCCATCGCACTCACCACCGCCATCCGCCGCATCGTGTTTCCCAGAGCTTTCATGTCCGATCTCCTGATTTCCTGATTTCCTTATGGGCTTGATTCCGTGTCACCCATCACCAACTCCTAGCGGCCGGCGGGGGAGTTCTGACAAGAAGCGCGGCCGCCGCGCGAGGACGAGGGTTTGGCGGAGCTACGCGGTGATAAGGTGATAACGTGATAAGGTGATAAAGGGTGGTGCCGTGGGGCCACCAGAACCCAAGCGGCAGCGCCGGGTCCGCGCAGCGCTGGTCGTGGGCGAACTCAGACTGCGCCCTCTCCAAAGCCGGTTGTGTTGAACCCGTGTTTGGGAGAATATGGAAGTCTGCGTCTGACCCAACCTGTCCATGCGTCGGCCGGCTGGGCGCACGCGAGGCACGTACAGCCGTCAACGAGGGACCTCAACTTGCAGCCTGATACGCAAGGCAACGTCCAATATGCAACGGAGCCGGCCAGACCCAGCATGGCATTTGCGCTCAAGGCACTTATCCTCGGGATTCTTGGCCTGATTCCGTGTCTCGGCGCACCGCTTGCCGCACTCGCCGTGGTAGTGGCCGCCCTCGCGCGGCGTCGCGTGCTTCGTGATCCGGTGCACTTCCGCGGGGACAACATCGCGCTACTCGCCATGGTTCTCGGCATTCTGGGATTGATCGGATCGGCATACACAACGCGAGAATCGGTCCGCTGGAAGCGACGCATCGGCGCGATTGAGAATCTCCACTATCTCATTCCAGCGCTGAATATCTTCGCATCAGAGCACAATGGCAATTTTCCACCGGACCTGCAGACGCTCGTCGCCATCGGCTACGCAACGCCCGACATGCTCGTGGTGCCGGGGCTTGATCACACGCAATCCGCGTGTCATTGGAGCTACGTTGCCGGCATTGCCCTGACTGATCCGGTGTCGTGGATAGTTGCCTACGGGGATCCGCAGTATTTCTGGGGCAAAGGCGCGCCGATCCTCTATGTCAATCACGTTGAGTTTGTCGACGAGCCGGTGTTCTCAAGCGAGCTTCGGCGTTTCGAAGCCGACTGCCAACGGGCCCGCGGCCAGCCCCCCACAATCGTGCCGCCGCGCTGAGGCGTGGCGCGGGCGCTCGCGATTGCATCTTCACAAGACAGGCCCCGCGCGCCTCCCCTTACCACCTTATCACGTTGTCACCGTATCACTCACCCGCGCGCGCGTTTCTTTGCCGCGAACGCCTGCACTTCCTTCGCCGGCCGCGTGTTCAGCACGTCGCCTTTGCGCAGTCCCGCCCGGCGGGCCGTGATGACGCCGAATTCCATTTGCTCGAGCTGGTCGGTCGCGTGCGCGTCGGTGTTGATCAGGATCGTCGCGCCCAGGTCGCGGGCCAGCCGGGCGTGCTGATCCTTCAGGTCCAGACGGTAATAGTTCGCGTTGATCTCCAGCGCCGTGCCGGTGCGCGCCGCCTCCCGCGCGATCGCCTCCATGTCCAGCGGCATCGCGTCGCGCTCGTTGATCAGCCGCCCCGTCGGATGCCCGATGCAATGCACGTGCGGATTACTCATCGCCGCCAGCGTCCGCCGCGTGTTCGCCGCCATGTCACTGCCCATGCCGGCGTGAATCGACGCGGTCACGAAATCCAGCTCCGCGAGCAGTTCGTCAGGATAGTCCAGCGTCCCGTCGGCGTGGATGTCCACCTCCGTGCCGATCCACACCGTCAGCCCCTTCACCTTCTCCGCAGCCGCCCGCACGTCCTTGATGTGCGCCCGCAGGCGCGCCGGCTTCAGCCCGTTCGCGATCGCGCTGGCCGGCGAATGATCGGTGATGCAGATGTACTTGTAGCCGCGGGCCTTCGCGGCGGTGGCCATCTCCTCGATCGTATTACGCCCGTCGCTCGCGTACGTGTGCATGTGCAGATCGCCGCGAATGTGCTCCAGCGTCAGCAGGTCGTCGGGCACCGCCCCCGGCTCGAACTCGTCACGATCTTCGCGCAGCTCCGGCGGAATCCACGGCAGATCGAGCGCCGCGTAAACATCCTCCTCGGTCCGCGACGCGATGACCTTCTTGCCCTCGGTGAGCCCGTACTCGTTGAGGCTCCAACCGCGTTTCACCGCCAGCTCGCGCAGCCGCACGTTGTGCTCCTTGCTGCCGGTGAAGTACTGCCACGCGGCGCCGAACGATTCCGCGGGCACGACGCGCAGGTCCACCTGCACGGTTCGCCCGCGTGGCGTCGAGACAAGGATGGAGCCCTTCGTTCCGCCGGCGCCGAGCACCTGCATCACACCCGGCAGTTCCGTGAATTGCCGGATGATCGTCTCGCCATCCGCCGCGATGCACAGCAGATCGAGGTCGCCGATCGTCTCGCGGCCACGACGCAGCGAGCCGGCGGCCTCGACGCGCGTGACGCCCTTCATTTCGGCGAGGGCCGCGCGCAGTTGATTCGCGACGGCCCAGCCTTCGCCGAGGCGCGTGCGGCCGGCGCTGCGTTCGAGAAACTCGATCCCGCGTGCGATCTGCTCGATGCTCTTGGCCCCGAAACCTTTGAGCCCGTCGAGCCGGCCGGCCTCGATCGCGGCCTTCAAGTCGGCCACCGACGTGATGCCGCGTTCCTTCCAGAGCAAGGCGACCTTCTTCGGCCCGACCGACGGGATCGACAGCAGCGCGAGCAGCGACTCCGGCACCGCGGCGGTCAACTCGTCGCGCATCGCGATCCGGCCGGTGTCGAGCAGCTCCTGGATCTTCTGCGCCGAGCTCTTGCCCACGCCCGGCAGCGACGCCAACTCACCGCGTGCGGCCACGTCATGGATGTCCGATGCGAGGTCTTCGAGTGTGCGCGCCACACGCCGATACGAATTCACGCGAAAGGCATCGGCCCCCTGAATCTCGAGCAGATCGGCGATCTCGGCGAACGCGCGGGCGATGTCGGCATTGGTCATGAGGCAGCTCCGAGGGCCAGCGACCGGCCACCGTGGTTATAGACCCGCCGCCGCGACCGAACAAGCGGCGATGCCACCGCCGCCGGCCGCGTCTATAATGGCACGATCGACAGCAGGAAAGGACACGTCATGCCCGCTCCCCGACACGGCAACGCGCCTATCGAGATCGACGAAACGCCCGGCAAGAAGGCCTACTGCGCGTGCGGCTGGTCTGAGAAGTTGCCGTACTGCGACGGCGCGCACAAGCGGCGCGACACCGGCGCGCACCCCATCAAGGTGGAAGTGGCCGAAGCCGGCAAGAAGTGGGTCTGCCAGTGCCACCAGACCAAGACCCCGCCGTGGTGTGACGGCACGCACAAGACGCTGCGGCCGACGTCCGGCTAACGCGCCGCCCGGACCAGCCGCGCGTAATAGCCGCCGTCATGCCAGTCCGACCACTGCGGGCCGGCCGCGGGCAGCGTCGTCACCTGCTCATCCAGCCGCCAATCCGGATTGTCGCGCAGGAACGCTGCCACCATCTGTTCGTTTTCCTCCGGCTCGATGCTGCACGTGCTGTAGACCAGCCGGCCGCCGGGGCGAACACACGCCGCCGCCTGCCGCAGCAGCGCCGCCTGCACTTCGCATAGCGATTCCAGCTTGCGGCGCGTCAGGCCCAGCCGTGCCTCCGGCCGCCGCGCGATGACCCCCGTGTTCGAGCAGGGTACATCGACCAGCGCGGCGTCGAAGCGTCCGTGCTCCGCGTTCAGCTCAGCGCCGGAGTGCGACACCACGCGCCGTTGCACGCAGCGCAGGCCCAGGCGTGCGACGTTCTCCGCCAGGCGCTCCAGACGCTCGGGCGCCGTGTCACAGGCCACGACCTCGCCGCGATCGTTCATGGCCAGCGCGAGCACGATCGACTTCCCGCCCGGCGCCGCACATAGATCGAGCACGCGCTCGCCGGGGCTGGCCGCGACGGCCTGCGCGGCCGCGTACGCCGTCGGGTCCTGCACGAACACGAGACCCTCGGCGAAAGGCGGCGTCTCCACCACGGACACGGCCGGCGGAACAAACGCTGTATCTCCCACGACGCGGACGGCGTCGCCGTGGGCCGCGCGTAGAAGCGGCTCGAGCTCCGCGCTCAACAACCGCAGTGTGTTCGCGTGCAACGCCGTCGGCGGCAGCGCCTGCGCGGCCCACGTGGCGGCCTCGGCGCGTTCCGGTCCATGGCGGGCGACCAGTTCCGCGAAGCGCGGGCGGCGCTCGCCGGTCGCCGCGGCGAGATGCGCGCACCGGCCCGCCTCGCCGGTGGGTTCCGGCAGGACCGGCTGCGAAAACGCGCAGGCCTGCTCCCAGTTCACGCGTACGTGCGTCGGATCCAGCCGCCGCCACGGCACACGCCGCTCAGTGATCGCACCCGCCAGTCGCCGCAGCACGGCGTTCACCATGCCCGGCGCGCGGCCGCGGACCAGGCGCCGCGCGAGCTCCACCGCCTCATCGACGGCGGCGAACACGGGGATGCGCTCCAGCCAGATGACCTGGTAAGCGGCGGTGTCGAGCACGGCGCGCAGTCGGGCCGGCATCCGCGCGCGTTCCACACGCGCGACCTTCCCCAGCACGTGCTCAATCGTGACGATATGCCGCAGCGTGCCCTGCCCGATCTCCAGCGCGAGCGCGGCTTCGTGGCCGGCGAGGCGCCCCGCCGCGCGCCACGCGCGCAGCGCTTCGCTCACAAAACGGCGTCCGGTGAGTGCGTCGCTCACCGCACACACGGCCGCGGTCCGTCCGTCCAGCGGGGCTTCGTCGCGTCTCACGGCACCACCGGCAGAAATCGATCCGGCGGCGCGATGCGCCGGCCGTTGGCGAAAGCCTCGAACGGCATCAGCTTGCCGCCCGCGGGTCGGACTTCGAGCAGTCGCACGCGACCCAGCCCGGTCTGCACCGTGCGATCCGCACAGAACGCGCCCGGCGGAATCGCGTCCGTCGGCGCCGCGGTTTGGTCGGCCACCGCGGCGCGGGCGAGCAACACGCGCTCCTGTTTGCCAGTACGCGAAGCGAACAGGCACGCCGCGGCCGGCCACGACCACAGGCCATGTATACGGCGGACGACGCGCCGCGCCGGCTGCGCCCAATCCACGGTGCCGTCGGCCTTGGAGAGCTTGGGGGCACGCGTGGCCTGTGAAACATCCTGCGGCACGGGCCGCACGCGATCAGCCGCGACATCCGCGACGACATCGATGATCAATTCCGCACCAAGCAGCGCCAGCCGGTCATGCAGTTCATCCGCCGTCTCGCCGTCGTCGATCGGCGTGCGGCGCTGCCCCAGGATGCCGCCGGCGTCCCAACGCTCGTCGAGCTGGAACACCGTGACGCCGGTGACCTCATCGCCGTTGAGGATCGCGCGCTGATATGGGGCGGCGCCGCGGTACTTCGGCAGCAGCGAGCCGTGGATGTTGACGCATCCGCGCGGCAGTGCCGCGAGCAACTGCGGCCCGATCTTCTGGCCGAACGCCGCCACGACGCCGAGCGCCGCGCCGCCCAGCACGTCGGCCAGGTCCAGCGCGTTGACGTCCTCGGTCTGAATGTGCCGCAGGTGCAGTTCGTCGGCCAGCGCGTGGATCGGTGTCGGGCGCACTTCGCGGCCGCGCCCGGCGGGACGGTCCGGCTGACTGATGACGGCCGCAAACTCGTGGCCGCGCTGCATCAACGCCCGCAGGGCCGGCACGCCGAAATCACCCGTACCCAGAAAGAGCATTCGCATCGCCGTTCGCCCTCGGTGCCGCACGCGCCACCACCCATGGTACGCACGATCGGCACGCTGGGGAATGCGCCGGCGGTTTAGCGGCTCGAACGCGACTTGAACGAGTCTTCGAGGGCCTTGAGCGTCTTGCGGGTCGCGATGCGGTCCGTCGGGCCCATGCGATCGATGATCATGACGCCGTTGAGGTGATCGGTCTCGTGCTGGCAGATGCGGGCAAAGAGGTCCTTGAGGTCGAGTTCGACCGGGTTGCCGTGCAGGTCCTGGGCGGTCAAGCGGCAGCTCTGGGCCCGGCGGACCTGGACATTGATCCCCGGTAGCGACAGGCAGCCTTCCTCGGCCTCGACAGAACCGTGCGGCTCGTGAATCGCGGGATTGACGAAGACCTGGTTGTCACCGGGCTCACCCGTGGGATTCACGACAATGACGCGCTTCGTGACGCCCACCTGCGACGCCGCCAGCCCCACGCCCTTGCCGGTCTCCATCAGCTCGAACATGCGCTGCACGAGCGCGGCCAGCGCGCCGTCGAATTCCGTGACCGGCTCGCACACCTGTCGCAGGCGGGGATCGGGATAGTGAATAATGCGGAGGTCCTTCAAGTCTGCCGTCACGCGGTGATCCTTCAATCCAGTGGCCATGGCAATACATCATAGGCGGCTGCCGCAACGGCGTCAGAAAGCCTGTCCCAGCAGGAAGGCCCGCCCCACCCGCCGCGACATCTGGGCATTGTTGAATACCATCGGCAGCAGCAAACCCAGGTCTGTATTGGGCATGCGCAGATAGTCCGCCAGGTCCGCCCGCCAGGCCGCGCTGAAACTGCCCAGCTCATCCTGCAGCACGGGGGCGCGCACCGCCCGCGCCACCGCCTCGGCCGCCAGCCAACCCGACCGCAAGGCCGGATAAATGCCCTCATTGCTGAATGCGGCGCTGAATCCGCCGGCATCACCCACAAGCAGGCAGCGTTTGCCGACGTGCGAATCGAGCTCGAGCGCGGCCCCGGCCAGACAGGGCACCGCCGCCGGCACATCCGCTTCCGCGATTGGCCAGGCCCCCGCCGCGCGCACCGTCGCGAGCAGCGCCGCAAGCTGGGCCTCCGCCGGCGATGCGCTCTCGTGCGTCACCAGCGTCAGGCAGACCTCGCGTCCTCGCCGGGCCACCGTGGCAACGCGCAGCGCGCGCCCCGCGCCTATGATCACGTCCAGCCCGACGCCGTCCGTTGCCAACCGGCCGCATACCCGCGCCGCGCGGCCGGCCGAACCGTCCGGCGGCGCACCGGCCAGGTTTGCCAGCCGCGCGGTGGGCGAGGCGGCCCCATCGGCGATCAACACAACCTGCCCGCTGACCTGCTCGCCGTCCGAAAGCCGCAGCGTCGCGTTGGTCTCGCCGAGCTGAACGTGCACGACGGCGGCGGTCCGCACTTCGGCGCCGGCCACGCGCGCCGCGGCGAGCAGCGCCTGGCCCAGGGCCGGCGCACTGACGACCCAGCCCGTCAGCTCCGGGTCATCAATCGCGACTTTCGTCGCCAGATCCCAGGTCCACAGCCGCAGGCCGGTGAACGTCGCCGCGCCCGCCGACTGCGCGTCCACGCCGCACTCGCCGCACAGCCGCACAGCCGCCGGCCCGAGCCAGCCGGCGCAACCCGGCGACGCCACCGGCGCCCGCGGCTCGACCAGCAACACCGCGAGCCGCTGGCGGCGCGCCGCGATGGCCGCGGCACAGCCGGCAGGGCCGCCGCCGACGATCACGACGTCATACCCGGCCGGTGTGGACATCGCGGAGGCCCCCATCACTTCAACTGGTCCCAGAGCACTTCTTCGGCCCGGCCGAAACGCTGAAACGCCGCTTGCACCGACTCGTAGATCGCCCGCAGCTCCGCGTCGTCCAGTTCGGCCGGCGCGCCCTCGGCGGGCAGCGTCTTCAGCACGGCCTCTAGCCGGCTGGCGGCGTTGTCAAGCTGGCTCGCGGCCTCGGCAAAGCTGCTCGCGGCCCGGAAGATCAACAGCTTGTCCTCGCGCGCGCGGGTCGGACCCCAGATCAATTTCGACGGATTGAGCAGGACTTCCTGGCTGGCCAGGCGCAACTGCTCGCTCATGTTCACGAAGTTGCCGAGGGCCTTCTCGATCGCCGGCCGGCTGAGCACGACCAGGCGCTGGCCTTCGGAGGTCATGACGCGCACATCGGCCAGCGACGCATTGACCCGGTCCATCGCCGTGTGCAGCTTGCCGAGCGTGCCGGTGACGTTGGCCGGGTCGAGCTCATTGCGCAGCGCGGCGACCAGCTCGCGATCAATCGTGCGGGTGGCATGCTCGACGCTGGCGAGCGTGTCGCGCACGACCGGGCGGTTTTCTTTCAGCAGCGCGGCCGCCTCGCTCAGGCCCTCATCCAGGTGCCCCAGCGCGACGTGGACCTTGCTGAGCAGCGCGGCGTCATTGCCAGCCTGCAGCTCGCCGCGCAGCGCCGCGGTCGTGGCGTTGAAGTCGTCCAGCACGCGGTGGATCTTGTGCAGCAGCGCGTCCTGCTCCTGCGCGTCCATCTGACCGCGCAGCGTGCGCGTCATCGTGTTGATGTCGTCCAGGCTGACCAGCAGCTTGTGGACAATGGATTTCTCGGCGTCCGGATCGACCGCGTCATTCAGCCGATCGACGAGCCCGCCCGGGCCCAGCAGCCGCCGTGACAGCGTCGAGATCGCCGCCGAGAGGCTCTGCGGCGGCAACCCCTCGACCGGGCCGGTGAGCGGTACGTCCGACGTGCCGACGTTGAGGATCGAAACGTAGCCGTTGCCGCCGATCGCCGGCTGATCGGTGGTGATCTGGCAGTTGCCGTAAATCGGCACGTCGCCGCGGATCTCGGCGTTCACAACGAAGAACGTGCGCTTCTGGAGGCCCTGCGTGACCGGGATGTTGAGTTCCTCGACCGCGATGCTCGTCACGCGGCCCACTTCGATCGAACCGGCCAGCAGGACGGCACTGCCGACTTTCAGCGGCGCGAGGCCCGCCTCGTGCGGAAAGCGGACCTGAACCGGCCGGCCCCCCGCCTGCATCGCCGGATACAGGAACATCACGGTTGCCAGGAAGAGCCCCACGAAAATGATGGTGGCCAGGCCGAGCACAAAGTCCTGCTTGCGCTTCTGCTTCATCGTCGTCTGCCCGCACGATCACCAGGTCAGCCCGCCGGCCGCCGCTCCGGCGACAGCGGCAGCATTGTAGCCGCCGGGGAACCCCTGCCCAAGCACGGACCGCCCCCGTGCGTCACAATCCGCAGGCCCGCGCGCCGGCCGAGACGCCCCAGGCCGCGAGGTAAGCCAGCGCGGTCATGACGGTGAAGGAGGCCACGGGCCAGCCCCACGACCCGGTCTCGCGCCCTATCACCACGAGCGTGCTCGCGCATTGTGCGCACAGCGCAAAGAAGACCATCACGGACAGCGCGACCGGCAGCGTGAACAGCGGAGCCCCCGTGTCTTCCCAGGTCATGCGCCGCAGGGCGCCCTCCAGCGATGGGGACTGCGCGTCGGCCCCCTCCGCGAGGTTCGCGATCGTCCCCAGCGTCGCGATGATCACCTCCCGCGCGGGGAACGACGCGAGCACGCCGACCCCGATGCGCCAATCCCAGCCCAGCGGTCGCAGCAGCGGTTCAATCCGGTGCCCCATCTGCCCCAGGTAGCTCTCGCGCAGGTACGCCCCGGCGAGCATGGATTCGTACGTGGCGGCGTCCCAGCCGGCCCAGGTCTGCTCCTGCGCAACCCGCGCCTGCGTCTGCGGGCTGCGCGGAAAGTACGCCAGCGCCCAGACCACCAGGTTCACCACCAGGATCACGGTCCCGGCGCGCACCACGAAGCTGCGCCCCGCCAGGTAGACGCGCTGCAGTACCGTGCGGAAACGCGGCACCTTGTACGCCGGCAACTCCAGCAGGAAGCCGGCCGCCGGGCCAGCGAACACCGTCCGCCGCAGCAGCAGGGCGATCGGCACTGCCACCACGACGCCGACCAGGTACAGTCCCAGCATCACCAGCGCGTCCAGCCGCACCCATCCGCCGATCCAGGCCTGCGCCGGCACGAACGCGCCAGTGAGCAGCACGTAAATCGGCAGCCGGGCCGAACAGCTCATGAACGGCGCGATCAGGATCGTGATGAACCGCTCGCGCCGGTCGGCAATCGCCCGCGTGCCCATGATCGCCGGCACCGCGCAGGCGAACGAGGACAGCAGCGGGATGAACGCGCGCCCGCTCAGCCCCAGCGGTCGCATGAGCCGGTCCACCATGAACGCCGCCCGCGACAGGTAGCCGCAGTCCTCCAGCACGGCGATAAACGCGAAGAGAATCAGGATCTGGGGCAGAAAGCCCAGGACCCCACCCACGCCGGCAATCAGCCCGTCCACCAGCAGGCTGCGCACCACCCCCGGCGGAACCACCTGCGTCACGACGGCGCCCAGCCAGCCAAAAACGTGATCCAAGGCGTGCATCAGCGGCTGTGCCCCCGCGTAGATCGCGACAAACAGGCCGTAGAGCACGCCGAGCAGCGTCAGTGCTCCGAGCACGCGGTGCGTCAACACACGGTCCAGCCGGCTCGACCACGTGGCGCTCGTCACCAGTTGCCGTGCCACCACGCCGCTCAGCGTACGATCGATCCACGCGTACCGTGCCCGCACTTCGCTCGGCGCCGGATCCAGCCCGCGCGCCTGCAGTCGCAGGCGCGCCGCGCGAAACGGCTGCGCGTCGCCGCCGCGCGCGACGAACCAGCGCTCCGCGTGCCCATCGGGCGTCGCGAGAATGCGCAGGGCCTCGGCCGGACAGATCCGCAGCCCGGACGTGGCAGCCAGCCGGTCCGCCTCCGCCCGCAGCTCCGACGGCAAATCCACCCGCGTCGCCGGCGCCGCGCCGCCCACTGCAGCCTCCAGAACCGGCACAAGCGGGGCCACCGTCTCCGGCGCGCTCGCGATCACCGGCACGACTGGCACGCCCAGCCGCTTGGCGAGTCGCACAGCGTCCACCTCGATCCCGCGGGCCCGCGCCACGTCGACCATGTTCAACGCGACCACGACCGGCAGGCCGATTTCGAGCACCTGGCTGAGCAAATACAGGTTGCGGACCGGGTTGGACGCATCAATGATCGCCAGCACCGCCGCCGGACGCGCCGCCGCCCGCCCGCACAGCGCGTCGCACAGGATCATCTCGTCCGGCGAGGCCGCCGCCAGGCTGTACGTGCCCGGCAAATCCAGCAGTTCGAGCGGCACCCGCGCGCCGCGGATCGGTCCGCGGGCGACGTCGACGGTCACGCCCGGGTAGTTCGCGACGTGCCGCCGAAAACCCGTCAGCGCGTTGAAGAGCGAGGTCTTGCCCGTGTTGGGGTTACCGACCAAGGCGATGACGCGCGACGCAGCATCCGGGCGCGGCGAGGGTGACTCTTGCTGGGGGGAGTCGGTTGCAGAAGCGGGGGGCGGCAACGGCAAACCTCGGTCAGCGCGCCCCCGGCACCACCGCGTGGGAACCATCCGTTTCAAACCCGGCGAGGCAGCCGCGACCGCGTTCACTGCGGGCGCGACGCCTAGAGCGCGGACACATCGATCAGCGCGGCCTCGCTGGAGCGCAATGAAAGCTCGTAGTCGCCCACGCGGAGTTGCAGCGGATCGCCGAGCGGCGCCCGCCGCACCACCTCGACCTCGGTGCCCTCAATGAAGCCCATTTCCATCAGCCGATAGGGCAGCGGGCCCTGAGCCTTGATTCCGGTCACGCGAAACCGCTTACCGAGCGGAACGAGATCCAGCGACATCCAGCCATCTCCCTGCCGGCGAGTGATCAACGCGCCACCAATCACGACACCTGCTTTATTAACTATACATCGGATTAGACAGCGATTCAATCCAGGCCCATGCGGTTTTTTGGTGTAGATGTCCGGTCCCCGCCGTGAATATGGGCCGTGGCCCGGCCGCCACCTCCCCGCACCCTAGTCGGCGAGCGTGATCTGGCCGGGAGCGTCAACAAAAACAACCTCGTTGACGCCGTCGTTTGCGCTCGCGAAAAGGTTGTAAGTGCCGAGCGCCACATCAACGCCGCCCTCGGTGGTACCATTCCAGCGCAGGCTGCCGGCAGTGGGCGTCAGCGGTAACTCGACCTCGTGGATGTAAATCTCGTTACCGTTCACGTGATCGGTATCAGGATCCAGCCCGATGCGTGCCGTCGCTTCGCCATCGCTGCCCACCCATGCGATCGTCAGCCTGCCGTCCGTATCCGGGCGGAATATGACGTTGTCGGTTGGCGCGGTGAACGTGAAGGCCGGCGGCGCATCGATCGTGACAAGCCCTCGGCTGGTATCACTCACCGAATCGGACGCCGTGTCGATACGCCCGATGATCGCGTATGGCCCGTCAAAGCCGATGGTATCCCACGTAATGACGTCGGAATCGCCGATCCCGGACAGCTCCTCGGCGTCCACCAGCGTGGTGACCGAGAGATCGCGGCGTGACTCGGCCACGATGGTGATCGTCGCCGCTTCGCCGCTGAGGTTGGCTGCGGCCCATTCGATACTGACGGAATCCCCGCCGCGCACGGTGGCATCCTCGTTGGGCTGCATGATGGTGATGCCCAGCACGCGCCCTTGCACCGGCTCGCGCTGCGTGTTGTCGATCACGGGCAGGCAGGTGCCGCCGACCAGCAGCCAGGACAGTCCAAGCGTAATCAGCAATCCGATGCGCATAGCCCTTCGCCTTTCACGCGCGACGGCTCCGTGCGGCCGCCCCGCCGCGGAGCTTATCGGTCGTTTTCCGGCCGGCGCTCAAAACGCCACGCGATCCGCCGCGCACATTAATTGCCGCCGCGAGTGCCGGTCAAGCCCTCACCGGTCGGGGGCAGCCCGGTCGGGGTGCACGGTTGGCGTTTCGGCGCGGTCCCGGTAAGATTCGGCAGACGCTCTGGCCGGTGGAACCGATAATCAGGGTGTACGGAACGTTCGGCTCAGGTAGTCGCTTCGCAGGTGAACACGATGAACTGCAGAATCACGGTGAGCACCGGGCTGGTGGGGTGTGTGGCGGCGTTGGGTTGGGTCCAGTGCGGGTGCAATCAGACGATCGTCGCAAACCTGACGAAAGAGAAAACCGGCAACATCACCGTGTCCTTCAACAACACGACGGACTTTGCCGCCGGCTTCTCGTACGGGACGTGGGACGAGTGGGATCGGTCGCCGGGGGCCGTGAATTTCCGGCAGCTCAGCGTCGACGGGCACGCCGTCAGCAGCCAAGTCACGATCGCGTGTGCGCGCAACCTGGCCGTCGGCACGCAACACCTGTACGACCGCGTGGTCGACACCAAGGCGGACGACACGACCAGCTTCATCCCCGAGATCTTCGACACCGTCGTGCACTTCTCGCAGAACCTGGAGGATTCCAGCACCACGGGCCTGCCGACCGCGGGCACGGCCGAGGGCCTGGAGCTGCTGCTGGGCGTGGATTACAGTTGCGGCGACCAAGTCATCTTCACGTTCGTCGAGGATCCCGACGCCCCCGGCGGATACCGGATCGATCACGAAGTCATTCAGGACAAGCTGCCCAACGAGTAGCCGCGCAGCAGGGGAAAGGGATGTCGCACGCCATCGCACAGAAGGTCGCGGCCGACATGGCGGGCGCGTCCTTCATCCGTGAGATGTTCGAGAAGGGCCGGCGACTGAAGGCCGAGTTCGGCGCGGACCAGGTCTTCGACTTCTCGCTCGGCAACCCGAATGCGACCCCGCCCCCGGCGTTCTTCGGCGCGCTCAAGGCCGTCGCGGCGGAGTTCAGCCCGGCCCTGCACCGGTACATGCCCAACGTCGGCTTCGATGAGACCCGGGCGGCGGTGGCCCGCTTCGCAAGCGCGGAGTACCGCCTGCCGATCGAGACCGGCGCGGTGATCATGACCAGCGGCGCGGCGGGGGCGATGAATGTCGTCCTGCGGGCGATCTGCAACCCGGGCGACGAGGTCATCGTGCTCGCGCCGTACTTTCCCGAGTACCGCTTCTACATCGAGCAGGTCGGCGCCCGGATGACGCTCGTGCAGACGGACGCCGAGTTTCAGCCCGACATGCCGGCCATCGCCGCGGCGCTCAGCGACCGCACGCGCGCCGTGCTGATCAACACGCCGAACAATCCGAGCGGGGCGGTCTACACGGCGGAGAAATGCCGCGCGCTGGCGGAACTGCTGGCCCGCCACGACCGGCCGGAGCGGCCGTTGTACATCCTGTGCGACGATCCGTACCGGCGGATCATTTTCGACCTCGACTGGTGCCCGACGCCGGCGCAGTTCTATCCCCGGACGCTGCTGGTTTCGAGCTATTCGAAGGATCTGAGCATCGCGGGCGAGCGCGCCGGCTACGTCGTCGTGCCGGCGACGGTGCCCGAGCGGGAGCTGGTGCTCGGGGCGCTGACGATGCTGAACCGGACGATGGGCTTCGTGAACGCCGCGGCCTTCATGCAGCGTGTGATCGCGCGCTGCGCGGACGCCCTGTGCGACGTGTCGTTCTACCGGCAGAACCGGGACCTGCTGTGCAACGCGCTGCGCGAGTTCGGGTACAAGCTGGTGACGCCGCGTGGTGCGCTGTATGCGTTCCCGCAGACGCCGATCGCGGACGACAAGGCGTTCGTCGACCTGTTGCTGAAACACCGGGTCTTGGCGGTGCCGGGGACGGGCTTCGGCCGGCCGGGGCACATGCGACTGAGCTACTGCGTCGATCGGCGGACGATCGAAGGCGGCCTGCCCGGCCTGAAAGCCGCCCTGCACGAGGCGTCCGGCTCCGGCGCCAGACGGGGATGAGTTTGTCTTCCGGAAACTGAGCCGGCCCTCGTGCGCTGCGGAGTGGAGTATTCGCGCGTGGTCGCTGCGGCTTTCATTGTCGGCGCATACCTGCTCGGGGCCATTCCGTTCGGGCTGCTGATCGGCCGCGCCCACGGCGTGGACATCCGTGCGCAGGGCAGCCACAACATTGGGGCCACGAACGTCGGGCGCGTCGTCGGCCGCAAGTGGGGCTACCTCTGCCTCGCCCTCGACATCCTGAAGGGTTTCGCCCCGACGCTCGGCGCCTCCCTGCTGCTGCCCGGCCAGGCTGCGGACCCGCGCCGTCACCTGCTGCTGTTGCTGGTCGCGCTGGCCGCCGTGCTTGGCCACGTGTTTCCGGTGTACCTGCGCTTCCGCGGCGGCAAGGGCGTCGCCACAACCGTCGGCGTCGCGCTCGGCCTCTGGCCCCACTACACCATTGCGATGGCCGTGGCGCTCGTCGCCTACGCACTGGTGCGCTTCACCACCGGCGCGGTCTCGGCCGGCTCGCTCACCCTGGCGGTCGTCTTTCCGGCCGCATTCTTCGCCTATGCCCACCTGACCGGCCTGACGCTGGCGGAGTACTGGCCGCTGCTGACCGTGGCCTGCCTGCTGGGCCTGGTCATCATCGTTCGCCACCGCGAGAACATCCGGCGACTGCTCGGCGGAAAAGAACTCAGCGCAAAGAGTAAATCAGAGGCGCGGTGACGCGGCGCGCCACCACGCGGGCAAGACGACCCGCGTGCCGTCCGCCGTCGTCGCCGTGCCAAAGGGGGCGTCGTAGACCAACGCCAGCCGCTCCGGCGTCAGCACTTCCGCCGCCGGCCCGTCCGCGACCATGCGCCCCGCGCGGAGCGCGATGACACGACCGCCCAGCGCGGCCGGCATTTGCAGGTCGTGGCTGATGAGCAGGATGCCGCGGCCGGTGTCGTGCCAGCTGCGCAGGATGGCCACCAGTTCGATTTGCACCGCCGGATCGAGGGCCGTATCCGGTTCGTCGAGAAACAACATTTGCGCATCCTGCGCGAGGGCGGCGGCCAGCAGCGTCTTCTGGCGCTCGCCACCACTGACGGTATCGAACGGCTGGTCCGCGCGGCTGGTCAAACCGCAGCGCGCCAGGGCCTGGTCGATCACCGCGTGGTCGCGCGCCGCCAGCGGTCGCCAGGCACCGGCGTGTGCATAGCGCCCGCCGGCGACGACTTCAGCAACGCGAAACGCCGGCACGCGTTCGAGGCTTTGCGGCACGTAGGCGGCATAGCGTGCCCGGGCGCGCGGCGCCAGGCGGCCCACGTCCACGCCGTCGAGCCGCACGGTGCCGCTCGTCGGCGGCAGCAATCCCAGCAGCGCCAGCAGCAGGGACGTCTTGCCCGACCCGTTCGGTCCCACCAGCGACGCGCATTCGTCGCCGGCCAGCGTGAAGTTCACGTCCTGCACGACGTCGCGTCCGCCCCGGCGGAGGTGCAGGTGCGCGCACACGAGGCGCGGGCCGGTCGCGTTGTCAGTGGGCGGCGGATTCATGTTGCTCGTTGGCCATGATGCTGCAAATCGCCTCAAATGTCTGCGCAATGCGCGGCCCAAGCTCAAAATGCTGCGGACCGATGAGCACGTGCACGCGCCGGGTGGCGACTGCCCGCAGGGGGCCAACCTGCGCCCACGCGCGCAGCGCATCAGCGTCGCCGGCGGGGCGCTGCGTCGCATCCGGGGCCAGCTCGATGATCACATCCGGATCGGCGCGCAGCACGAATTCCAGCGCGACTGGGGCAAAGGCGCCTCCCCCGGCCGCGACGACGTTCGTGTGCCCCACGCGCCGCAACAGGTCGTCGTAGAACGAGCCCGGGCCGGCTGCATCGGGCGGCGTCGGCGGAGCGGCCAGCGGCCCGGTCAACAGCAGCACGCGGGCCGGACGCATCGTGTGGTAACGTGTCGTGACCGTGTCCAGGTCCGCGCGGATGCCATCGATAAGCCGCGCCGCGGTCCGCGGGCGGCCGGTCAGACCGCCGATCCGCTCGATCGCCGTGAACAAGTCGGCCAGCGTCCAGTCCGGCACAGCCTCGTACCGCAGGCCAAGCCGTGTGAGTCGGTCGGCGATCGCGCGACTCGCGCCGGAGACAATGATCAACTCGGGGCGAATCTGGAGCAGTGTCTCGACGTTCAGATCGTTGAGCGCGCCGATGGAGCGCACGCGCGCGATCGCGGGCGGATACAGGCAGTAGCGCGTCCGGCCCACAAGATGCTCAGTCAGGCCGAGCGCGCCGCAGATCTCCGTGATGTTCGGGGCGGCACTGAGCAACCGCGGACAAGGCAACGCGCGCTCGCTGTCGACCAGCGGCGGATCGACGACCCAGTCGCGCAGCGTGCTGACCGCAGCGCTGGTCGTGGGTTGCCCGGTCGGTGTGGCCGGGGGGCGCGTGCAGCCCGCGCTCACCGCGGCGAGCAGCGCACACGCGTGCGCGATGAGCCCGCCCGCGTTCATTGCGGATCGCCGGGTGCACCCGGAGGCATGCGCCGCGCGATGTGCGCCGCTAGCAGCGACGACTGCACCTGGCTGCCCCACGAGGCGCGGTCGCCGAAGATGTCGCACACCAGCCGCCCCCACTGGAACAGCACGCCGATCTCGGTCCAGCAGCCCGCGTCGCCGTACGCGAACGGCTTCGCCTCGAGCGGCTGAAAACGCGCGAACGCCCGGCGGGCATCGTCGGCCGAACCGAACGCGAAGCACCGCACCTTGAGACTGCGCTCGGTCTCGCTCTCATGTGTATACACGGCCAACCACACGCGGGTCGGATTGTATTTCCGCCAGATTTCCGCGTCGTCGCCCAGCGCGGAGGCGGCCGCGTCAAAGCTGCCGGCCCACACCTCGCTCTGCAGCACCCATGGCGCGGCGACGCTGCCCGGCGGGAATGCGTCCGCCACCTGCCGTCCGCCGGTCGCGCAGCCGACGCAGAGCGGGAGCAGCAACAGCCCCAGCGGCCTCATGCGCGGAAATCCTCGTCCAGGAACGGGTTAGTTTCGAGCTCGTCGCCGATCGTCGTCGCCGGCCCGTGCCCCGCATAGACCACCGTCTCCGGCGGCAACGTCAACAGATGTTGACGGATGTTGGCGAGCAGCCGCGCGCCGGAGCTGCCGGGAAAATCGTACCGGCCGATGCTGCCGGCGAAGAGCGCATCACCCGTGATGACCACGCCGGCGGCGGCGCAGTAGAACGCGAGTCCGCCCGGCGAATGGCCGGCGACGTCGAGGACCTGCCAGGTCAGGGCGCCGAGCGTGAGCGTTTCGCCCGGGGCGAGCAGCCGATTGGCCGGCGGCGTCGTGACGTTGAACCCGAACGGCGCGGAGAGGTTCGCCTCTGGATCGGAGAGCATGTGCTCCTCGTCGCGCGGCGCATAGAGCTGCACGCCGTCCAGTGACGCGCACAGCTCGCCCGCACCGGCGATGTGGTCGGCGTGGCAATGCGTGAGCAGGATCGCCGCCGCGGTGAGCTGGCGCGCCCGGAGCGCTGCGCGCATCTGTTCCGCGTGCGGCGGCAACCCGGGATCAATCAGCCACGCCGCCGGCCCGTCCGCCGTCCAGAGCAGCAGGGCGTTCTCCTGGAACATCGGTTCCACGAACACTGCGAGCTGGAGCGGGCCGTGCTTGTGCATGCCGGTCTACTTCGCGAGCCGCTTCACGCGGTCGTACTTCTCTTTGAACTGCCGGGTCCAGTCGCGGGCGATGCGGCGAACCTCGCGTTCGCGCTGGCCCTCGTCGCCCTCCAGCTTCCTGGCGATCTCGAGCGACTCCGCTGCGCTGAACGGCAGCCTGGTCCATTCTTCCAGCGCGGCGGGCTTCATGCCACCGTCGATCAGCGCCTTCCACGTTTCGCGCAGGTCCTTGTGCAGGTCCAGCAGCGCCGCCCCCATCAGCTCGGACAGCAGCGTGTTGCGGGCGCGCTGCAGCTCGTCGTCCACCTTGCGGAGAATGCCCTCCTGCTCCATCTGGTACGGGTCCATGACGAGCATCTGCGCGGCATACTGGCGACACACGTCCGGCCGCACCGGCATCCGATACAGCGCGTTCTGCGCCGGGCCGCCGTCCACGCCCGCCGGCAGGATCCACAGCCGCTGTCCCTCGGGACTGAGGACGAACGTGATAAACCGCTCGGCAAGCGCGCGGTGCGGCGGCTGACGCAGCATGGAGATCGGATCGGGCGTGACCGAGAAGCCGCCGGCGGGTTTGACGTACTTGAGCACGTCCGCACCGGCCTGGGTCACGCGGCCGTAGGCGTAGAAGTCGATGCACGGCCCGGCCAGAACGTTGCCCGTGGCGATCTCGTTCGGCACAGCGCTGGACGAGTCCGTGATCAGCCGCGCGTTCGCCGCGATCTGCATTAACAGCGGCCAACCCTTTTCCCAGCCGTACTGCTGAAGGATCAGCTCATAGCTGACGCGCACACTGGACGATTTGCGCGGGTCCGCGATCACGACCCAACTGAACATCCGCGGCTCACCAAGGTCGGACCACTGCTCGAGTTCCGGCAGATTCTGGTTCTTCAGGCCCGGCAGATGCTCCAGGATGCCGAACGCCGAATGCGCCGAGCCGATCCAGATGTTGTTGGCGCCATAGTTCGCCACGCCGGCGATTTCCCGGGGAATGCCCGCGAGAATCTCTGCCGGGATGTTCGCCACCTCGAGATAGCCCCGCGCCGCCGCCTGGTCGTGATCGGGGACGCCGCCGCCGAAGAACACATCGAGCCCGAACGAGCCACCCTTGGTCGCGCGGTCCTGGGCGTCGAGCTGCTGCATGATCTGGCCGGTGCCCTTCTTGATCCAGCGGATCTTCAACGGCCGGCCGACCTGGGCGACGAACGCGCGTTCGAATTCGGCCTGAATGTACTCGTTGTGCGGCGAGATGATCTCCAGGTCATATTCCTCGGCGTACGCGCCGGGCAAGAGGGCCGCCCCGAAAACCAGTGCGATCAACATTCCAATGGCAATTCGCATGTCTCTCAGTCTCTCAAGATCACAACGTCATGGGGATCAACGGCACAGGCCAGCGTCTGGCCGGGCGCGAGCGCCGCGCGCCGGGCACGCTCGGCCACGGTCGCCCGCAAGCGCACGTCGCCCACCGTCAGCGTCAATTGCAGCGCATCGCCGAGATACACGCTCTCGGCCACTTCCGCGCTCAGCCGGTTCTCCGCTCGTTCGTCCGCGTCCACCGTGACCGCCTCCGGGCGAATCGACAGCGTGCACGGGCCGGTCGTCGGCGCGCCGCCGTCCGCCACCGCGTGCAACGCGCCCATCGGCGTATCGACGATCCGCCGTTCGCCCGCGGCGCTGCGGATCGTCGCATCCAGGAAGTTCGTTTCCCCCAGAAAATCCGCGGTCGCCGCGTTCGCCGGCCGACGATACAGCTCGCGCGGCGTGCCGACCTGCCCGATTCGCCCGTCGAACATCACCGCCATCCGGTCGGCGATCGAGAGCGCCTCCTTCTGATCATGCGTCACATAGACGCCCGTCAGGCCGGCCTCTTTGCACAGCCGGCGGATCTCGCCGCGCATCTCCAGCCGCAACTTCGCGTCCAGGTTGCTCAGCGGCTCGTCGAGCAGCAGACACTGCGGGCGGATCACCAGCGCGCGGGCCAAGGCGACGCGCTGCTGTTGCCCGCCGGAGAGCTGATTCGGCTTGCGGCGGGCGTACGGGTCCATGCGGACCGTGGCGAGCGCTTCAGCCACGCGCCGATTGCGCTCCCGGCGCGGCACATGGCGGACCTTGAGCCCGAAGGCGACGTTCGCCTCCACGCTCATGTGCGGCCAGAGCGCATAGTTCTGAAACACCATGCCCGTGTTGCGACGCTGCGGCGGCAAAACGGTTACATCCGTGTCACCGAACAGCACGCGGCCCGCATCCGGCGTATAGAACCCCGCGATCGTCCGCAGCAGGGTCGTCTTGCCACAGCCGGACGGACCGAGCAGAAAAAACAGCTCGCCGCGCTCGATGTCCAGGGTGACATCATCGAGCGCCCGGACGCGGCCGAATCGCTTGACCACACTGCGGATGGAAACCGGGATCACTCTGCGTCCTCGCTTGCACGCCGGGGAGTCAGGTATTGAACCGGATCGCGGCGCGATCGGTCAACTGCCGGCGTGTCAGCGTTCCGTTAAGTACGCGTAAAGCCGGGCGACGGCGTCGGCCCCACGATCCAGGTCCTCCAGCCGCACGTTCTCGTTCGGCCCGTGCGCGTTGCAGTTCGGGCCAGCAAAGCCCAGCATCAGGCTGTCCGCGCCGAGCACACGCTTGAACAGCGGCAGGATCGGCAGCGAGCCGCCCTCGCGGACAAACGCCGGCTCGCGGTCGAACGCCTCACGCAGCGCGCGCCGGGCCGCCTGCATCGGCCGGCTGTCGAGCGGGGCCCCGTACGCGTCAGCCGAGCCGTGGTGCAGAATCTCGAGCCGGACCGTGTCGGGGCAGCGCGCCCGGATCGCCTGCTCGAAGAGCTCGCCGATCCGCGCGCCTTTCTGGTTGGGGACCAGCCGCATGCTGACCTTCGCACCCGCGCGGGCCGGGATGATCGTGTTCGCACCCTCGGCCATGAACCCGCCGTAAATGCCGTTCACGTCGAGCGTCGGGCGAATCCACCGGCGTTCGTTGGTGCTGTAACCCTTTTCGCCGGTCACGCCCGGGCAGCCCGTGTCCGCGAGGTATTCTTGCTCGTCGAACGGCAGCGACCGGAGCTGCTCGCGCTCGGCGGAGCTGGCCTCGGCGACATCGTCATAGAATCCCGGAATCGTGACGCGGCCGTCGGCATCGTGCAGCGAGGCAATAATCCGCGCCAGCACGTTCGCCGGGTTCGCGATCGTCCCGCCGAATGATCCGCTGTGCAGGTCGTGCTTCGGCCCGCTGAGCCGGATTTCCTTGTAGAGCAGACCCCGCGTTCCATACGTCACCGTCGGCCAGCCGTCCGCGTACATCCCCGTGTCAGAGATCAGGATGTGCTCGCAGCGCAGCAGGTCGCGGTGCTTCTCCAGGAACGGCCCCAGATGCGGCGACGAGATTTCCTCTTCGCCTTCGAGCAGGAATTTCAGGTTCACCGGCAGCCGCTTCTCGACCGCGAGCCACGCGGCGACCGCCCGCAGGTGAATTAGCACCTGTCCCTTGTCATCCGCCGAGCCGCGACAGATTAACAGCCCATCCTTCTCGACCGGCTCGAACGGCCCAGCGTCCCACAGCTTCAGGTCGCCCTCCGGCTGCACGTCGAGATGGCCATAAACCAGGAAGGTCGGCGCGCCCGCCGCCTGGCAGTGCTCCGCGTACACCAACGGATGCCCGCCAGTCGCGTGCACCTCGGCCTTGAGCCCGATGCGGGTGCACAGGTCCCGCGTCCAGCGGGCCGCCGCGACACAATCGTCCTTGTGCTCGGGCTTCGTGCTGATGCTGGGGATCCGGCACAGCGCGGTCATCCACTCTCGGTGCTCACGCTGATGGTCATGCAGATAAGCACTGATCCTGTCCACGCTCTGGCTCCTGCTCGCAGGTCCTGTCCGGTCGCGCGGCCGGCGACACCCGCCGGGACCCCACAACCCGTTCGCGGCATTCTATCACTCCCGGCTATACTTCCGGCGAATGGAGGCCCGGATTCGATGGGTGAGATTCGCCTGCTGCCGCCCGCCCTCATCAGCCGGATCGCCGCCGGCGAGTGCATCGAGCGGCCGGCCAGCGTCGTCAAGGAGCTCGTGGAAAACGCGCTGGACGCCGGGGCCCGGCGCGTCGACATCGCCATTCTCGACGGCGGCCGGGGGCTGATCCAGGTGACGGACGACGGCGCCGGCATGGACGCCGCCGACCTGGAGCTGGCCGTCACGCAACACGCCACCAGCAAGATCCGCACCGACGAGGACCTCTTCAACATCCACACGCTGGGCTTTCGCGGCGAAGCCCTCGCCAGCATCGCGGCCGTCGCACGCCTGAAACTGATCTCGCGCCGGCGCGACAGCGACGTGGGGCACGAGCTGCAGGTCGAGGCCGGGCAACTGCGCGGGCCGCGGCCCTGCTCCGCGCCGCCCGGGACCACCGTCGAGGTCCGCGATCTGTTCTACCCCGTGCCCGCCCGGCGGAAGTTCCTCCGCACCAACCAGACCGAAATGGGGCACATCACCGAGCAGCTAGCGCGGATCGCCCTCGCCCAGCCAGAGATCGCCTTCACGCTGAAACACCAGGACCGCGTCACGCACCGCCTGGCTTCCACGACCGATCGCCGGCAGCGCATCGCCGACTTCTACGGGCCGGAACTCGCCGCGGTCCTGCTACCGATTCGCCGGGAGGGCGGCGGCGTGCTGGTTGAGGGGCTGGTCGCGCCGCCCGCGGAGAGTCGCGGCTCGACCAAGTGGGAGTATGTCTTCGTCAACGGCCGCTTCGTGCGCGACCGCTTCGTCTCGCACGCGATCAAGGAGGCATATCGCAGCCTCATCGATCCGTCGCGCTCGCCGGTCGCGTTCCTGTTCATCACGATCGATCCGGGGCACGTGGATGTGAACGTGCATCCGACCAAGGTCGAGGTGCGCTGGCAGGACTCGAACTACGTGCACGGGCAGGTGCTGGCGGCGCTGCGCGACAAGTTCCTGTCGAGCAACCTGGATCACCCGCTCCGCACGCCGCGCGAGGACGAGGACTATCGCGAGCGCGTGAAGGCGGCGATGGTGGATTTCTTCCGGCGGGGACCGGCGGCCGAGGCACCCAGGCACGCAGGCACGCCATCAGAGCCCGAAGCGCAAGCGAGGGCCCCACACGTCGCGCCCGCGCCGACCGTAGGGTGGGCACCGCCCATCACTCCCGCCACCGCAGGGCCAGCATCGCCCGCCGATTCAGCCGTAGGGTGGGCACCGCCCACCGATTCAAGCGGGGCGTCGCCGCCGGTTCGCACCACCCCGGCCGAGGTCGCGCGCCTGCGGCCGTCGGAGCGTCTGACGCCGGAGCCGGGCGAGTTCACGGCCGAAGCCCCGCCGACGCGCGCCCTGCAAATCCACAACACGTATCTCGTGGTCGAGACCGATGACGGCCTGATGCTCGTCGATCAGCACGCGTTGCACGAGCGCATCCTGTACGAGGAGCTGCGGCAGCGCATCGCCGAGCGCAACCTCGAATCGCAGCGGCTGCTCTTGCCGCAACTCGTCCGCGTGCCGCCGGACCGGCTGGAAGCGCTGGAGACGCACGCCGCGGCCCTCGCCCGGCTGGGGATCGAGCTGTCGCCCGCCGGCCCGCAGAGCGTGGCGCTGCAGTCGTTTCCGACGCTGCTGCTGGAGCGTGTGGACCACGAGCGGTTCGTGCGCGACTTGCTGGACCTGCTCGCCGAGCAGGGCGCCCGGCCGAACCCGGACACGCTGCTGCACGAAGTGCTGGACATGATGGCGTGCAAGGCGGCGGTGAAGGCGGGCGACCCGCTGACGCCGGCGGAAATCGATGCACTCCTGCAACGCCGCGCTGTAGCGGAGCGCAGCAGCCACTGTCCGCACGGCCGCCCGACGACGCTGCGTCTGTCCCTCCGCGACCTGGAGCGGCAGTTCCATCGCCGCTAGCGAAGTGTTTCAGGATCACTCCAGCCTGGGTGGTACGGGCATCTTGCCCGTTCCGACGACGGGCGGGACGCCCGTCCCACCCCTGTTATGCGTCCGTTTCAGTGAGGCGGTACGCTCGCGCGCACGCATCTGATCGAGCCCGAAGCGCCAGCGAGGGCCCGCGCAGCGCGCGTAGCGGCCAACCCCCGAGTCGGCCGATTGACCGGACCCGGACGCGCGACCGAGGCACGGAGGGGAAACGACGGAGCGACGGGGCGAAACAGCCACGGGGAAGAGGCGGGTCGCCGACTGCGCCAGAACCCCGAGCGGCAGCGAGCGGGCCAGCGCAGCGGGCAGAAGAAAGTGCGATCTTCCCCGATCACGCCAAGATTATAGGTGGCTGTCCCTAATAAACAAATATAGTAGAAGGCAGAATGTCCCCATTTTCCTCAACCGTTGCATCCGAGGGCAGCAAGACCAGCCATAGTCGCTGCGACAACCTTCCGGATGCTCACACGTCACCAATGGACGGTCCCTACCAGAGCTTGAAAAACCGGTGCTCCCACGGGATAGATGAGTCCGGAAACACACGACCATCCTTGGCGACGGTGACGTTACGGTAACCTTCACCCCATGATCCGATGTCGGTGCCGTTGATTATGACCCGGTCGCGCTCAACTTTGACTGTCGCAGATGGCCAATGCACTACGCCAGTGCCGGAAACGATCAGAAGCCGTCGCGCCCCTTCGTCTAGTCCCGACGGTTCCTCCACTGAACATCCTTCCGCAGTGATCGTCTTTCTTAGCCTCTCCGGAACCGTATAGGTGTGCACGTTAATCCGGGGCGCCTCCATTCTCACTACGGCCCGTTCATCTGCCGATGGGCCAACGCATCCAACGACAAGGAGCATCATCAGCGTCATAGGTGCCATAGACACGTTTTTCATGAGAACACCGGTTCCTACTTGGCCCCTTAAGATCGAGGGACAAGATCGAGCGACAGCCACGTATAATCCACCATGATGAGCGAGGAGCGCGCTGTGTGCTGCGCGCTGCGCCGGCCCACTCGCTGCCGCTCGGGGTTCTGATTGGCGACGGGCGCGCTGCGCGGGGAAGCGAGCCGCGACTGTGCGAAGTACAACTTCGCACTACCGCGCGGCGGCGCCAGCCGGCGAGCGCAGCGCGGCCAGCGACACCGGCGGGACGCCGGTGCCACAAGACCCACTCGCTGCCGCTCGGGGTTCTGGCGCCGCCGCGACGTCGCCACCCTTCTGTAACATCGTCGCGCTGCGCCGGCCCGGCGCTGCCGCTTGGGGTTCTGTTCCCTGTTCCCCGTCCCTTGATCCCTCGATCCCTCATTCCCTCGATCCCTTCCTCAGCCCCCCTTTTCGCCGCGGCGCGGGATCAGCTTCACCACCACCGCGTCGCCGTTGGCCACCCACTTGCCTCCCGCGGTCTGCTGCGTCTGCACGTTGATCAGGGCATTCGCGCCTTTGCGGGCCGCAGTCGCCTTCAACAGCTCCATCGCGCCGGCCGACGCCGGCCGCGCCTCGGTGATCAACGTCTCCACCTGCCGCACGATCGCGTACCCGGCGATGCGGGCCGTCGAGCTGGTGGCCAGGATTTGCTCCGCCAGCCGGTGGGCCTCCTCCTGCTGCTGGTGCATTTCGTCGCGCTCGCGCGCCAGCGTCGCCCGCAAACGCGCGTTGGCCAGCCCGTACCGCACCCGCCGGATGATCCGCAGCACGATCACCAGCACGATGATCCCCACCGCCGCCCAGACGATGCGACGCACGAGCGGATCACTCAGGCTGTTGGGCAGAGCTTGCAGCCACTCCGGCATCAGCGCACTCCGTGCACGGCTCGCATGCGCCCGACGTCACGCACCGAGCCCCCGGCGCGGCGACAGTATAGCGGAACTGCGGGCGGCGGTTCACGCCGGCGCGGGGGCCCGCGACAGGTCCCGTACGAACCGGCCGATCGCCAGCAGCACGATGCCGGCCGTCATGATCAGCACGATGATCGCCGTGATGGCCAGCGGCGCGGCGCTCGGCCACTGCGCGAGGTACTGCGTGCGCAGCAGGTAGATCAGCGAGTACGCCGACGTGGCGAGCATGAACACCGCCGGCAGCAGCGTGTACCAGACCGGTCGCTGCCGCGCGACGAGCCAGCAGCTCGCGACGATCAGCGCCAGCGCGGCCAGGAGCTGGTTCGCCGAGCCGAAAATCTTCCACACCACGTTGTAGCCGTTGCCGAGGCCGAGCAGCAGCATCAGACCGACGGCGATGCCGGAGTTGACCCAGTAGTGGCGCAGCAGCCGGAAGAACGCCCGGAGGACGCCGTGCGTCTCCTGCGGCCGCGCCGGCGCCGGGGCGTCCTGGAGCGCCGGCTTGGTGATCGTCAGTCCGCCGGCCCCGGTCATCTCGACCGCGCCGCGCGCGCCCAGCTCGGATGTCGCGTCGTAGCTGCGCGCGACTTCCGCGAAAACGTCGTAGCGCCGGAACAGCGTGGCCCAGCCTTCCTCGATCATGTACCGCGTCAGGCGGATCGCGGTGTCCAGCGTCGTGACCAGAAAGCCCTCGAGCAGCAGCATGGCCCCGAGCGCGCCAAACGCCACGGGGATGGCCAGGCCGAGCCCCGTCGTGTTACCCACGCTCATCGCGAAGGTCAGCACCGCGTTGCCTTTGCCCACCGCCGGATAGCAGAAGTGCTGGTAACCCGCCAGCGACAGGCCCACGATCAGGCAGCACACCACACAGACCGCCAGGAAGCTCTCGAGCAGCATGGCGTTGTAGCCCACGTGCCGCGCGGCCGGCTCGCTGCGCAATTGCTTGCAGGTCGTCCCGCCGGCACACAGGCTGTGAAACCCGCTGACCGCGCCGCAGGCGATCGTGATGAACAGGATCGGCCACCCCGGCCCCAGCTTGGGGCTCGCACTGGCGACGGCCCAGTTGTTGAACGGAATCGGCGTCGCGCCGGCGAACTGGCCCCCGCCGCGGATGGCCGCCGCGACGAGCGCCACGACGAGGAACGCCATGCCGACGTACAGGATGTGCACGTTGATGAAGTCCCGGCTTTGCAGGAACAGCCAGACCGGCACGCCGGCCGCCACCAGCACGTAGGCGCTGAGCAGCAGTTTCCACGTGAGCGGCTCGACGGCCATGGGCAGGCGCAACCCGATCCAGATCGACAGCCCGCAGATGCCGATCGCGAGCAGCGAACACAGCCAGACCGGCGTTTTTCGCTTCAGGTACAGGAAGCCCAGCAGGGGCGAGAACATCGTGATCACGACCACCGAGGTGGAGGCGATGCCGCCGATCACGGCCTGTTGCTCGTGAACGCCCAGTTGATGGCCGTCCGGCCGCACGACGTACAGGTTCTCCTGGTCGTCGATCTGCCAGGCCAGGCCACCGTCGAGCGCGGTCACGCGCGCCTCGTCCGACAGCGGGCGGTCGTGCGCCAGGAAGGGTTGCCGCAGGCGGGCCACGACGTCGGCGGCGCTCGCACCGGCCAACGTCTGGCTGTCCAGGGTGAAGAGCCGCTGGTCCGTCGTCCGGAAGGTCGTCTGGTCCGCGCCGAGGCCGAGCATCTTCACCGGCACCTTGGACGTCAGGGCCGCCGCCGAGAGGTCCAGGAACGCCGCGCAGACCAACACCAGCAGCGCCACCAGCATGACGAGCATCATGGCGAACGCCGCCGGGCCGATGTAGCGGCGGGCCACGACGGCGAGGTTCTTGCCGCCTTCGCGCATCGTGATGTGCGTGGCGGCGAAATCGTGGACCGCCCCGAGGAAGATGCCGCCCAGCACGATCCACAGCAGGGCCGGGCCCCAGCCGTAGTAGATCGCGAGCACGGGGCCGATGATCGGCCCGGCGCCGGCGATCGAGGCGTAGTGGTGTGCGAAGACAACCGGCGTCGGCGTGGGTACGTAGTCGCGTCCGTCGTTGACCAGCGCGGCCGGGGTTGGCCGATCCGCCCGCTCGCCTAGCACGCGCGCCAGCAGGGGCGCGTAGAAACGACCGCCCAGGATCAAGGCGAGGGCGGCGACCGCCATGATCAACAGGATGTTCACGCTCAACCTCCAGGTGTGGACGGGGCTGCCGAAAATTCACTATCGGCAATATACCACACCTGGGTGCAGAGCTGTGGGGGGCGCCGGATCGCGCCGGGCGCGGGCGCAGCGAAACCCCCCGGGCCAGCCCGGCGCCGACGCGGCGGCGACAGCCCAAGCTGGCGGAGGCGCGCCGCCTATGGTGCGCCGGGCGCGACAATGGGGCTGATCTCAACGCGGTCGTCGACCACGGTAACGCGCGCGACGTCTTCGAGTGCGGCGACCTCGTCCGCGCACATGGCACGGATGCGCTGACCGTATCTTTCCAGCCATGTGTTCGCTTCTGCGAGCTTCTTCTCCAGCTCACGGATGTGTCGTCGCTCCGTGCGGCCACGCTGCAGCGCCTGCAATTCCTGCGTCAGCGCCTCCTTGCGCGCCAGCTTGCCTACGAGCTGGATCTCGAGTTCCACCTGGATGCGGGCCAGCGTGGGGCTCAGTTCGCCAGTGCCGCCGCGCTGCTTCGCGCTGGCCAGGCTCGCCTCGATGCCGGCGATATCCACCTGGTTGAGACGCTGCTCCTGGTTGAAGCGCGCGATGGCGCCGTCAATCGCCTCGTCGGTCATCTCGGCAACGCCCGCGTTGCGGCACGCGTGCTCGCGCTGCTGAATCTGCTGTTCGCAGTCGGCGATCGTGCGGTTCGTCGCGTCAACCCGCTCGCTGGCCTGCGCGAATTTCTGGCGCGCCGGTTCGAGTTCGGCCGCAACGACCTGGGGGAAGGCACGTAGGAGCGCTTCCACCAGTGCCTGCGCCTCGTCGTCACTTCCCGCGTAGACAGTCCACCGATCTGCCACCCGCTCCTCGCCAACAAACACCGCGGTGCGCTCGATGCCAGCGCCGGTCTTCAAAACGTAGAAGGCATCCGCTTCGCGGTCCCGACCACCTGTCGTGACGGGCCCCATCGGACGCTGCGAGCCGAACACGCTCGCCAGTGCGCTCTTGATGATTTCTCTTGGGATGTTCATCTTGCGGCCATCGGGCGGCTCGGCCAGTGCCGGCCGCGTTTCCAGGGTCGCCGCGACTCGCGGATGCTCCAGGCCCGGTAGGCCATCCCAGCGCTTTTCCGCGGCGCGGGGTTCGCCGCGGACATACGCCAGCGCGGGCGCCGACGACGTCGTCGGCTGCGCCAACGTCAAGCGAACACACCACGCCAGTGCCACGATCAGGAGTACGCGACGAGTCGTAATTGTCGGCATTGGATCATCCTCTCTCGGTCAGCGCGGCCAGGCGCGCGCGGGCTTCGGCGGCGGCGCTCGTAGCCGGGTAGTGCTCCGTGATGTAATAAAAACGAGCTTCCGCGTACGGCCGGCCGCCGGGTGTCTCGGCGAGCTGGTCACCCACCAGCAGCATCGCTTGTGCGGCACCGGCGTCCTGAATCTCACGCTCCACCTGCGCGGCTGTCATGGCCACCGGCTTGACCGGCGCCGTCTCCGGCGTACGGCCGAAACGCGCAACGGCAAACAACAGGGTGGCCGCCGCTGTGACTGCCACTCCGACCCGCGGTAACCACCGGCGCGCCGACCGCCGGCGCGACGCGGTTGTCGGGCCGGTGGGTCTTACTTCATCCACCACGCTCTGCCAGACACCTTGCGCCGCCGCCAGCGACTGTCGCAGCGCGGCCAGCCGCCGCCGACACGCCGGGCACGCCGCAACGTGCTCCGCCACGCCGGCTGCCTCCGCCGGCGACAACTCGCGGTCGGCGTAGTCCACCAAGCGCTCGGCGATCAGGTCGCAGGTCTCAGGCGCCATGGTCCACCAATCCCTTCGCCAGCAGCGGCTCCGCCAACGCGAGCCGTCCACGCCGCAGCCGGCTGCGCACCGTTCCGGCGGGAATCTCCAGCAGGGCGGCGATTTCCGCGGAGTCCAGTTCACAGAAGTGGCGCAACACCACACACACGCGTTCGTCCTCCGGCAGGTTTTCCAGCGCGGCGCGCGTCACCTGCCGCGCTTCCGATGCCTCGCAGCCTGACTCACCGGTCACAGTCCGGCCCGATCTCCACCACCCTGCGCTCCGGGCCAGCCAGCGTCGCCAGCGCCCGCGCCGGCGGTGCAGCAGCAGGCAGCGGTTCACGAGCACCCGCACCAGCCAGCGCTCGGTATCAGTGGCCGACATGCCACTGCACGCCGTCGGGCCGCGCTGCAGCAACACGACATAGGCGTCGTGCAATGCGTCCTCGGCATCGGCGGCCGCCAGCGTCAGGCCCGCGGCGATCCGGCGTAGCTGCGGCCAGGTGGCTTCGTAGATGGCAGCGATATCCACCCGGTCTCCGGTTCTGGGGTCGCTCGTCCCCGTATGCATCCGACCTGTCCCGTCGCCTGCCGCCGGTCCGCTGCCGCGTGCGCCCAGTGGACGCCGTTCCACACTATCAATGCGCGAAGGGCACCGCGTGTGCGCGACAAATGCCGGCAGACGCGAATTGCACTACGCTACGTGCGCCCCGTCAGGCGGCCCAGCACGTCGAAGTACCCCGGAAAGCTCTTTGACACGCAGTCCGCATCCTGAATCACGACGCCCTCCGTTACCAGGCCCGCCAGCGCGAAGCTCATCGCCATGCGATGGTCGTCGTACGTCCGGATCTCCGCGGGCCGCAAGCGCTCCGGGGGTTGAATGGTCAGGCCGTCCGGGCGCGTCTCGACGCGCGCCCCCAGTCGCGTCAGCTCGGTCGCCAAGGCGGCGATGCGGTCCGTCTCCTTGATCCGCAGGTTCGCCACATTGCGGATGTGCGTCGGGCCGGAGGCGAACAGCGCCGCCACCGCCAGCGTCTGCACCGTGTCCGGCATTGTGTTGAGATCGACGTCGATGCCGGCCAGCCTTCCGTCCGCCGGCCCGACGACCTCCAGGCCGGTGTCGTCTACGTGGAGCGCGCACCCCGCCTGCGCCAGCACATCGACAAAACCCACGTCACCTTGCCGGCTGCGACGCGTCAGGCCCTCCACGCGTATACGCCCGCCGGTGATCGCCGCCGCCACCCAGAAATACGTTGCGGCGCTGGCGTCGGGTTCGATCGCGTATGTGCCGGCCTGATAGCGCTGGAATGCCGGCACGACGAAACGCCCCTCGTCGGTCGCGAGGGCTTCGACGCCCATGTCGCGCATGACATCGATGGTCATATCCACGTACGGCCGGCTGGTCAGCGGGCCCTCGACGCGCATGAGCACATCCTGCGTCGCGTACGGCGCCACCATCAGCAGCGCGCTGAGGAACTGGCTCGACGGCGGCGTGTTGAACACGACCTCGCCGCCGCTCAGCCCGCGCGCGAGCACCCCCAGCGGCGGACAGCCCGGCGTGCCTTCGTAGCCGATCTGCGCCCCGAGCGCCGTCAGCGCATCGACCAGCGCGCCGATCGGCCGCGCCCGCATCCGTGGCGAGCCGTCCAACCGCCGCCGGCCGAACCCCAGGCACGCGAGCGCCGTCAAAAAGCGCATCGCCGTGCCAGCGTTGCCAACGTCAATCTCGACGTCATCCGCCGTGAGGTTGCCACGACCGCCGGCGATGGTGATTTCCGGCCGCCCCGCGACGACGTCGGCCCCCACGCCCAGCGCCGTGAGCCCTGCGAGCATGGCATGTGTGTCATCCGAGAGCGAGGCCCCCTCCAGCGTGCTGCGGCCATCGGCCAGCGCGGCGCACGCGAGGTACCGATTGGTCAGGCTCTTCGACCCCGGCGGTCGCACGGTCCCTGTCACCGCGCCCACGGGGTGCACGCGCACATCAGCGCCGATCCGCTCCACGGACATACCGACCCTCCGCTGCCCGCGACTCTCGCGGCAATCACTGTGCGCGCTTCAGCCGGGATTCGTCAACTCAGCGGCCCGCTGAGCCCAGCGGCTCCAGCGCGACCTCGACCGCGCCGGCCGACACGACGATCTCCGCCGCGCGAAAACGACGCTTGCCATTCGGCCAGACCCACTCGTTCGCCAGCCGCAGCGCTCCATGCGCGACAGTCAACTTCGTATTCGCCGCCCGCGCGAGTCGCCGCGACACCTGGCCGAGCACCCAGTCGCGCGGGATGGGCACCGCACCCACCCGCACGTGCGCGCAGTGCACCACGATGCTCTCCGCGGTCGGCTCCACGCGTCCGGCCAGCTCAACAATCGCCTCCGCACCGCGCACACGCGCGAGCACGGCGACGCGGATAACCCCATCCGCCAGGCGCACCACGGGTTGCCCGATGCCCTCCGGGTCCGCTCCCAGCTCCGGCCACAGCTCGCCGCGCGCCGTCAGCCACCGGTTGAGCTGCGCCTCATCCAGCCGGAATCGGGCCGTGCGGCCGGCGTTCAGGGCCGCACTGATGTCGTCCTGGAGCTGGGCGAGCGCGGTCTTGTCCGCGAGCAACCGACCGCGATCCACCGCCCCGGGCTGATACCACGCCGGCCGAAACGTCAGCGCCAGAAACGCCCCCAGCAGCAGCACCGGCACCAGGCAGGCTCCGCTCAGCAGGACGAGGCGCCAGCGGCGCGCGGCGCGCGGACGGACCCGGGTGTGCCGATCGGTGTCGGATGGTGACATGGCTGAAAATGCGGATACTGACCCCGGCGACGGCCGCGTCACGGCATATCGTCGTCGTCATCGTCCTCAAGCGCGGAGAGCGGATCGTCCAGATCGAAGTCTTCTTCGTTGAGGTCGAACGTTTCTTCATCGTCGGCGGCCGCGGTCGGCTCGGCCGTGGACTGCAGCGTGACATCCTCGGGCTTGATCTCCGCCGGCTTGCCGTTGATCTGCACGACAAAGGTCACGGGCCCCAGCCGGAGCCGGTCGCCCGGTTTCAGCTCCGACTCCGCGATCCGCTTGCCGTTCACGAACGTCCCGTTCGAGCTGCCCAGGTCCTTCGCGACGAGCGACGCGTCGTCGATGATGAGCACGCAGTGCTGGCGCGACACATCCTTCGTCGGGATGCGTAGCTGGCAGTCCTGACGCCGTCCGATCACGGTCTTATCCCCGCTGAGGGGGAATTCCCGCCGCTCATTGTCCTTAAACATCACCAAGACGACGTTCATGCCCAGCTTCCCTCGCAAAGCCGCAGCGCTCACCTGCGCCGGCGGAGCGACCCAAGCCGCAGTCCGCCCCCCCGGAGGCTCGCGACGCCGACTATGATGCGTCACGGACGCAACGCCGTATGCTATGCGAAAGCCGGTACCCTGACAATGTCCAGCCCCTGCCGTTCACTCTATGTCCATGTCCCGTTTTGCCGCCGGCTGTGCGGTTATTGCGACTTCTACTCACAGGTGCTCGACCCGGGCGCGGTCGGCCCCCTGGTGGATGCCGTGCTGGCCGAACTGGCGGCGGCGACCTGCACGGGCGGCTTCGCCGTGGACACGATTTTTGTGGGTGGCGGCACGCCGACGGTCCTGCCGGCGGACCAGCTCGCCCGGCTGCTGGCGGCCCTGCGGGCGTGCGCGCCGGGGCGGGACGTCGAATTCACGGTTGAGGCGAACCCGGCCACCGTTACCGCAGAGATTGCTGACGTGCTCGTCGGCGCGGGCGTGAACCGCGTGTCCGTCGGCGCCCAGAGCTTCAACCCGGACGAACTCAAGGTCCTCGACCGCACACACCGCCCGGAGCAGGTGAGCCAGACGCTCGCGACCTGCCGCCGCGCCGGAATCCGGCGACTCAGCCTGGACCTCATCTTCGGCATCCCCGGCCAGACGCTGGCTTCCTGGCGGCAGTCGCTGCACGCCGCCCTGAAGTTGGAGCCGGAGCACATGTCGTGCTACGGGTTGACCTATGAACCCGGCACGCTGCTTCGAGAGCGGCTTGACGCGGGCGCGGTGCTGCGCGTCGACCCCGACCTCGAAGCGGACATGTACGAAACGACGATCGACGTGCTGGCGGCGGCGGGGCTGGCCCACTACGAGATCAGCAACTTCGCCCGCCCGGGCGCTGAGTGCCGGCACAACCTGCGGTACTGGCACAACGAGCCGTACGTCGGCCTGGGACCGGCCGCCGCGGGGTTCATCGACGAGGTGCGTTATCAGAACGTCGCGGACACGGCGGCGTACGTGGCGGCGATTCAGGGCGCGCGATCACCGCGCGTCGAAGAAGAGCGTCTGCCGCCCGAGCGACGAGCGCGCGAAACAGCCATGCTCGAAATGCGTCTGACGGCCGGGATCGACCGGCGGCGGTTCGCGGACCGCTACGGACAGGATCCGGCGGCGCTGTTCGCTGCGGCGCTCGAGCCGCACCGCGCGGATGGATTGCTGGTCGTGGACGAGACGGGCATCCGCCTGACGCGCAGGGGGTTGCTGCTTGCGGACACGGTGATCGCGGATTTTCTATGAGGGGAGCGTGGAGACCGGCACGCGGCCGGGGCTGGGTTGGACCAGTGGCGGAGCCGTGGGCACCGCCGTGGCCGGCACGGTGCGCAGCGCGACGACCGCGGCGCGCGGCGCCGGGCGCGGCCGCGAGCCCCAGCCCATCAGCAGCAGGCCGATCGCGTAGAGCAGCAGGAACACGCCGCCGATGCCGTCCTTCGGCAGGAAGATCACCCATTGCGCGAGGCAGTACACGCCCAGCAGTAACTCGAAGATCCACAGCCGTGAGCGCAGGCTGGCATAGGTGCCTCCGCTCCTTTTCTGCGTGGTGCTGCCGGACTTCGGCGTGCGGACGAACTCGCCGCCGTTCTGGACCAGGCCGGTGAGCACCGCGACGCCGTTGTTCACGCACAGCCCCAGCCCCAGGACCATGAGCTTGAGGATGCGCAGCGGGCCGGGGATGCCGCCGCCGATGACGTAGCGGGCGTTCATGTACGCGATGCACGGCGCCACCGCCGCCAGCAGGAACGCCATGCACAGCCACTGAATCCACGCCGGCCAGCGGTCGCCCGTCAGCATCAGCGGCAGCAGGCGCCCGACCAGGGCGACCAGGATCATCGGCACGGCGATCGCGTACTGCGTCAGATGCACAGTCGCCTGGAGCTTCTGCCAGACCGAGAGGCGGGGCGAATGCCACACCGCCGGCAACAGCTTGCGGGCGACCTGCATGATGCCGACGGCCCACCGCCGCTGCTGGGCCTTGAGGGCGTTCACATCAGCCGGGATTTCCGCCGGGCAGACGACGTCGTCGCAGAAGATCATGTTCCAGCCGGCGAGCTGCGCGCGGTACGACAGGTCAAGGTCTTCGGTGATGGTATCGCCGCTCCAGCCGCCGACGCGCGGGTCATCGATCGCGGCTTTGCGCCAGATGCCGCCGGTGCCGTTGAAGTTCATCAGCAGGCCGTTCCAGTTGCGGGCGGCCTGCTCGATGGCGAAGTGCATGTCGAGGCCCAGCGACAGACCCTCGGTGATCCAGCTCTCATTGGCGTTGAGATGGCCCCAGCGCCCCTGCACGACGCAGACGTCGTCGCGGCCGGCGAACAGCGGGATCAGGCGGCGGAGGAAGCCGCGATCCGGGACGAAGTCGGCGTCGAAGATGGCGACGAACTCGCCGGTGGCGGTTTTCAAACCATGCGCCAGGGCGCCCGCTTTATAGTGGGCCCGCGTCGGCCGGCGGACGACCTTGACGTCGTAGCCCTGGGCGCACAGCTCCGCTGCGACCTCATCGACCACAGCGCGCGTGCCGTCGGTGCTGTCATCGAGCACCTGGACTTCATGCTTGCCGGCGGGGTAGTCCATGCGGGCAGCGGCCTCGATCACGCGCCGCGCCACGTCGATCTCGTTGTAGAGCGGAAGCTGGGTGGTGACGCGCGGCCAGGCGTCGTCGGGAGTCACGCGCTGGTAGCGCTCGATCGCCGCGCGCTGCTGGGTCCGCACCCGCCGGCGCCGCCGGCTGGCCAGATACATGAGCAAGTACATATGAAAACCGTAGATGCTCGGCAGGGCGACAAGGAGCAGGAAGAGGACCAGGCAAACAACTTCGACCAGGTGCGTCAAGAACCAGCCTCGGAGAGTCTATCGACCGCGCGCGTCGGTCACTGGCACCGACGAAACCCAATCGAACACACTAAATACGCCGTCTGCTTCTGTCAATGGCGGCGGTGCTTTGCCGCTGCCTGGGTATTCGGACGCGCGTCGTCTTGATTTCGCCGTGGGCACGCGACCGCTCGGTAGACGCCTATCGGAACCCGGGGAACGCACGTCTGGCTTGTTACTCGCTTGAGCAACGGTCGGCCCCCCACTCGTAGACGGCGTGCCGCATGTCCACGCAGTTCGGCCGACTCGGACGCTGCGCCGCGCGCGGCGTTACTAAGCCCGGGCCGTCACTGTAACGATACTGGTGGTTGAGGCTGTGGGTCACCGCTCGGTTGAGCGGGCAGCCTGGCTTGGAGGGTCCGAGTTTCGGCGAGCTCGGACTCTCTTTTTTTGCGCGCTGCTCGGGGACAGACTACTTCGGCTGCGTCTGCGGCGCGGGCTCCGGCTTTTCGCCGGAGCCAGCCTTGCCTTCCGTCGCCTTCCCCTGCAACTGCTCGCGCATCGCGGTGCGCTTCTCTTCCGAAACCTGCGCCGGGCCGCGCTTGCCGTCGTTGGACTGCGCCGCCTCCTGCCGCTGTTTCCGCGTCGGCAACGTATCGAGGCGTTCCTTCAAGCGTTCGAAGTAGCGCTCGATTGGCCGGTTCAATTCGGCGAGCTCCGCCTTGACCTTGGTGCGCTCTTCCTCGCTTTGTGCCGCCTTCAGCTTGTTCTCGACGGCCTGGATCGCGTCGAGCTTGCGGCGGACGTACTTGTCGCGCAGTTCCTGTTGATCACGCAGGAACTGACGGGCCTTGGTTTGCTGGTCCGCCTCGAGCTGGTAGCGCCGGATGAAGTCCTCAACATACTTCGTCCACTCGTCCTTGGGCGTCACGGCGCCGGGCTTCGCCGTCGGCGCCGTGGCCTTGTCGGGCGTCGGTCTGGCGTCGGGCGCGGTGCCCGGCTGAGCCGTCGCTGCGCCCGGGCCCGCGTCCGGGTTCTGGCCCATCGCGATCGCCTCCGCCTGCCGCGCCTCGCGCTCCAGCCGCTGGCGACGTTCCCGTTCCACACGCTTGAATTTCTCACTCTGTGGCCACTCGGTCTCCCAGTCGTAGCCGCCCTTCTCCCAGCTCGACAACCGCTGCTGCATGTAGTTCAGGCCGACGTCCATCGCCGCCCGCTGCCCGTCGAGGATCACCTGCTGCTCATCGGTCATGTACGTGCGCATCTCTTCCGTGGTCTCGGTGACCAGCGTCGTGAATTCCTGGAAGAGCGGCTTGGCCCGCCGGGCCCATTCGGCGACTTCTTCCGGCGTCGGCGGCTCGTCGGCGAAAACTGATTCGAGGTACTGGTTGGTCAACTCCTGCAGCTCGGCACGGTGCTCCTGCATCCACTGCGGGAAGCGGGCCTTGATCGAGTCGCGCGTGTTCCAGACCTGGTCCTCGTCGAACCCATAGATCCGGCCCAACTCGTCTGTGATCCGGTTGATGAAGCCGTCCATCATCTTCTCGGTCGGCCAGAAGCCGGCCGGCGGCATGTTTCCCGGGTGGGGCGGTTCCCCGTAGCCCTGGGCCAGGGCGCCGGCGGTCGCCAGCCCCGTCAACACCAACCATGTCGCAATCCTGCTCATATTCGTCTCCGCAGACCTCCCAGCGTACAGCAAATTGTACACCCGGAGCCCGCTTGTCCAGCCCACTTAGGCCGTTTCGACGCGCCGTGACAGTTTTACACACAAGTCGCGGGCCGGTTTCCGCCCGGTGGCACGCGGTGCTCAAATCCGCGACAATGCCCGCCCATGATGCGGATGATCCCGGTCCGGGCCCTGGTAATCGACGATGAGGAGGCGGTCTGCCGCCGCGTCGGCGCGTGGCTGCGTGAGGCCGCTTGCGACGTCGTCACCTTCACGGATCCCCGGGATGGGCTCGCGCACGCCGGCCGCGCCCCGTGCCACGTCGCCCTCGTAGATCTCCGCCTGGCAGGCGTCGACGGGCTGGAGGTGTTGGCGTCGCTGCGCCAGGTTGCACCCGACACGCGTTTGATCGCGATCGCTGCGTTCCCGGAGGTCGGCCAGGTCATCGCCGCGATGCGCGCCGGGGCCCGCGACCTGCTCGAAAAACCCGTCCAACAGGCCACGCTGCTCGAAGCGGTCGAACGCCAGCTGCTCGAGATCGGCGTCGGCATCCGCTCCGAGCAGGCTTTCAATCAGCGACTGGGCGCGCGCCTGCGGGCCGTGCGCACCGCCGCCGAACGCACCCTCGCGGACATCGCGAACGAATGCGGTCTGACTGTGGCTCAACTCTCGCAGATTGAGCTGGGCAAGAGCGCCACCTCCACGTGGACGCTGGCGCGCATCGCCAGCGCGCTGAAAACACCGCTGGAGCGCCTGCTCAACACGCTCTAGGCCGCCGCCGCGCTGGAGACCGCCGTGGATGGTAGGGTGGTACGGGCGTCCCGCCCGTGGCAGAAACGGGCAAGATGCCCGTACCACCCTGATGGTCGAGATACCAGAGTGGTGCGCTGGCGCGCCGCCGCGCAGGAGTCAGGCGTGTGTTCCTCGACGCACATCGTGGTTCCGATCGTGTCGGCCGCCGTGCCGCTAGCGGACCAGGTGCGTGCGGCCCAAGCCGCCGGCGCGGACGTCGTCGAACTGCGCGTGGATCGCATCGGCGACGTCGCCGCCGTCGAAGCGCTGCTCGCGCAGTCGCGCAGCGTGCCGCTGATCATCACGGTCCGCAGCGCCGCCGAGGGTGGGGCATGGACGGGCGGCGAAGACGAGCGCATTGCATTGCTCGAACGGCTGGCGCTGCACAAGCCTGACTACATCGATGTCGAACTCGCGACCTGGCAGCGCTCCGCCGGTGCGCGGGACCGCATCGCCGGCGCGCGGCGCGGCAATCAGCTCATCATCTCGCACCACGATTTGCAGGCGACGCCGGCTGACCTCGCTACGGTTTTTGATGCCCTGGCCGCAACGCCGGCCGACGTCCTCAAAGCGGTGTTCACCGCCCGCGACGCCACGGACAGCGTGCGCGTGCTGGAACAACTGCGCCGCCGGGCCGCCGGCCGCCCGCTGATCGCGCTCGCGATGGGCGCGGCCGGCCTGTCGACGCGCGTGCTGGCGCGCAAGTTCGGCGCGTGGGGCACATTTTCCTGTTTGAGCACCGACGAGGCATCTGCCCCCGGACAGCCTACGATTGCCGCGCTGCGCAGCCTCTATCGCTGGGACACGCTCGGCCCGGAGACGCGCGTTTTCGGCGTCGTCGGCTGGCCGGTCGCACACTCGCAGAGCCCCGCGATTCACAATGCCGCGCTGGCCGCCGCTGGTGTGGATGGCGTCTACCTGCCTTGGCCGGTCCTGCCGGATTACGGCGCCTTCGCCGCGTTCATGGACGCGGTGAGCGGCGCGGCGGCCGCGGTCGTTATGGGACTCAGCGTCACTTTGCCGCACAAAGAATCTGCACTTCGCTGGCTGGACGAAAAGGGCCACGCCGTCACGCCGCGGGCACGCCGCTGCGGCGCCGTCAACACGCTGACGCGCGGCCCCGACGGCACGTGGGAGGGCGACAACACGGACGGACTCGGCGCACGCGCTGCGCTGGACGCGGCCCGGGCCGGCCTCGGTCGCGAGCGCGCGGTGGCTGTCCTGGGTGCCGGCGGCGTCGCCCGCGCGGTCGTCGCGGAGCTGGTGGACGCCGGCTGCGCGGTCACTCTGTACAACCGCTCCGCGGAGCGTGCTGCCCACTTGGCGCATGAGCTGCGCTGCGCGTGGCAGCCGTGGGATGCACGCGTGCGTTACGTCGGGGAGATCCTCATCAACTGCACTTCCGTGGGGCTGTGGCCCGCCACGAACGACACGCCGTTACCGGACGACTGCCTGCGGGCCGGCACACTAGTGATGGATACTGTGTACCGGCCGGCGGAGACGCGTCTGTTGCGCGTGGCGCGGGCGCACGGCTGCCAGGTCATCGATGGTGTTGAGATGTTCATCCGGCAGGCGGCTGCGCAGTTTGAGCGCTGGCAGGCGCGGCCCTGCCCGCTGGCCGTGCTGCGGAGTGCGCTCCCTTCGATGAATGCCGAGTCGGACGTGAAGTCCTAAGCCTCCGTACGGCAATTGCTTGCGCAGGCAGGCCGCGCCATCGTGCTTTAGGACGCGCAAAATTCTTACCTATTTTGCCCATCCGGCTTGCTCAGGCCTTCGCCGTTTTGGATCCTTTTGAGTGTCACGCTGGAAGTCATCCGACGGCCGGCGTGACAGGCCGGGCATGGACGCCTGGATCTGGGGAAAACGCAAGACAGCTTTCAGAGGGCAGCAATTTCGGCACGGCCGGGCTCCTGGCCCGGGCTGTCCGGAGTGGAAAGATTGTGGATTCGCTGAGGGTCGCAGGGAGGCGTTAAGTCACGGCTGGCGACTTCGGTCGCTGCAACTGCGAAGAAGAAAGGAAGATCCATGAACGCGTTGGTTTCCCGCATGCGTGCGTTCCTCGTGAGCGAGGATGGCCCGACCGCGACTGAGTACGCGGTGATGCTGGCTCTGATCATCGTGGCGTGCATTGCCGCGATTACTGCGCTCGGCAGCGCCCTGAAGGGTACGTTCAATACCCTGTCGGGTCAGATGCCGGCCGGCGACGGTTCGGACGTTCCGTAGTCCAGGCGGCGGCGCAGTCGTCTCGGCAGAAGGCTAGTGAGCGGCGGCACCGCACACGCGGTAGCCGCCGCTCGTCTTTCTCGCCTCACCCTACTGAACGTCCGATGTAAAGGTGGGTCGCCGGTAGCGGACGTTCCGGCCGGGACTTCAGACGACAGGCTTGGCAAGTCGCGAGCTGAACATGAGTTTCTTCGCAACTCATTACTGGACGATAGTTTTCGCGATCCTCGGGCCGGGCATCTTGTACGCCTCGTGGATCGACTACTCCCAGCGGCGCGTGCCCAACTGGCTGAACGCCAGCCTGGCGGCCGCCGGTCTGCTCGCGCAGGGGCTCGCGTTCGGTTGGTACACGTCCGGGGAGAATGGCGTGCTGGGCGGGGTGGGCTGGGGCCTGCTTGGATTACTGGTTGGGTTCGGCGTTCTTATCGTACCCTGGGCCATGCATGGGATGGGCGCGGGGGATGTCAAGCTCATGGCGGCGATCGGCTGCTGGCTGGGTCCGTGGCTGACGCTAATGAGCTTTGCGGTCGGGGCCATCATCGGTGGCATCGCCGCGGTCATCATGATTTACACGTCCGGGCGGACGGTGCACGCCTTCACCAACATGCAGATGATCCTGACCAAGATGCGCCGGTTCGACACCGCCTTCGGCGAGTTCGGCGGCGCGAAGACGTTCGGTGACACGAGCCAGCTTCTGCCGTATGGCGTGCCGCTCACGGCCGGCACGTGGTTAGTCCTGTTGACTTACTACTTCGGAGGTTGGCTCACGTGATCAAGAAGCTAGTTCATCGACACAGGCGTGGGGCGGCGGCGGTCGAGCTGGCGATCGTCACGCCCGTTTTGCTGACCATGCTCTTTGGCATCATCGAGTACGGCTGGGTCTTCACCGTGCGACAGGCCATCGTGACCGCGGCCCGCGAGGGTGCGCGCACCGCGGCGTTGCCGGCGGCGACCCAGGATGACGTGCTGGCGCGCGTGAATGCATACGTGCAGCCGCTGGGGCTGACGACGTGCACGACGGATGTCGGGGCCGATGAAAGCGGCCGCCCAAGCGGCGTCGTGACCGTCTCGATCCCGTACGCGGACGTGAGCCTGGTGGGCTGCTACTTCGGCAACGTCGACGGGACGCTGCAATCGACCTGCTCGATGCGCAAGGAGGCTGTCGAGTAGCGGGGCGGCCCGACCGGCCGACCAGGTGCTTGTTTGGCTCAGGCCGCCCCGGCCGTCGATCGGCCCGCGCGGCGGCATAGGCGCGACCCGGGAGTCGCGCGAGGAAGGACAACGATGAACGCGAAAGCCCTGATACCGCTGGCCGCCGGGCTGGGCATTGGTGGCCTGGCTCTCTTCCTGGGGATCAACACCCTCAAGAACGCGCGTGCGACGCAGCGGCCCACGGCCAAAGTGAGGCTGCTGGCGGCCCGCGAGAACATCTCGCGCGGGACGGCGATCACCGAGCAGCTCCTGAAGGCCGTGGAATACCCGACGGAGCTGGTGCCGGCGGGGTCGTTCCAGAAGAAAGAGAACTTGATCGGACGCGTGCCCTGCGTGACGGCGCCGGCCGGCCTGCCGATTCTGGAGGAGATGCTGGCGCCGCCGGGGAGCCGGCCGGGCATCCTGGTGAAGCCGGGGTATCGCGCGATCGCGGTGAAGATCGATGCCGGCTCGGGTGTGGACTACAACATCGAGCCAGGCTGTTTCGTGGACGTGGTGGGTTCATTCAAGGTGCGCCGCAACGGCCGCACCGAGACCATCGCCAAGACGATCATCGAGAATGCCGAGGTGGCCGCGGTGGGCCAGCGGCTCAGCCCCGACACGTCGCGCGAGGAGGATGGCGTGGGCCCGAAGCCGAAGGTCGACCCGAGCCGCATGATCCGGGCGGTGACGCTGTTCGTGAAGCCCGAGGACGTGCCCAGGCTGCTGCTGACCGAGCAGGAGGGACGCGTCAAGCTGAGCCTGCGCGGCTCTGAGGACAACGTGACGCTCGACGACCCGGCCAGCGTCAGCGACGGCGAACTGCTGGGCGATGAGGAGCCGGAAGCCAAGGCCGAGCCCGCGCCCCAGCCCGCGCCGCCGCCGGGACCGAGCCCCGCGCTGGAGTTCGTCCGCGGCCTGTTCGACAAGCTCGGCGAGCGCGCCGCGCTGGCGGCGGTGGAGCCGCAGCCGGAGCCGTGGCGCCTGCACATTTACCGTGGCAAGTCCGAAGAGGTCGTGGCCTTCAAGGATCGCAATTCGAGCGAGCGGGTGATCGAGGCGCGCGGGGCGGTCGCCGCGCCGCGTCCGGCGCCGGCCGCACCGCCGGCACCGCCGCAGCCTGCGCCGGCCCAGCCGCCGCAGCCCGCGCCGCCGAGCCCGCCCGTCGAAGCGAGCGACACGCCGGACAGCAACCAGACCGAACCCGATGAGACCGAGGAGTTCTCAGAATGAACGTGCCCACTGCTATCGCCGAAATTCGCCGGTGCTCACTGCTAACAGTGTGGGGAGTCGTCGCGCTCCTGGGCGTCTCCGCAGCGCGGGCCCAGCCCGCCGCGCCGCCCGCAGCCCCGCCGACCGCGGAGGGCCTGCAGATCCGGGTGCGCCAGGCCCGCGGGCAGTCGCAGTTGATCAGCGTCCCCGTGAACCAGGCGGCGCTCGTCGACTTCAGCCAGCCGGTGCGTGAAGTGCACCTGGCCAACCCGGAGATCGCGGACGTGACCGCGACCGCGCCGAACCAGATCCTCGTGAACGGCAAGGCCTTCGGGACGACGCAGCTCGTCGCGACCGTGGATGGCGGCGCGCAGCAGACGTTCACGGTGGCGGTCGACCTGGACCTCGAACGCCTGGCCGCCAGCATCCGCGCGCTCGTCCCCCGCGCCCGGGTCGAGGTCTCCGCGCTCATGGACGCGGTGGTGCTGTCCGGCACCGTGCCGGATGCCGAGTCGGCCGAGCGCATCCTGCAGGTCGCCCAGATCTACTCGCGCCAGGTCATCAACCAGATGCGCGTCGCCGGCGTCTACCAGGTCCTGCTGCGCTGCACCGTCGCGGAGCTGAACCGGTCCGCGACGCGCCAGCTCGGCTTCAACGGCTGGCTGGCCGGCGATGACTTCGCCGATGCCTTCGGCGTCTCCAACCTTGGCGGCATCAACCCCGTGGACATCAGCGCGGTCGACGGCTACTCGGCGACGGGCCGGATTCCCTTCGGCACGCAGACGATGAACCTCACGGCCACCCCGACGCTCTCGATCGGGTTCCCGCGCGTGCAGATGCAGGTCTTCATCCAGGCCCTGCGCGAGAACGGCCTGCTGCAGGTGCTCGCCGAGCCCAACCTGGTGGCCGTTAGCGGACAGGAAGCCACGTTCCTCGCCGGCGGTGAGTTTCCCATCCCCGTCCCGCAGGGCGGCAACAACAATTCGATCACCGTCGAGTTCCGTGAGTTCGGCGTGCGGATGCGCTTCACGCCCACGGTCCTCAGCGACGATCTCATCCGCCTCAAGGTCTCGCCCGAGGTGAGCGAACCGGACTACAGCACCGCCGTGACCATCGGCGGCTACGTGGTCCCGGGTCTCACCCAGCGCCGCGTCGACACCGTGGTCGAACTCGGCTCGGGGCAGACGTTCGCCGTCGGCGGACTGCTCAGCGAGCGGAGCCGCGCAACCAGCTCGAAGGTCCCCGCGCTGGGCGACGTGCCCGTCATCGGGGCGCTGTTCAGCTCGGTCAACTATCAATCCAGCCAGACGGAGCTGGTCGTGCTGGTGACGCCGGAGCTGGTCGCACCGCTCAACCCCGACCAGGTCACGTATCTGCCCGGCGCCGATCACCGGCCGCCGAACGACTGGGAGCTGTTCGGCCTGGGCCAGCTCGAGGGGCAGACGCCCGCGAACGGCGCCGCGAACGGCAACGACAAGGCCGCCGAGCCGACGCCCAAGCCCAAGCGGGTGGGCGACAGCGCGGCGCTACGGCTGCGCGGGCCGATGGGCCTGGCCGGCAGCAAGGAAGGATCTTAGGCATGACGGTGTGGGTGAGCCGAGGTGCAGTACGGCGCTGGCGGGCGCGACCGGGGGCGCCGGCCAGCCGCGGTTTCACTGCGGCCACACCGATGACCCCGCGGTCGGACGGCATCGGCACAGTCCCGATACGCCGCGGCGGCCGGAGGCCGGCGACACGCGGCCTGCCGTCGAGCCGGCTTCGGGTTCGCGAAAACAGGCCGGGGGCCTGTTGGAGGTAGAGAGATGCAAACCAAACATCGATTTCTGCGGCGCCAGCCACGGCGAGCGGCCGTGGTGGCGCAGGTAGCCGTGTGCTCGACGGTGCTGATCGGGCTGTGCGCCCTGGTGCTGGACATCGGCCAGATGCACCTGGCCCGGACGGAGCTGCAGCGCAGCGCTGATGCGGCGGCGCTGGCGGGCGCGTCGGCGTATGCCGAGGACGAAGGACTGATCCAGAGCGACACCCTCGGCGCGTTGGCGTACCAGCGGGCCCTGCAGTTCTCGCAGTCAAACCTGACGCTGGGGGCACCGACGTTCGTGGAGCCGGCCGACGTGGTGGCGGGAACGCTGAACTGGCAGAACCCGCAGGCGGCCCTGGACACCTCGGGCGCGAACCGTTTCAACGCCGTGCAGGTGCTGGTCCGCCGGACGTCGGACAGCGCCAACGGCGCGGTCGTGTTCAGCTTCGCGAAGATCCTCGGCTTCAACCAGGGCGACGTCACGGCCTGGGCGACGGCGGCGTTCGACGATCGTTTTGGCGGCTACCGGGTGACCGAGGAGTGTAACCTGGTGCTCCCGTTCACGATTTACCGGGACATCTACAACCAGCAACTGCTGAACGGACCCGATCAGTTCTATTACGACCACAGCGCGGACCAGGTGCACGACGGGACTGACAACGTCGTTGAGGTGCATCTCTACCCGTACAAGCTGAGTGGCGAAGGCGACGGCGCCGGCAACTTCGGCGTGCTGAACATCGGCACCGGCAACCAGGGCAGTACGTTTCTGGAACAACAGATTCTCGACGGCGTGTCGGCGGCTGACCTGGAGGCGGAAATCGGGACCTCGGAGTTGACTTTTGTCGGCCCCAACGGCCAGCCCATCGCTTACAACATTACCGGCTCACCCGGTCTGAAGGTAACGATGGAGGACTCCGTCATCGCCCGTATGGGCGACGTCGTCGGGTTTTTCCTGCACGACGCGGTGACCCTGGACGGCCAGAACGCGATCTACCACATCGTCGACATGCGTTTTGGGCGGATCATGCATATCGACCTGACCGGCTCCCCGAAGACCAAGCGGCTCGTGATTCAGCCGGTGGCGTACACCGGCCCGGGCGTGGTGGTTCATGACTACGCACCCTCCAGCCGCGGGCAGGTGGGTGCTTTGCGAATCGTACGCTAGGAGGATGATCCGTTGTTACCCGGCGAGCAGAGGCACAACGCTGTACGGCAGTGCTCTGGCCGGGCTGTCCGGGCGAAATCGCCGACCCCCCGGACGCGGACCCAGGAAAAGGAGCCACTCATGTACCGTGCGCGACGTAACCACCGCCGGGTCGGCACCGTGGTGGTGCAGGTCGTCGTCTGCTCAACGGTCCTGCTCGGATTCTGCGCGCTGGCGCTGGACATCGCCCAACTCCATCTCGCCCGCACAGAGCTGCAGCGCTCGGCGGATGCAGGCGCGCTGGCGGGCGCTTCGGTTTACCTCGAGAACGCGGGTCTGTTGCAGAGCAACGACCTGCGGAATATCGCGATCCAGCGGGCCCAGGCCTACGCGGCGCTCAACGTGACGCTGGGCCAGCCCACGCTGCTGGACGCCGCCGATGTAGTCGCCGGCACACTGGACCTGGACAACCCGGCGGCGCCGCTCGACACCTCGGGCGATGCGCGGTTCAACGCCGTCCGGGTGCTCGCCCGGCGGACGGACGGCAGCAGCAATGGCGCGGTGGTCCACAATTTCGCCAGGATTCTGGGGTTCGCGGAGGGCGGCGTGGGGGCCAGCGCGATCGCCGCATTCGACGACCGCTTCGCCGGCTACCGGCAGACCACGCAATACGGGCCGCTGGTGCCCTTCACGATCCACCGCGATGTTTACGCCGACATGCTGGAGAACGGGCCGGACGAGTACTCCTACGACAGTGACAGCGACATCGTGCTGGAAACTGCGGATGACGTCCGCGAAGTCAAGCTTTATCCGTACTGGGACAACGCCCCCGGCAATTTCGGTCTGCTCAACATCGGTACGCCCAACCATGGGGTGCCGGCGCTGGAGGAGCAAATCCTGTACGGCGTCACGGCGGCGGACTTGGAGTTGGAGATCGGCACGTCAGAGCTGACGTTTTATGACAGTGCTGGCCAGCCGACGACGTACAACATTACCGGCACGCCCGGACTGAAGGTCGGCCTGTCGGATGCGGTCGAGCAGCGCATCGGGGATGTAATCGGGTTCTTTTTGCACGACCAGGTGACGGGCAACGGCGCGAACGCGGTGTACCGGATCGTGGACCTGCGCTTCGGCCGCGTGATGACGATTGACCTGCACGGCAACCCGAACCACAAGCGATTGCTGATCCAGCCGGTGGCGTACACCGGCCCGGGGGTGGTCGTGCATCATGACGCACCTTCCAGCAATGGGCAGGTGGGTGCGCTGCGAATCGTGCGTTAGGAGGTGATGCTGCTGTAGCCCGGCGGGCAGGGGCAGAGCGCGGTACCGTCCTGCCCAAGCCGGGATGTTCGGGACAGATCGTGATTGACCGGACGCTTTGAGAGGGAAAGGAGCGTGTCATGTACCGTGCGCGATGCAGCCATCGGCGTAGCGGAACCGTGGTGGTGCAAGTGGTAGTCTGCTCGGCGGTCATCCTGGGAATGGGGGCGCTGGTGCTCGACATCGGGAGCCTGCGCACTGCGCAGACCGAACTGCAGGTCGCGGCGGACGCCGCGGCGCTGGCGGCGGCGATGGAACTGGTCGGCAACTACCAAAGGGGAGATCCGCAGGCGGCTGCGGTGGCGGCGGCGAACTTGTACGCCAGCCAGAACGCGGTGGGCGGCCAGCCGCCAGCGGTGCTGAGTCAGGATGTCGAGTTCGGCCGGGCGATATTGGACCCGGCGACGGGCAAGTTTCAGTTTGAGCCGGGCAGCTCCAACTACGACGCGGTCCGCGTGACCGTGCGACGGGTGGGGGGCGAGGACGGCGCCGCGCCGGTGCACGTGCCGTTCCTGTTTGCTCCGATCTTCGGGCAGAGCGGCACCGAACTCGAAGCGCGGGCCGCGGCCGTGCTGATCCCGCGTGACATCGCGGTGGTGATCGACCTGTCGGGCTCGATGGATGACGACAGCGAGCTGCGGCACTACAAGGATTACTATGGCGATCAGGGGGACCCGCGGCCGGCCATGCAGATCAACCTGCGCGACATCTGGTGCGCGCTGGATGGTCCGGCGCCGTCGCGGCCGTATGTGCCCGGCGCGGAAGATGAAACCGAGTACGCCGATGACCTCGGCCCCACCATCGGCGCGATGGACACGTGGGGCAGCCCGGTGGTGCCGCAGACGTATGATCCGGCCTCGGACCCGGGTCTGTGGTACAGCCGCAGCGGCTACAACTTCACGAACGCCGCCGGACTCGCCAGCCTCGCGGCGCGCGGCTACTCGGCCGACGAGATCTCCTGCCTGGCGAGTGCGGCCCAGGACGGCAGCTACACGAACCAGTGGCGCAACCGCACGGCGGTGATCCTCGGCCTGGCGACCTGGAAAAGCGGCCGGGTGGGCGGCACGCCCGGGGGCGACGGCGACAGCCGCGTTGAAGACAACGTGGCCGGCGAGTTCACCTGGCGCGCGTACCCCGAGTACCGGGTCTCGTGGACGTGGTCCGGATACATCAGCTACGTCACCGGCTCGAACGCGATGACCGGGATCAACTCCGCGTTGCGTTACCGCTTCGGGCTGAAGACCTTCACCAACTACCTGCTCGAATCGGCCTCGCAGTACAACCAGACGAACATCCTGTGGCAGACGCCCGAGCAGCCGCTGCGCGCCGTGAAGGACGCCGTGCAGGCCATGACCGACGTGATCGTGGGGCTGGATAGCCTGGACCACATGTCGCTGGAGGTCTTCGCCCAGACGACCCGCCACGAGGTGGACCTGACGGATCAGCTCCAGGCGGTGCCGGAGCGGCTCTACCACATGCAGTCCGCCCATTACAACAGCTACACGAACATCGGGGGCGGCATCCTGGCCGGCATCACCGAGCTGCAGTCCGCGCGGGCCCGCAGCTCATCCGCGAAAGTCATCGTCCTGATGTCCGACGGCAAGCCGAACGTCAATGAGAACGGCGTGTACGAAGGCTTCACGGAGAACGTTTTCAGTTACGTGCGCGAGATGGCGCAACTGGCCGCGGATCAGGGGATCCGCATCTACACGATCAGCGTCAGCGGTGACGCCGATATCGATCTCATGGCCGAGATCGCGATGATGACCGGCGGTCAGCACTTCCACGCGGAAGGCACGCCGGAGGAGTATGCCGATCAGCTTGACATGATCTTCCGCTCGCTGGGCGGAAAGCGCACGGTCGCGCTGATCGAGTAGCCGTTCGGTCGCCGGTGCGGGGCGCGGCCCGTCGGGGTTGCGGCCCGGCCCGAGCGATCGCGAGACACGACACCCGGGCCGCCGTGGCCGCGAGAGCAGGGCTGGAAGACCAGGCCCTGTTCTGGCGGCCGGAGTGCAGGTGGCCGGCCACGAAGGAGTCCGACAGCCGTGAGCAAGCCGGTGCGGGTCATCGTCGTCAACACCGACGAGCAGGCCGCGCCGGAACTGCGCTCGCTGCTGCTGAGCATCGAGGGCGTCAAGATCGTCGCCGAGGTGGACGAGCCCGCGCTGCTCGTCCAGGCGCTCAACCAGTTCCCGGCCGAGGTGGTCCTGCTGCACCTGGACCCGAACCCGGCGGCGATGATGGAAGTCGTCGCGCCGCTGCTCACGCCGCGCAAGGACCAACTGGCCAGCATCGCGATGACCGAGGACCGCGACGCGGAGCTGGTCATGCGCGCCATGCGGGCAGGCATGCGCGAGCTGCTGTGGAAGCCGTTCCCGCCCGAGCAACTGGCGGAGATCCTGCGGCGCGTCGCGCACGAAGCTCCTGCCGGTGGCCGGCGGGCCGGGCGCCTGCTGCCGGTCGTCGGCTGCTGCGGCGGGGTGGGCGCGACCACGATTGCGACGAATCTGGCGGTCGAGCTGGCGCAGTTGGAGAACTGGGCGGGCGGCCAGGGCAAGCCGAAGGTGGCGGTGGTCGACCTGGATTTCCGCTTTGGGCAGGTCGCGATGTTCCTGGACGCGCAGCCCACCTACACCATCGCGGAGCTGTGCGAGACGCCCGAGCACATCGAGGCCCAGATGATCGAGCGCGTGATGGTCAAGCACCCCAGCGGCGTGCACGTGCTCGCACATCCCAACGACGTTGAGCAGGCCGAACGGATCAGCGCCGCGCACTGCGCCGGCGTGCTGGCCGCGCTGCTCGAACACTACGATTTCGTCGTCGTCGACGGGCCGGTACGGATCGACCCGTCCGCGCGGGCGGTCTTCGACATGACCGATCTGTACCTGCTCGTGCTGCAACTGCTGGTGCCGCCGGTGCGCAACGCGGACCGGCTGCTGCACGAGCTGCGGCGCGGCGGTTACAACGTCGACCAGGTGCGCCTGGTGTGCAATCGCTTCAACCGCGAGTCCGGGTATCTCGAGCCGGGGGACGTCGAGACGACGCTCAATCGCAAGCTGCAGTGGACGTTGCCCGAGGACTGGAAGACGGTGAGCACGGCGGTGAACGTCGGCACGCCGCTCGCGGATTTCGCGCCCAAGTCGCGGCTGCGGGCCGCGCTGCAGCAGATGGCCCAGGAGATCGCCCTCGGCCAACCGAGCGGCGCGTCCACGGACACCGAGAAAAGCAACGAGTCGCCGAAGAAACGCCTGTTCTCCCTCTTTCGCAGCTAGCGGGGGGCACGGGCCGGTCCTGAGGAGCATCGGATGGCGCTGTTCACCAAGAAGACGGTCAAGGAAAGCACGGGAAACCCCGCGCGCGTCGCATCACCGCCGACCACCAAGCCGCCGCTGCCGGAGCCGGCGGCGCCAGTCACGACCCCCCGGGGACCGACGCCCCCGTCGGCCGCCAAGGCACGGCCCGACCCGCTCGCCGACGAGCGCTTGCGGAAGTACCAGGAGATGAAGGCCGGGATCCACCGCAAGCTGGTCGACCAGCTCGACATGACCAAGCTGGCCCAGAACGCCAGCGAGGAGATCCGCAACCAGGTGCGGCAGATCGTCACCGACCTGTGCGACGAGGCCGACTCGCTGCTCAACTTCGCCGAGAAGCAGCGGCTCGTGCAGGAGATCCTGGACGAGACCTTCGGGCTCGGGCCGCTCGAGTCGCTGCTGGCCGACCCGGCGGTATCGGACATCCTGATCAACGGCCCGCACCACGTGTACGTCGAGCGCGCCGGCCGGTTGTCGCTCACCGATGTGAAGTTCAAGGACAATGGCCACCTGCTGCACGTGATCGACAAGATCGTTTCACCGCTCGGCCGGCGCTGCGACGAAGTCTCGCCGATGGTCGACGCGCGCCTCAAGGACGGCAGCCGTGTGAACGCGATCATCCCGCCCCTGGCGATCGACGGACCGTCGGTGTCGATCCGGCGCTTCGGCAAAGACCCCATCACGTGGGACGACTACCTGCGTTTTCGTTCCTGCGCGCCCCAGATCGTCGAGTTTCTGCGGGCCTGCGTCGTCTCCGGCCTCAACATCGTCATCCTCGGCGGCACGGGCTCCGGCAAGACGACCCTGCTGAACAACCTGTCCAGCTTCATCCCGGACGACGAGCGCATCGTCACCATCGAAGACGCGGCCGAACTGCAGCTCCGCCAGCCGCACGTCGTCCGCCTCGAGACGCGCCCCCCCAACATCGAGGGCAAGGGCCGCATCACCATCCGTGACCTGCTGATCAACGCCCTGCGCATGCGCCCCGACCGGATCGTCGTCGGCGAGTGCCGCGGCGGCGAGACGCTGGACATGCTCCAGGCCATGAACACCGGCCACGAGGGCTCAATGACCACGATCCACGCCAACAGCACGCGCGACGCCGTGCAGCGCGTCGAGACGATGGTCATGATGGCCGGCTTCGAGTTGCCCTCGCGGGCCATCCGCCAGCAGTTCGCCTCCGCCGTCAACGTGATCGTGCAGGCCGCCCGCCTGACCGGCGGACCGCGCAAAATCGTGTCGGTCACCGAAGTGCAAGGCATGGAGGGCGACGTCGTCACCATGCAGGACATCTTCAAGTTCGAGCAGGACGGCGTGGGCCCCACCGGGAAGGCTTACGGGCGCATCGTTTCCACCGGCGTACGCCCGGGATTCCTGGACCGGATCCGCTCCGCCGGCGCCGTCGTCGATAACGACTGGTTCAACCCTCGTGATCTAGTGGTCGATGAGCAATAAGGCATGATTCCACATCTGCTATTACTGGGAGCAGGGTCCGTCGTGCAATCGGCGTTCCTGATCCTCCTGCCCCTGCTCGGCTCGATCCTGCTGGCCTATGGTGTCTTCCATGTCGTCATGGACCTGCGCGCCGGCGACCGGCGGCGCGTCGTCAACCGGCTCAAGGGCGGGGCAAGCAAGCAGCGCGACACCGAGCTGGACTTCGAGAACTTCCGCAAGCAGACGGCCGAAGCGACCGGGGCGCTGGCCCGCGCGATCGCGAAGCTGAGTGTCACGGCCCGGTTCCAGCGCATCCTGGAGCAGGCCAACATGCCCTGGTCGGCGGCGCAGACCCTCGTGAACCTGACGGCCGTCGCGGCGGTTGCCCTGGCGGTGCTGCTGGTCCTCAAGGTGTCGCCCGTGGCGGTGGCCGGCGTGGTGGCCGGCGTCTACGTCCTGCCGATCCTGTACCTGACACGCCGGCGGAACAAGCGACTGAAACGGCTCACCGAGCAATTGCCGGACGTGTTCGAGCTGCTGGGGCAGGCGCTGCGGGCCGGCAACTCGCTGGCGACGGCGATGCAGCTCATTGCGAAGGAGCTGCCCGATCCGGCAGGCACCGAGTTCGGCCGCGTTTTCCACGAGCAGAACCTGGGCCTGAAGATCGAGGACGCGCTGCGCAACCTGGCCGAGCGCGTCAACGTGCTGGACGTACGCTTCTTCGTGACGGCGGTGCTGATCCAGCGCCAGGTGGGCGGTGACCTGGCCGAGGTGCTGGACAAGATCAGCTCGGTGATCCGCGAGCGTATCCAACTGTTCGGGACGGTGAAGGCCCTGACGGCGGAGGGACGCTTGTCGGGCTACGTGCTGCTGGCCCTGCCCGTGCTGGTGTTCTTCATTCTGATGTGGGTGAACCCGGAGTACATGAGCCTGCTGATCACCGACTCGACCGGTAAGATGGCGCTGACCGTCGCGATCGTGATGCAGCTCATGGGCTGGGCCCTCATCAAGAAGATCGTGAATATCAAGGTGTGAGGAAGGAGGCCGCCCGCGCGCCGCCCGCGCGGCCGGGAAAAACGCCATGGACACGAACGTACTCACGGTCATCATCCTCTTCATCGTCGCCCTGGGGCTGATCGCGTACAGCGTGCTGCCGCGCCGGCGGAATGACAAGGACGCCGTCAAGCGGCGCCTGTGGGGGCGGCGCGGCGCCGACGAAGAGGCCGAGATCCGGGCGCGGGCCCGCGAGTCCTCCACCAACGAGCTGGTGCGCAAGGCGGCCCCGGTGCTCTCCAAGCTCGTCATGCCGACGAACGAGGAGGCCCAGAGCAACCTGCGCATGAAACTGGCCAGTGCCGGTTTCCGCCAGGCTCAGGCCCAGATGACGTTTCTGGCTAGCAAGACCGCGCTCGCGCTGACCGGCCTGGTGCTGGGCGGGTTGGGTGGCTGGGCTGCGCACATGCAGATGCTCAGCGTCGCCGGCCTGGCGTTCTTCTGCGCCGGGGCCGGCCTGATGCTGCCCGATCTCTGGCTGAGCGTCACCGCCAGCAACCGCAAGCAGAAGATCCGTCACGGCTTGCCCGACACGCTGGACCTGCTGGTCGTGTCGGTCGAGTCCGGGCTCGCGCTCGACGCGGCGTTCAAGCGGGTCGGCGACGAGATGGCCTCGGTGCATCCGGAACTCTCCGAAGAGCTGCGCATCGCCACGATGGAGACGCAGATGGGCCTGCAGCGCAACGAGGCGCTGGAGAAGATGGCCCGCCGGGCGGCCGTGGAGGAGATGCGCAGCCTCGTCTCAGTCGTGGTGCAGGCCGAGAAGTTCGGCACGAGCATCGCGCGCGCCTTGCGGAACCAGGCGGACGCGCTGCGCATCAAGCGCCGGCAGGCCGCCGAGGAAAAGGCCCAGAAGACCGCGGTCAAGCTCATGATCCCGCTGGTCCTGTTCATCTTCCCGGCGATCGCCGTGGTGGTGGCGGGTCCGGCCGCGATCAGCGCAGTCCGCGCCTGGCAGGCAAACCCGAACCTGGGCGGGTAGGCCGGAAGGCGGCGGTCATAAGTCCTCAGCCATCAGTGATCAGTCATAGGTCAGCAGACCGCGGCGCGCGACGGCTTCGTGGCGCGTTTACGCGGGCGGCGTGACCCAGTCCGCGTCCGCACGTCCTACCAGGCTCAGGGGTGCCGTCGGCAGTGACGCCGGGTTTCGGACCCATTCGCAGAGAGCGACGGGCTCGGTGTGAGATCGGTGCCTCTGGGGGGTACGGTCATTGAGCCCCAACAGGGCTGAGGAAGAAGGAGGACAGCGATTCGCGCCGCGGCCTGGCTACCTCGGGTCGTGCCACATGGGCGTGAGAGTGGTGGGCAGTGCCGGCGTTACGCGTCGATCCACGCCCAGTGGTGGGCTACGCGACCACGCGCCCGCCCGAAAAAAGCTTGAAAACATAAGCGGGAACGGGCCCGGGAGCGGTATGATGACCTTGGACGGCCCCAAACGGGGGCCGCACGAATGCATTTCATGCAAATGGGAGAAGGGAAATGAAACGACTGCTTTCACTCGGAGCGCGCCATCTGTCTGGCCGTTGCGCAATTCTGCTATTGGGGCTGGGCTGGCTGGCGGCATCTTCGGCTGGACAGACGACCGCCACGTGGACGGGCGCAGCGGGCGACGGCCTGTATGCCACCGCGGGGAACTGGGACATCGGGATGGTGCCGCTGAACGACGGCATGACGACGTACGACGTCGTCATTCCGGCCGCCTTCACGGTGTATTTCGACGTCGACGTTCCAGGTACGGTCACCGACCTGAACCTGGCGGCCGGCAGCACGTTGTACATTGATCCCGGCACGAGCCTGACGGTACTGGACGATGCCCACATCGCCGGCGTGATCAGCGCGGACAACGGCGATTTCCTGGCGCTGGCTGCCGGGACCGCGTTCTATGGGAACCAGTCGCGCCTGGCGGCGTACGGCGGCGGGCAACTCGCGCTGGCCGCGACCACGTACTCCTCCCAAGGCCTGACGGCGAACAACACGACGCACACGCTGTTCTCGGCGCACGGGGCCGGCAGCGTGCTGGACCTGTCTACGTTGCAGACGCTCAACGCGTCCTTTAACGACAACTCGGGGTACGTGACCGTTCATCGGGTCTTGGCGACCAACAGCGGAGTGCTGGATCTGTCCGGCCTCCAGGATGTGACGGGGCCCTGGCGCAGTGAGGACCGTTTCGAGTTCATCATCAGCAACGACGGCACACTGCCACTGACCGGGCTGCAGTCGGTCAGCGGCGGCTATGTCCGCTTCCTGATCAGCACGCCGAGCTACGCGCTGCCTTCGCTGCTAACGGTGGCCAACACGACCTTCGATCTGGCTGTGGGGACGACGCTGGACGTGCCCCTGTTGACGACGTTTTCGGGCGGGACGCTCAACGTGCCGAGCGCGGCCACGGTGAACGCGAATAACCTGCTGGGATTCGGCAGTTCCACCAATGCCTTGAACATCGCGGATGGGGGTGCCTTGAATGCCCCGCAGCTCGTCAGCCTGCAATACGCGGTGGTCAGTCTGAACCCACTGCGCACGTTTGTGACGGGCCCGCTCCAGAGCCTGGACAATTCGAAGCTCGCCGTGGCGGGGGGGATGCAGTTCGGCTGCGCGTACGGGGACGTGGTGGCGCCCACGTATTCATCGCAAGGCCTGACGGCGGAAAACACGACGCACACCCTGTTGTCGGTCGACGGGACCGGCAGCGTGCTGGACCTGTCGTCCCTGCAGACGCTGAACGGATCGTTCAACGACAACTCAGGCTACACGACCGTCCACCGGGTGGCAGCGACCAACGGTGGCGTGCTGGATTTGTCCAGCGTGCAGAACGTCACGGGACCGATTCGCGGCGAGGACCGCCTGGAATTCGTCCTCAACAGCGGCGGCGTGCTGGACCTGACGGGGCTGCAGTCGGTCAACGGCGGCTACGTGCGGTTCCAGCTCAACGCGCCCAGCTACATGTTGCCGGCGCTGAGCGAGGTGGCGCGCACGACCTTTGATCTGGCAGCCGGGACGACGCTGGACCTGCCCGTGCTGACGACATTTGCGGGCGGGACGCTCAACGTGCCGAGCGGCGCGACGCTCAACGCGAACAACCTGGTGGCGCTCAGCGGCTCCACGAACACGGTGAACATCACGGACGGCGGTGCGATCAACGCTCCGCAGCTCGTAACCGTGCAGTACGGGGTGCTGAGCCTGAATCCGGCGCGCACGTTCGCGACCGGCGCGCTGCAGAGCCTGGATAACTCGAAGATCGCCGTGGCGGGCGGGCTGCAGTTCGGCTGCGCATACGGGGACGTGACGGCGGCCACGTATTCATCGCAAGGCCTGACGGTGGACAACACGACGCACACGTTGTTCTCCGTGGACGGGACCGGCAGCGTGCTCGACCTGTCATCACTCCAGACGTTCAATGCCGCGTTCAACGACAATTCGGGCTACACGACCGTCCACCGGGTGACGGCGACCAACGGCGGCACGCTGGACCTGTCCAGCGTGCAGACCATCGCGGGGCCGGCGCGCGGCGAGGATCGGTTTGAGGTGACCGCCGAGAGCGGCGGGACCGTGAACCTCTCACACCTTCAGTCCGTCACCGGCACCGGCCCGACGAAGTTCACGATCGGCGGCGCCGCGACGATGCTGTTCGGCAACCTGACGGCCTCCAGCAACGTCCAGATCGCAGTGACCGACGTGACGTCCACGATGGATGTGGCCGGCAACCTGTTCCTCGACGCGGGCAGCTTCAGCATCGCGGCCGGCGGACAGGTCTCGGTGGGTAGGAACTTCCAGTTCGCGTACACCGCCGAGGCGAACATGAGCGCTCAGGCGGGCATCCTGGAGTTCGACGGCACGATGCCGCAGTATCTCGAGATCGGCGGGACGGACGTGGGCATTCCGCCGCCGGATGAGAGCGTGCTGAACTTCGGCCTGGGCCAGTTGATCGTCGGCACGGACACGCAGCCGACGGTGGTGCAGCTCATGGAGGTGGTGAACAACGGCAACCGCGGCACCAACGTGCCGGAAGCCCTGTACCTGTACGGACTGGGGGGCCCGGACGGGCTGGTGATCAAGAACGGCTCCACGCTGCGGCTCAACGCGCTGAACTGCTACGCGAAGATCGGCGGCGTGTGGGTGGATGTGCAGAGCCTGTTCGAACCAGGCGAGACGGAGATCCCCTTTGACGAGGGTTACATCCGTCGCGACGGCGGCACCGGCGTGGTGGGTGACCTCGACTGCAGCGGGCGGGTCGGGTTCGGCGACATCAACCCGTTCGTGCTCGTGCTGACGAATCCGGCGGCTTACGAAGCGATGTACCCGGACTGCGACATGGGGCTGGGCGACATCAACGGCGACCGGACGGTGGACTTCGGCGACATCAACCCGTTCGTCACGCTGATTACACAGGCGGCCAAGTAACGGCGGCGCGGTCGCAGCCCGCCGCAAGAGCATCCACGGCTTGGCCGGGCCAGACGGCGAACCAGACGTCTGGCCCGGCGTACGCTTCCCCGAAGACATTCCGCGCCCGCTGCGCCGGTTGCAGCCGCGGCGGCGTCAACGCATACTAAGGTGAACCGGGGACGGAGTGGTCCGGCGGGCGGGCCCCGTGAGTGCGGGGTATGCGCCCGACGGCGTTGGCCGCGGAGGTCGCGGATGCAGATGTACCGATTCACCTGGCTGGTTGTGCTCCTGACGTGCACGAGCCTGCCCGGCGCGGCCTTGGCACAGCAGACCAAGGCCCCCAAGCTGGTCCTGTCGCAGGAAGCGTGGAACTTCGGCGAGGTCTGGCACCCCGACAGCCCGACGATGACGCTGATCGTCCGGAACGAAGGCAACGCCGAGCTCGTCCTCACCAACGTCACCTCGACCTGCGGCTGCACCGTCGTCCAGCCGGCCCGCGACCGCATCCCCGCCGGCGAAAACACCGAGGTCAAGGTGCGGTACAACTCCGAGGGCAAGCAGGACCACGTCGACTCGAAGGTCATCATCGAAAGCAACGACCCGGCGCGGCCGAAGGTCGAGATGCGGATCGACGGGGTCGTCCGCCGCGCCGTCAAGCGCACGCCGCTCGGCGGGCTCACCATCCGTTCGCTCGATCCGTCGGCCGGGCAGACCGGCAGCATCCGGCTCGAGAACCAGATGTCGGAGCCAATGAAGCTGAAGCTGATCTCGACCAACCTGCCGGACCTGGACGTTGAGGTGCAGGAAGTCACGCCGGGGCTGGTGTACATCGTGACGGCCAAGACGAAGCACGAGTTGCCGCCGGGGTCGCTGCGGCGCGGCCGACTGATCTTCTCGACGGGGCTGTCCAAGGAGTCGCAGGTTTCGATCGGCGCGCGTGTCGAGATCATGTCGCGCGTCCAAGTCATGCCCCCGATCATCTACCTGGACCCGAAGACGGCCACGACGGCCGGTGAACGCGCCGTGAGCCTGCAGTACTACGGCACCGGCCCGTTCAATGTCACCGGCGCGACCGCGAACCACCCGGATATCAAGGTCACGGTGCGGGCGCCGGAGCCACCGATCGGCGGGCTGGAGAAGCTGACGCCCAAGCTGACGTGTGTCGTGCGGACGCAGGTGAAGCTGCCGCCCGCGAGCGCATTGCCGCCCGAGGGGGCCGTGATCACGTACACGACCGACGACAAGGACTTTCCGAAGCTTGAAGTGCTGGTGACCAGCGACCCGCACGAGTGGGACCTGAAGCTGCGCGGGCCGCCGGAAAGCCCGCAACAGCCGGTGCCATAGTCGCCGGCTGGCGGTGGCAGCGCGGGCGGCGGGCCCGCGCGTGTGCCTGAAACCCCTGGGGCCTTGGCAGGAGATTGCAGTTCATGGTTAGCCGATACTGGGCGTGGGGCGCGGTGTGGATTGCGGGGATGGCGTGCGGGGGCGCGGCCTGGGCGCAGGCGCCGGCGGCGGCACCGGCCGGCGCGGGACCGCGCTTCGAGATCAGCCCGACCGAGTTCAACTTCGGCACGGCGTGGCAGGGCCAGCCGCTGAAGCAGGAATTCACCATCAAGAACACGGGTGACGCCCCGTTGACCCTCGAGGTCAAGAGCTCCTGCGGCTGCACCGTGCCCACGAAGCCGAAGAGCCCGCTGGCGCCCGGCGCGTCGGACACGATGACGATCACGTATGACTCGCTGCGCCGGCTGGGACCGGCTAACCAGACCGTCACGCTGACATGCAACGACCCGGCCCGCGGCTCCACCGTCATCAAGATCACCGGCGAGGTGAAGCCGATCTATGAGCTCGAGCCGAAGGACGGGATGATCTTCGGGCAGCTTTACCAGCAATCGCAGGAATCGAAGGCCGTCGAGGTCGTCAACAAGTACACAGACAAGCTATTCCTCAAGCTGAAGGAGGGCCAGGACTTCGGGCCCTTCGCGGTCGAGATCCAGGAGATCGAACCGGGGCAGCGCTACAAGCTGACGGCCAGGACGCAGCCGCCGCTCAAGGTTGACCGCTACCAGGCGAACGTCGTCCTGACGACGGGGATCGAACTCGTGCCGGAAATCTCGGTGCCGATGTACGGGTTCGTGCAGCCGCCGGTGTCGGTGCGGCCCGCGAAGCTGTATCTGCCCAGGAACGCGGTGAGCCCGATGACGCGCGTGCTGCGCGTTTCGCACGCGCCGGACTACCCGTGCGAGATCGAGTCCGCGCAGGCCAGTCACGACGCGATCAAGGTGACCTTCGGGCAGGCCGCGCCCGGCGCTGCTGGCAAGTCCGCCGCCGTTTACGAGGTCACCGTCGTGCTGCCGCCGGGCGACCGCATCCCCGCCGGCGTGGAGCCGCGGATTGAAATCAAGACCACGGCCGCCGACGCCGAGTACCGGACGCTGAGCGTGCCGATCCAGATCATCGCGCCGCCGCCGGCGACTACGCAGCCGCAGGCCGCGCCAGTCGCGCCGCCGCAACCGGGATAGGCACCGCCCGCCGCGCGGGGTGGCGAGCCGAGGGCGCGTTTGCGGGGGCGTGCTCGCGTCAGAGCAGGCGGTATGACCGCGGTGCGCGGCCGGGCCGGGCGGTCAGGTACTATCGGGCAGTGGGGAATCCGCCGCGTGGCGACGCGGAAAACCGTCGTCGGTCTTCGCATGACCACGGGCGCCGAAACCGCGGTAAATGATTGCATGTCCATGTGTTATCGCACGTGCCCCGATCCGGGAGCGGTAGTGACAAGTTTCTCTTGCTCGCGACGACGAAGTTGAGTATACTTCCCTTGGCTCCCCTTGTTGCCGTACCCGGCATGTCTTGTCGGCTCCCCCCTGCCGGGACCACGGCTCCATGTTTGTATTTCTGCGTGGTGGTGTGCATCCACTGGATGTGCAGCCCCATTCAGAGGCCGCGTCGCGCGGGCAGAGCCGCGCGCCGCGTCAGGAGAAGGATGCGAGTGCAGGATGGGAGAAGCGATGCTTCCTGTTGAGCCGACGACCACGTCGACGAATCTGGTCAAGCTGGTGCCCAAGGCGAAATTGCCTTCCGCGCCCGTGATGCAAGTGCTGAGCGCGGCCGAAGCCAAGTTGCTCAAGCGCCTGGTCAGCGAACCCGTCGAGTACGTCCCCGACCCGTTTCTGGACCAGCCGGCCGCAGCGGGGCTGCTGCACCGGCCGCTGTACGAATGGGAGGACGTGCCGACCCACAGTGACGACAGCGGCGTCTACGGACTCGAACAGCCGGGCGAGGCGGTGCGCCAGCTCGAGCGCGAGCGATACCTCTTTCTGCGGCTGAATTACTGCCGCCGGCAGATGTTCAACATCCTCACCGAGTTCGCCGGGCGGCGCCTCACGGAGGAAGCCGCACGGGCCCTGCTGCGGTGGGAGCAGTTGACGACCGGGACGCGCGGCGAGGTGGTGCGGGAGAACATCCCGCTGGTGCTGGCGATGGCCAAGCGGACGCGGATCACCGGCGTGGATCTGACGGACCTGATCAGCGAGGGCAACCTGGCGCTGCTGCGTGCGGTGAACAAGTTCGACTGCGCGCGCGGCTATCGCTTCAGCACGTATGCCTGTCGCGCGATCCTGAAGAGCTTCTCGCGCGTCGCGACGCGGATGGCACGGCACCGGGGACGTTTCCCCACCGAGTTCGATCCGGCGCTGGAGCGCGGCAACAGTCTGGAACAAAACCGGGTGCGGGCGGAGGGCGAGTGCGTGCACGAACTCAAATCGATTCTCACGGACAACAGCGCGCGCCTCAGCGACGTCGAACAGAAGGTCATCCTGGCCCGCTTCGCGCTCGACCCGTGCGCGGGCGACCCGGCCGAAAAGGCCAAGACGCTCGAACAGGTCGGCGAGATGATCGGCGTGACCAAGGAGCGCGTCCGGCAGATCCAGAACAAGGCCCTGACCAAGTTGCGGGCAGCCCTCGAACAGGCCGTCCTGACGCAGTAGCCGGCGGATGCGGGGGCCGGCCCGGCACTGGGCAAAAAGCGGCCACCCTGCCGCATGACTGCCCCTCATCGGTTGCTCGCGGCACGAATTGGAGTTATTCGTGCCCTGCGGGGAGAAAGGGCTTTCCGCGACCGTTCCCGCTCCCGACGGCCAGCACGTAACATCATATCAGGACGTTAATTACCAATGGTGCCGGGGGGCCGCGCCGGCACAATGCTTATTTGACCCTTCCTACCGCATGGGCATACCATTCGGTGCACGGGGACGTGTCCGTCCCTGGCAAGCGACGAATCCGATTGCGCCGCGACCTCAAGGATGGTCTGACAGGCGAGGAGGCGCACCGGCCGCAGGACGTTTGGCTGGAACGGTGGAAGGGTGACATACGACGCCACAATCAATCGGATCCTCCGCCGGGTCATCCCCGGCGTGCACGTCGACCGCACGGTCCTCGAGGCCCTGATTCGCGAGAAGCCGACGCCTGCGGGACTCGTGTCGCTGCTGGCCGCCCCCGACCCGAGCGCGGTGCGCGCTGCGGTGCTCTACCTGGGCATGTATGGGACCATGCGCGAGAGTGCCGTGCTGGCGCTGTGTCTGCACCACGAGGACGCGGGCGTGGTGCAGCTCGCCGAGCACTGCCTTTGGTCGCTGTGGATGCAGGCGGGGTCGGCGGACGGCAACCGGCGACTGGCGAGCGGCATCGGCTATCTGGAGACCGGGGACAGCCGGGCGGCGGTGCGGACCTTCGACGCACTCGTCGCCGCGGAGCCGGATTTCGCCGAGGCCCACTTCCAGCGCGGGCTGGCCTTGTCCATGATGGAGCGCGTGGAAGAGGCGGAGCAGGCATACCGGCAGGCGCTGCGGCTGAATCCGTACCACTTCGGTGCGGCGGCGGCTCTGGGGCATGCCTGTGTGGAGCGCGGCAACCTGCGCGGGGCGCTGCACTGCTACCGGCAGGCGCTGCGCATCCATCCGCAACTCGAGGACGTGCCGGTCGCGCTGCATGAGCTGGAGGCCGCGCTGGAGTCACGGGGCAGCCAGCACGCCTGACCCCTCCCACCGGGAATGTTGCCTGTGGACCGCATCCTGCTCTACGGCGGTTCGTTCGATCCCATCCACCACGGACATCTGATCGTCAGCCGGTTCATCGCCGAGCGGCTGCAGGTGCCGCGCGTCATCCTGATCCCCAGCGCCAGCCCGCCGCACAAGCAGCGCCGCACGCTGACGCCGCCGGCGGACCGGCTCGCGATGTGCCGGCTGGCGGTCGCGGACGATCCGCAGTTCGAGGTCAGCGACTGGGAGCTGGGGCAGCCGGGGCCGAATTACACGCTCAACACGGTCGCGCACTTCCGCGCCGCGCATGGGCCGGCGGTCGAGCTGTGCTGGCTGGTTGGCATGGACAGCCTGCTGGAGCTGGAGTCGTGGTATCACGCGACGGAGCTGGTCGACGCGTGCACCATCGTGACGGCGGCCCGTTCGGGTTACGCGCCGCCGGACGCCGCCCGCCTCGGCCGGTGCTTTTCCGTGGCGCAGTGCGAGCGGCTGCTGCAGCACGTGATCGAAAGCCCACGGATCGACGTTTCCGGCACGGACCTCCGCGCCCGCGTGCGGGCCGGCCGGAGCATCCGTCATCTCGTCCCGGAAGCGGTCCGTGGCTACATCGCGGAGCACGGGTTGTATCGGTCCGCGTAGGCGCGCCGCGCCCCGCCTTTACCGGCGCGACCTCGTGACTACAATAGCACATCCCACGTGTTTGCCAGGGCCGTGGGCCGATCTGCCGGGGCTGCGCCGGTGCCACGCCGGCGGCTGAGAGAGGACACTATGAAGATTGCGGTGCCGAAGGAAACGCGGGACGGCGAGCGGCGCGTCGCGCTGGTGCCGGAGTCCTGCAAGAAGCTCATTGGCAAGGGCCTCGAGGTCGCCGTGCAGAGCGGTGCGGGTAGCGCGTCGTTCTTCGACGATGACGCCTACCGGGCGGTGGGCGCGACGCTCGCGACCGACGCCGCTGGCCTGCTGGGCGGCGCGGATTTCGTGCTGATGGTGCAGCCGCCCACCGCGGCCGAGATTCAGCAGATGCGCGCCGGCGCCATGCTGCTCACCACGTTGCTGCCGATCAAGAACCGCGACGCGGTCCGCAGGCTGGCCGAACGCAACATCACCGCGTTCTCCACCGACTGTATCCCGCGCACCACGCGGGCGCAGTCCATGGACACGCTGTCCGCGATGTCGAACATCGCCGGCTACAAGGCCGTGCTGATCGCGGCGAACGCGCTGTGCCGGTACTTCCCGATGGCGATGACCGCCGCCGGGACGATCTTTTCGGCGAAGGTCTTCGTAATCGGCGCGGGCGTGGCCGGGTTGCAGGCGATCGCCACCGCCAAGCGCCTGGGGGCGACGGTCAGCGCGACGGACACGCGGCGGGTCGTCGCGGAGCAGATCCAGAGCCTGGGCGGCAAGTTCGTCGGCGTCGAGAGCGCCGAGGACGCGCAGACCGCCAGCGGCTACGCGAAGGAGCTCTCCGCGGAGTTCTACCGCAAGCAGGCCGAGCTCATCGCCCAGCAGTGCGCGCTCAACGACGTCGTCATCACGACCGCGCTGATCGGCGGCGTGAAGGCCCCAAAGCTCATTACCGCCGAGATGGTGCGCCGAATGCAGCCCGGCTCGGTGATCGTCGACCTGGCGGCCGAGGCGGGCGGCAACTGCGAGTTGACGCGGCCGGGGGAGACGGTGATCGAGAACGGCGTGAAGATCATCGGCCCGCTGAACCTGCCGTCCGACATGCCGAAGGACGGCAGCACGTTGTATTCGCGAAACCTGACAACGTTCATCCTGGAGTTCTGGAAAGACCAGAAATTCAACCTGGACCTGACGGACGAGATCATCGCCGGCGCGCTGGTGACGCACGCGGGCCAGGTCGTCCACACGGGGGTCAAGGCCGCCATGGAAAGCGAGGGTCGCGCGTGATCGAGCTCTTCACCAACAACTTCGTGATCTTTGTGCTGGCGATGTTCATCGGCTTCGAAGTGATCGCCAAGGTGCCGCCCATCCTGCACACGCCGCTGATGTCCGGCTCGAACGCGATCTCGGGGATCACGATCGTCGGCGCAGTCGTGATCGCCGGCCTGCACAAGGGCGCCTGGAGCGAGGTTCTCGGGTTCCTGGCGGTGACCTTCGCGATGATCAACGTGGTCGGCGGGTACAAGGTGACGGATCGCATGCTGGCCATGTTCAAGAAGAAGTAGGAGCCTGCGCATGAACGACCTATCGCATGTGAGCGGGCTTCTGGCCCAGGCCATCAGCAGCGCCCCGGCAACAGCGGCGGCCCTGACGGAGGCCGCGGAACACGCCGACAGCCTGCTCAAGCTGGGCATCAACCTCGCCTACCTCGTCTCCGCCGCCCTGTTCATCTTCGGCCTGAAGATGATGTCGCACCCGCGCTCGGCCCGCCGCGGCAACCTGCTTTCGGCTGTCGGCATGCTCATCGCCATCGTCGTGACGCTGGGTGACAAGGAGATCGTGAGCTGGTGGACGATCGGCGCCGGGCTCATCACCGGCTCGGTCATCGGCGCCGTGCTCGCGCTCCGCGTCCAGATGACCGCGATGCCGCAGATGGTGGGCATGCTGAACGGCTTCGGCGGCCTCGGCTCGGCGACCGTCGCCTTCGCCGAGTTCCTGCGCGTGTATTTCGACCCGCTCCGGGACCCGCGCCTGGACACGCTGATCACGATCGGGCTGAGTGCGCTGATCGGCATGGTGACCTTCACCGGCAGCGTGACGGCCTACGGCAAGCTGGAAGGCTGGAAGATCAAGGGCCGGTCCATCAGCAACCCGCTGCTCGTGCCGCGCCACCACCTGCTCAGCATCGTGCTGCTGCTGGTCTGCGTCGGGCTGGGCGTCCTGATGACCCGCGACTACCAGGCCGGGCTCTGGGCCATCATCGCCCTGTATCTGATTGCCGCCGTGCTTGGCGTAATGGCGGTCATCCCGATCGGCGGCGCCGACATGCCGGTCGTGATCTCGCTGCTGAACTCGTACTCCGGCCTGGCGGCGATGACCACCGGTTTCGCGCTGGACAACTACTGCCTGATCATCAGCGGGTCGCTCGTTGGCGCGTCGGGCATCATCCTGACCAAGATCATGTGCAACGCCATGAACCGCTCGCTGCTGAACGTGGTGGCCGGCGGGTTCGGGCAGGAGCTCAGCTCGGCCGGCGCCACGTCGGCCGAGGGTAAGACCGTCCGGCAGATGGACGCCGAGGAGGCGGTCATGGTGCTCGAGGCCGCCCAGAAGGTCTTCATCATCCCGGGCTATGGCATGGCCGTGGCCCAGGCCCAGCACGCCGTCGCCGAGATGGCCGCCCAGTTGGGCAAGAAAGGCGTGGAAGTCCGGTACGGCGTACATCCGGTGGCCGGCCGCATGCCGGGGCACATGAACGTGCTGCTGGCCGAAGCGAACGTGCCGTACGAGCAGCTCGCCGACCTGGAGCTGAACTCCGAGATGGACCAGTGCGACGTGGCGCTGGTCATCGGGGCCAATGACGTAGTCAACCCGGCGGCCCGCCACGACCGCGGCAGCCCGATTTTCGGCATGCCGATCTTCGACGTGGACAAGGCGAAGACCGTCATGGTCTTCAAGCGCAGCCTGAACCCGGGCTTTGCCGGGATCGAGAACGAGCTGTTCTACCTGCCCAACACGGTGATGGTCTTCGGCGACGCCAAGAAGATGGTCAGCAGCATCGTGAGTGAGCTGAAGGGGCACTGACGCGCGCGACGGTGTAGCACGATTGGGCGCAGCCAAGCCGTGGCAGGAGCACACCACTGTTGCTGTTACCCGCATCTCGACCGTCCGCTGCGAGCGTGGCTCCGAGCAGGATCAATTGGAAACTTTCCCAGCCGCGCCAGGCGCGGAGCCAGCCGACCGGACCGTCGCGTTTGCGGCCAAGGTGACCGCTGAGACGCCCAATGCCGGACCGGAAGCGCGCCACGGTTAGCCCTTCGGCGGACCGTTTCAGGTACTTGGCCATGACGCGCACCACGAGCGGATCATAGACCTCGCCCGCGGACCGGTCCGGCGCGGTCCGCCCTCGTTCCCACGTGCTCGCGTTCCCACGTTCCCACGCGGTGCTGCCTCCACCGCTTGACCCCTACCGCCGCCCACGCCACACTCGCCGCCGTGTTCGACACGACCATCCGCGACCGCTTCGACGCCATCGCCCCGCACATCGTCCCCGGGACGGCGGTCCTCGACCTCGGCTGCGTCGATGCCCGGCCCGCCCGCCGGTCCGGACACACCAGCGCCCACGCGCCCGACTTGCTTTTTCGCCGGCTGGTCGAAGTGAACCCTGATGCGGTGGGCGTGGACCACGACGCCGAGGGTGTCGCCGCCCTGCAGAGCGCCGGCTACCACGCCGTCTGCGCCAACGTCCAGACGCTCGACCTCGGCTGGCAGTTCGACACGATCGTCGCCGGCGAGCTCATCGAGCACCTGGACAACCCCGGGCTGTTCCTCACCGCGGTACGCCGCCACCTGAAGCCCGGCGGCAAGCTGATTCTGACAACGCCGAACCCGTTTTACGCACTGCAGGCGTGGCACATCTGGCGGCGCGGCCGGCCGCGCTGCAACGAGGGCCATGTGGTCTGGTTCGACCCCGTCACGCTCACCCGGCTGCTGCGTCGCTGCGGGTTCGAGCCGGTGGAGGGCTACTGGATCCAGCCGCAGCGCCGGTGGCTGAAGGCGTGGAAGCGCCTCTTCCGCCGGTACTTCAGTCATTCTTTTCTGATTGTTGCGACGGTGTGAGGCCGCGCACCAAAGCCCCGAGCGCCAGCGAGTGGGTCTGCGGATGCGCAATTCCGTGGCTGGGCGCGCCGTTTCCGCTTTGGGTTCTACGGCCCGTCGCTTCCGCTCCGGGCTCTGATTAGCGCCGCGCGACTTCGATGCTACCGGTGGGGCGGGTGCTGGTCCGGGCGGCCGGGTGGGCCGGGCGCCAGCGCGTGTTCGACCCGGCGATCCACTTCTTCCGGCGCGTGCTCGCGCTGCCGCGCCGCCCGCTCGCGCAGCGCCGCGCTCTCGGTGGTCAACTGGTGCGTGACCGCCGCCTCCAGCTTCTCGCGTGCCGCGTTGCGCTCCGCGTCGCCGGCGGCCGCGAGATACGTCGCCACCAGATCGCGCACCTTCTCCGGCTCGGTCGACAGATCAGCGCCTGCGCTGGTGAGTTGCGTGACGCGCTCCGCCACGCGCGTGGCGCGCTGCGCATCGAGATGCTCCGCCAGCGCCTCCAGCGCATCCGACTCGCGCCGCAAGTTGTCCGCGATCAAGTCGCGCAGCGCCTGCAGGTCGCGCTCATAGGTCGGCGAATCCGCCGGCGTCTTGCGCAGCGCCCGCGCGCCGCGCTCGATCTCGATCAGGTTCTCTGCGTAGGTCTGGATGATCGCCCCCAGCCGCGGATTGCGCGCCCACACCCGCCGCAGGTGCCGCAGCCGCGGCGCATGCGTCGTCATCCGCTCGGCGAAACGCTCGGGACTCCGCTCCCGCAGCGCGGTCATCGCCCGGTGCAGCCGCGGCGCATGCTCGCGGGCAAACTCGAGCAGCTCTTCCGCCTCGCCCGGTTGTAACGGACCCTCGTCCTCCGGCTCGATCCGGAAGAGCCCGCGCATCACGTGCTCCATCCGGCGGCCGCGGAAACCGCCGCGCCCGGCGTCCTGCGTCGTGGGCGGTGACCGGAAGCCCTCGCGCTTCGGCGGACCCTGCGCGCCAGCCGGCACGGCCCACCCGCCGAGCAGCAGCACCACGCCCAGCGCGCCCCAGCGGCCGAGTTGTACGCTTGCGTGCGTCACCGGCTACAGACCCTCAAAACGTTCGAACGAATCATCGAGCCCTTGCAGCAACTCGTCCAGCTCCGCGGCCGCGTCGCGCGTCGCATCGCCGCGCGCCCAGCCGCTGGTGGTCAACTGCCGCAGGCAGTAGTTGGACTCGTCCAGCGCCGCTGCCCATTCGGCCACGACGGCTTCCGGATCGGGCAGGGCCGGCCCACGGGTGGCACGCGACCACGTCGTCCAGCCGAACACCAGCGCCGCCGCCGCCGCCACACCACTGGCGACGCGCACCCAGCGCCGCAGCGGCCCGCGCCGCGCCGCGCGCAGCGCCTCCGCCCGCAC